>JAVXWP010000132.1:0-113648 GCA_032230695.1 Actinomycetota bacterium | reverse complement strand
TCGGTTTCTCCACGGCGATCGGGATCGGCGGGGACCCGGTCATCGGGACCACGCACATCGACGCGCTCGAGGCGTTCGAGAACGACCCCGAGACCGAGGTCATCGTGATGATCGGTGAGATCGGCGGTGACGCCGAAGAGCGGGCCGCGGATTACATCAAGGCCCACGTCACCAAGCCGGTCGTCGGCTATGTCGCCGGGTTCACCGCGCCGGAGGGTAAGACCATGGGCCATGCCGGCGCCATCGTGTCGGGTTCCTCGGGCACCGCCGCCGCGAAGCAGGAGGCCCTCGAGGCCGCCGGCGTCAAGGTCGGCAAGACCCCCAGCGCCACCGCCGAACTGGCCCGCGAAGTCCTCGCGTCCCTCCTTGCCGGCGCCTCGCGCTAGCCCCTCCAACGGCTCCCCCTGAAGGGACTTTTCGTACGAACCTTTTCGTACGAAAGGTCCCTTCAGCACGCAAGTCTCGAGCCACCGCAACCACGGCTAAGCCCCGCGTGGCCAACCACAAGCCCGGTCCACTTTTGGTGCAAGACATGCGGCCGCTAAGTCTCGAGCTACCGCAGTAAACCCGTTGGGCGGCAGGCGAAAAAACCACCACGCGCGCCCTCTTTCGGCCGGAGGCCCACGGTTTCGCGGCGGCAGGGCGCAAACCACAAAACCGCAATTTCCGCACCTGGTCACGCCCTGGCGACGCGAAGCCGTCAGCGCGCAGGACCGCCAAAAACACAGTGATGCCGAGCAAACCTCAGGACTCATGCCACGGCTAAGCCGCAACAGCTCGCCGCACCTTCTCGCCTAAGTGCGCGCGATCAGAGCTGCGGGCGCAGGCGGCCGACAAACACGACCGTCACAAATCTCAGCACGGCCGCGTCCCCGGGGGTCTTTCGTACGTCCCCCCATACGCAGACGACAAACCACAGCGCGCAAACCCGCCGAAAAAACAGCGCGACATCAGAGCGGGAGGGTCAGCTTGGGACGGCCCGGCTGGCGCAGGCGGCCGACGAACACGACGGCCACGAAACTCAACACGGCCGCGACGGTGAAGCCCGAAGCCCCGGCGACGAACGTCGCGAGCGCCGCGCCGAGGAACCCGCCGGCCGCCTTCGCCCCATATAACAGCCCGAAAATCGGCATCCCCGGCCGCTCGCCGAAGTGCGCCTCGGCCAAGCCCGGCAGCACGGCGTACCAGGTCCCGGTGCTCGCCCCGGCCAGGCCGCACGCGATCAGCAGCAACGCTGCCGACCCGTGCTCCGCCGCCAGCGGCAGCGCCACCTGACCGGCTCCCCCGAAAATCAGCGCGACCCGCACGACCCGGCGACGGCCGAAGAGATTGCCAGCCCAGCCCGCCGAACTCCGGATGACGCCACCGGCGCCGGCGAAGACCGCGATCGCCACCGCGGCGAAACCCGTGCCCCAGCCGCTTTCCACGGAAAACACCGCGAGGTAGGCGATGTCGAACATCGTCACTGTCGCGACGCAGGTCACCGCCACGGCCAGCAGCACGAATGTCGGGGACTTCACCATCTCGCCCGGCGTGTAGCGCCGGATGGCGGGACGATTGTTGCGGAGCCCCGCGTTGACGGATCCGTCGAGCGCCCACGTCCGCGGGTCGACGTGCGCAGGCCACCAGTACTCCGGCGGATCCTTGAGCACCAGCGCCACCGCGACGACCACGGTCAGCACGACGAGTCCGGTCAGCGACAGGAATGTCCCGATGTTCTCCGTGCCGGAGAACCGTCCTGCCAGCAGAATGAAGGGCACGGACCCGTAGGCGAAAGCGCCACTGACGAAAGCCATCCGGGACGGCCGCTCCGGGTACCAGTTCGCCACCACACTGAGCGAGGTCCCGTAGATCAGCCCGGCCCCGATGCCGCCGAGCACCGCGTGATTCACCAGTACGACGGTGAAACTGCCGGACCCGCCGAGCGTTACCAGTCCGGTCGCGCACAGCACCGCCCCGGCCGACATCGTCGCGGCCGGCGGCAACCCCCACCGTGTCCGCATTTTCGCCGCCGGATACACCGCGATGCTCTGGCACAGGACCCAGACGGCGAGCACCCAGAACGCCTGCGGCGACGTCCAGCCATGGCTGCCGCTCAAGACCGGGATCAGCGCGCCGAAACCGTATTGCCCCAGGCTCGCCGCGAGCATCGCGGCCCAGGCGGCCCACAGCATGACCGTCCGGGACCGCCCCACCAAGTCACGATCGCTTTCCCCTACGCGATACCGCCGACCGTAGAAGTCGCGGATCTCGCGTGACGTCGGTCGCATTACCGGAACGGACATGGTCGCCACCCCATTCATGGAGTATACTGTATGCAGTAACCTGTATACCACGCGCGGCGTCAAATGTCGACCTATGTCACCAGGGCGCCACAAAACCCAGCCACGCGGGCTTTTGCTTGAAACTCAGCCACAGCGACTTACGGCAGACCACGGCCGGGAAGTCTTCACCGCGCGCGCTCGCCGAAGGCCAGGTTCACGGGAGCAGGGCCGCCCCCGGCAAACACAGTTACGTGCGCGACCACGCGGTGCGCATCCATTGCACGGCTAGGAAGATCGTCGCGATCCACGCGATGACCAGCCCGATCCCCGGCCCGGCTCCCACCGCGCCGTTGGCGTGCGAGGACTGCTGCGACCAGATGGCCAGCACCCCGTCGACACTGGCGAACCAGCCGCCGATGGCGCACGCCCAGGCGAACACCCACCGCCGCGTCGCCAGTGTCAGCGCCGAACCCAGGACCCCGACGACCGTCGACGTCACCGCGAACAGCTGCGGAATGGCGCTGCCGCCCTGTCCGACCAGCACCTGCCAGCCGACGTGATCACCGACCCACGGCAGCAGTTGGCCGATGATCAGCACGAAGGTGCACAACGCGATCGTGAAACCGCGACGGCCGAGTTCGACGACCCGGGCCGCTTTCTCCCCGACCTCGTCGATCTCCGCGGCCAGCTCGTCCAGTCGCCTCGAATCGTTGTTGACGGCTCCGGCATCACTCATAGCGCACACCCACTCGTGGTCGCGGGCTGAACGGCCGGCGCGCCGAACGACGGCAGGCCTAAGCCGACGCCGTTCGTCTTGGGCCGCAACCCGGCTTCAACATTGTCACCGGCACTGGTCCGCCGGTGGGAAATCAGTTCACCGTCGGCCACCAAGTGGTGTGGCGCGCCATAGGAGATCATGGTTTCGACGATGTCGCCGGGACGAACCGAGCGGTCGATGACCGGGCCTTCCGGGGCGAAGTGCACAAGCCTGCCGTCGCGGGCGCGGCCGCTCATCCTGTGCGTCGCGGCGTCTTTACGGCCTTCACCGGAAGCCACCAGCAGTTCGACCTTGCGGCCGACCAGGTTCTTGTTCTCCTGCCACGCCAGTTCGTCCTGCAGCGCGATGAGCCGTTCGAACCGCTCCTGCACGACTTCCTTGGGCAGCTGCCCGTCCATCTCCGCGGCGGGCGTGCCCGGCCGCTTTGAGTACTGGAAGGTATAGGCATTGGCGAACCGTGCCTGCCGGACGACGTTCAGCGTGGCCTGGAAGTCTTCTTCGGTCTCGCCGGGGAAGCCCACGATGATGTCGGTGGTGATCGCCGCGTCGGGCATGGATTCGCGGACCCTGTCGAGGATGCCCAGGTATTTGGCCGACCGGTAGGAGCGTTTCATCTCCTTGAGCAGTCTGTCCGAACCGGACTGCAGCGGCATGTGCAGCTGGTGGCACACGTTCGGTGTCTCCGCCATCGCGTCGATCACGTCTTCGGTGAACGCGGCCGGGTGCGGCGAAGTGAAACGGACGCGCTCCAGGCCCTCGACCGTGCCACAGGCGCGCAGCAGCTTGCCGAACGCGAGCCTGTCACCGAATTCGACGCCGTAGGAGTTCACGTTCTGTCCGAGCAGGGTCACTTCGAGCACGCCCTCGGCGACGAGCGCTTCGACCTCGGCGAGCACGTCTCCGGGACGTCGGTCGCGTTCCTTGCCGCGCAGCGCCGGCACGATGCAGAACGTGCAGGTGTTGTTGCAGCCCACCGAAATCGACACCCAGCCGGCATACGCGGACTCGCGGCGGGCCGGCAGCGTCGAGGGAAAGGTCTCGAGCGACTCCAGGATTTCCACCTGTGCCTCGGCGTTGTGGCGAGAGCGCTCCAGCAACGTCGGCAGCGATCCGATGTTGTGCGTGCCGAACACGACGTCGACCCAGGGCGCGCGCTTGACGATCTCGCCGCGGTCCTTCTGCGCGAGGCAGCCGCCGACCGCTATCTGCAGGTCGGGGTTGGCCTTCTTCAGCGGCCGGATCTGCCCGAGCGTGCCGTACAGCTTGTTGTCGGCGTTCTCCCGAACCGCGCAGGTGTTGAACACGATCAGGTCGGGCTTGCCATCGGCTTCGGACCGGACGTAGCCGGCGCCTTCCAGCTGACCGGCGAGCCGTTCGGAGTCGTGCACATTCATCTGGCAGCCGAAGGTGCGGATCTCGTAAGTACGCGCGTTCATCAGCATCCGAGCCTACGCGTCTCACCGGCCCGCCATCGCGCCGGGCACAACCATCCGGCGGCGATGTCTGACACCATCTGCGCATGATCGGACTGCGCAGGATCAGAAGCAGGCGTGGGGCACTCTCGATGGCGGTCCTCGCGGTGTGTGGCCTGCTCAGCTCCTGTGGCTCCGATTTCACCGGGCTCCGCGTGCGCATCGCCGCGGGCACCGGCGGCGGCGTCTACTACCAGCTCGCCCAGCCGCTCGCCTCGGCGTGGGCGACGCAGATGGACATCGGCCAGCCTGAGGTCCAGATGACCGCCGGATCGCCGGACAACGTCCAGCGTCTGAAGGACGGCCGGGCGGACGTGGGGTTCAGCGCGGCCGACGTCGCCGCGAACGCGAACCAGCCCGGCCAGGGAACCAAGTTCGTCGCGCTCGCGCGCATCTATGACGACTATCTGCACGTGGTCGTCCGGAACGACTCCCCCATCACCTCGATCTCGATGCTCCGCGGCCGCACGGTCGCGGTCGGTTCGCCGGATTCCGGGGTCGCGGTGATCGCGAAGAAGCTTGTCACGGTCGGACTGGGCTCCTACGACGACGTCGTCCACAAGAACCTCGGGCTGACCGAGGCGTTCGACGCGCTGGGCCGCGACGAGGTCGACGCCGTGTTCTGGTCCGGTGGCCTCCCGACCGGCGCGATCAGCGACAAGAACATCTCGGTCAAGCTGCGGCTGCTCGACATCGCCGACGTGCTGCCCCAGATGCTGCAGGCGAACGAGGTCTACCGCGCCGCGACCATCCCGGCGTCGACCTACCAGCTCGACAGCGGCAAGCCGATCACGACACTGGTCGTGTCCAACTTCCTGCTGGTGTCCTCGGCGATGTCCGACGACGAAGCCGAAGCACTGGTCCGCGGGCTGTTCGACGCCCGGCCGGCACTGGTCGCGGCGAACCGCGCGGCATTGTCGATCGACGTCCGCCCGGCGATCGAAACGGCACCGCTGGAGCTGCATCCAGGGGCCCTGCGGTACTACCGGAGCATCAAACCTTGAGTGGCAGCTCGACGGTCACGCGCAGGCCGCCGCCTTCGGGCAGGTCCAGCCGTGCTTCGCCGCCGGCCCTGGCCGCCACCTGCGTGACGATGGCCAGCCCGAGGCCGGAACCCGTCACGTTCTGATGCGCGGAGCTACGCCAAAACCGGTCTGCGGCTCGCTCCAGCTCGTCGGGGCGCAGGCCAGGGCCGTGGTCGCGCACGGCCAGCGTGACCTTGGAATCCTCGGTCACCAGTGACACCTCGACGACGCTGCCCGGCCCGCTGAACTTCAGCGCGTTGTCGAGCAGCGCGTCCAGGACGACCTCTACTCCGCGCGGCGGGGCGAGCGCTTGGATCCCGTCGCCGAGCCCGCTGGTTTCCAGGCCGACGCCGCGGGCGTCGGCCACCACGCGCCAGTCGGCGACCCTGTCTGCGACGGAAGTATCGACGTCGACGGTCACGAGCTCACCGTCGGAGGCCTCCGCCCTGGCCATCGAGAGCAGCCCGTCGAGGATCTGGTTGAGCCTGTTCGCTTCGGCCACCGCCGCCTCGCGATGCTCGTCCGCCTCGGCGTCCACATGCCCGTCGAGGATGCCGAGCCGCAGCTTCAACGCGGTCAGTGGGTTGCGAAGCTGGTGGGAAGCATCCGCGACGAATGCGCGCTGCGCGGCGAGCGCCTCGCCGACACTGGCCGCCATCCGGTCGAACGAAAGGCCCAGCTGTCTCAGTTCGGGTGGACCGCTGCTGTCGCCGACTCGCTCGGCTTCCCTGCCCGCCACCACCGCCGCGACGAGCGAATCCGTCGCTTCGTCGAGCCGGTGGACCGGCCGCAGGATCCACCGCACCACCGGAAGCGCGACCAGTAGCGACAGCACGAAGGCGAGGACGCCGCCCGCCGCGAGCAGCAGCCACCACCACAGCAGCTCCGTGCGCGCGTTGTCCGTGGGCGAAACCGTGACGACCGCGCCTCGGACCTCGCCGTCGATCAGGATCGGCTCGGCGAGCACCATCGGTTCGGCGTCCCACGGCGTCAGCAACGGCCCCGGCTCGGAGTGCCGTCCGGCGAGCGCCGCGCGCACGTACGACGAGATACCAGGGTCGGCCAGGTCGAACGGTGGCGGCGCGCCCACCTCCGCCGACGTCGACGAAGGGGCGCCGTCCTGGTTGAGCACCATGCTCGAAGCGCCGTACACCTGGGCGTAACGCTGCAATTCGCTGTTGAGCTGCTCCGGCCTGTCGTCCACGAGCGGCCGCTGCGCGAGCGAGGCGAACCGCGCGGTGTCGGTCAGCCGGTCGAGGAAAAGCGACTGGTGCACGCTGGCGGCGACGGTGAGCGCGAGCGGCACGCCGAGCCCGAACACGAGCAGCGCCACCAGTGAAAGCACGATTCCCTGAAGTCGGACCCGCACTAGTTCTCGCCGGGCTCGTCCGGGGCCGCCGCCAGCCGGTAGCCGACACCGCGGACCGTCTCGACGAGTGCGGGCCGTGCGATCTTGGTCCGCAGGGTCGCGACGTGCACGTCGAGCGAACGGCTTTCCGCCGGGCCCGACCTTCCCCACACTTCGTTGAGCACATGATCGCGGGTACAGACCGAGCCTCGCGCCATGACGATCAGCGCGAGCACTTGAAACTCCTTGCGTGAGAGCGCGACGACCCGATCACTCACAGTGACCTCGTGGCGGTCCAGATCGACCTTGACGTCGCCGAGATACACCACGCCCGCCGACGCCGGGGCAGCCGCCGCGATGCGTTCGACACGGCGGCGGCGCACCGCCTCGACCCTGGCCACCAATTCGTCGACGTCATAGGGCTTGACCAGGTAATCGTCCGCTCCGGCGCGCAGCCCCATGATGCGATCGTCCACTTCGCCCCGCGCGGACACGACTATCACCGCGACGTCGCTGATGGCCCGGATCTGACGGCACAGCACCATGCCGTCGATATCGGGAAGGCCCAGGTCAAGCAGCACGACGTCGACTTCGTGCACCCGTTCGAGCACACCTGCCCCCGACGCGAGTCGCTTGATTGCCAGGCCACGGCGCGCGAGTGCAGGCGTAAGCGCACTCGCCACCCGGTCGTCGTCCTCCACGAGCAGTACCCGCACGCTTGCCCCTC
This sequence comes from Actinomycetota bacterium, assembly GCA_032230695.1. GTDB lineage: Bacteria > Actinomycetota > Actinomycetes > Mycobacteriales > Pseudonocardiaceae > Amycolatopsis. Next base: position 106,034 of record JAVXWP010000132.1, on the reverse strand, counting down.
CGCCCTCCGCACGCGTGTCCGATCGTGCACAGGGTGATCGTGTGACACAGTTGAAACCCTAAGTATTGCTCAAGCGGGCTTTACAACGTGTTCGGCGGGAGTAGGTTTCCGCCATCGTGCTCGCTACTTTGACACAAACCGGTTAGAAAACGCTCGTGGAGGCTAGATGACCGCCGCGCCGACGGTGCCGCCGATGATCAAGGCGGCCGCCGTGAACAAGTACTTCGGCGATCTGCATGTGCTCAAGGAGATCAACCTCGAGGTGCCTCGGGGCCAGGTGGTCGTTGTGCTCGGCCCTTCTGGCTCCGGCAAGTCGACGTTGTGCCGGGCGATCAACAGGCTCGAACCGATCAACTCGGGCGAGATCGCTGTGGACGGCCAGGCACTGCCGTCGGAAGGCAAGGCCCTCGCGGCGTTGCGCGCCGACGTCGGCATGGTCTTCCAATCGTTCAACCTGTTCGCGCACAAGACCATCGTCGAAAACGTGATGCTCGCGCCGCAGAAGGTCCGCAAGACGAACGCGGCCGAAGCGCGCAAGAGCGCGATGGAACTGCTCGAGCGAGTCGGCATCTCCAATCAGGCCGACAAATACCCGGCCCAGCTTTCCGGCGGGCAGCAGCAGCGCGTGGCGATCGCCAGGGCACTGGCCATGCGCCCCAAGGTGATGCTGTTCGACGAGCCGACGTCCGCTTTGGACCCGGAGATGGTCCAAGAGGTGCTGGACGTGATGACCGGCCTCGCCAAGGACGGCATGACCATGCTCGTCGTCACCCACGAAATGGGCTTCGCCCGCCGCGCCGCACACCGAGTGGTGTTCATGTCCGACGGGGAAATCGTCGAGGACACCACTCCGGACGAATTCTTCACGAAGCCGAAGTCCGATCGGGCCAAGGACTTCCTCGGCAAGATCCTGACCCACTGACAGGTTTGGCGCGCGTTCTGTTGGACGCGCACACGATCGGATGCACGCAGTGGATCCGGCACACTTCGTTCCGCGGTGCGGGTAAGTCCGCATCGACGATCAAGGGGAGAAATTCACATGAGGATCCGCACCCTCGCGGTGGGACTGCTCGTCGGTGGTCTTGCACTGACCGCCTGTGGCAAGGAAGGCACTCCGGACACCGCCGCGCCCGGTGGCGCGACCAACGCCGCCACCCTGCCGACCTACACCGTGGCGCAGAACGTGGACGTGGCCGGTTCGCCGGCGTTCGCCAAAGCCAAGAGCGCCGGCAAGCTCACCCTCGGGGTCAAGGACGACCAGCCAGGCCTCGGCCTCAAGGACCCGACGACCGGCAAATACTCCGGTTTCGACGTGGAGATTGCCAAGATGGTCGCGGCCAGCCTCGGCTTCGGTGAAGACAAGATCGACTACAAGCCGGTCCCGTCGGCCAACCGCGAGCAGGCCATCTCGAACGGTGACGTCAGCTACTACGTCGGCACCTACACGATCACCGACAAGCGCAAGACGCAGGTTTCGTTCGTCGGTCCGTACTTCGAGGCCGGTCAGGACCTGCTCGTCCGCAAGGACGACGCGTCCATCACCGGTCCGGACACCCTCAAGGGCAAGAAGGTCTGCTCGGTCACCGGTTCCACGCCGATCCAGCGTGTCCGCGACCAGAACCTGACCGAGCCGGCGAACATCGTCGAGTTCCAGGGCTACTCGCAGTGCGTCGACAAGCTGCTGACCAAGGAGGTCGACGCGGTCACCACCGACGACGCCATCCTGAAGGGCTTCGCCGCACAGGACCCGGACACCCTGAGGGTCGTCGGCAAGACGTTCTCCAAGGAGCCGTACGGCATCGGCCTCGGCAAGGACGACACCGCGCTGCGCGCCAAGATCAACGACGCGGTGCAGAAGGCCTTGGACGACGGCACCTGGCAGAAGATCTACGACGCCACGCTCGGCAAGTCCGGTTCGACCGCGACGAAGCCGACTCTCGTCAAGTACTGACAGCGATAGACCAGAAGTGGCCGGTGGACACAAAGTCCGCCGGCCACTCTCTTAACCACCAACACCACCAGCCACGGCAGCGGGGAAGGCTCGATGGACGTCCTGCTCGACAACCTAAACATCTTTGGCCCGTTTTTCCTCACCACGATCGAACTCTTCGCGCTCGCCGCCGTCGGCAGCCTGATCCTGGGCACGATCCTCGCCATGATGCGCGTGAGTCCCGTACCGGTGTTCCGCGCCGCCGGGACCACCTATGTCATGGTGGTCCGCAATACTCCCTTGACGTTGGTCTTCGCGTTCTTCGTCTTCGCCTATCCCCTGCTGAAGATCGTCGAGCTCAGCTACTTCACCGCTGCGGTCGTCTCGCTGACGGTGTACACCTCGGCGTTCATTTGCGAGGTAGTGCGGTCGGGCATCAACACCGTCCCGATCGGGCAGGCCGAGGCCGGCCGGGCGCTCGGGCTGGGCTTCGGGCAGATCATCGGTCAGATCGTGCTTCCCCAGGCACTTCGTTCGGTGGTACCGCCGTTGATCAGCACCCTGATCGCGCTGCTGAAGAACACCACCATCGCGGCGGGGTTCTCGGTCGCCGAAGCCGGAGCCATCCGGCAGTACCTCTCCGAACGCGGTTACAACCAGTTCATCGGCCTGCTGTGGGTCGCGTTCGGCTTCATCATCCTGGTTTCGGTTCTCTCGTTCGTGCAGCGGAGCCTTGAAAAGCGCTGGAGCGTCTCCCGATGAGCACTGTCATGTTCGACATCCCGGGCCCGAAGGCCCGCGTCCGGCACCGGCTGCTCGCCGTCGTCGGCTCCGTGGCACTGGCCGGGTTGATCGCGTTCGTCCTCTACCGCTTCTACGACAGCGGCCAGTTCACCGCCAAAAAATGGGATTGGCTGCAGTACAAGCAGGTTCAGGAGGATCTTGTCAGCGCCGTCCTCGCGACGCTGCAGGCTTTCGCCCTCGGTGCCGTACTCGCCTTGATCTTCGGTGCTGTCTTCGCGATCGGCAGGCTTTCCGAGCACGCCTGGATTCGCGGTAGCGCCGCGGTCGTCGTGGAGTTCTTCCGCGCGATCCCGCTGCTCATCCTGATGTTCGTCTTCTACTACGGCCTGCCGATGATCGGCACGAAGACGACACCGTTCGTCGCGGTCGTCCTCGGGCTGACGCTCTACAACGGTTCCGTGCTGGCCGAGATCTTCCGGGCGGGCATTCAGGCGCTGCCCAAAGGCCAGGCGGAAGCCGCATACGCGCTGGGCATGCGCAAGACGCAGGTCATGATCACCGTCCTGCTCCCCCAGGCGATCCGGGCGATGCTCCCGACGATCATCAGCCAGCTCGTGGTGCTGCTCAAGGACACCGCGCTCGGCTTCTTGATCACCTACCCCGAATTGCTGTACTACGCGCGCTTCATCGGCTCGCAGGGTCAGTTCGGCCGGCCGATCGTGCCGAGCACGATCGTCGCGGGTGCGATCTACATCGCGATGTGCCTGCTGCTGACCGGGCTCGCGACCTACCTCGAGAAGCGCAACCGGCGCAGTAAGAAGCACATCGAACTGACCGACACCAAGGCGAAGAACATCGCCGACGGTGCCGCGACGGGTGGCGTGGGACTCTGATCCTTACGTAGAGCCACAACGACTCAGGGGGCCTTTCCTGCGAAAGGCCCCCTGAGTCGTTTTCGGAGGGTAGCGTCGGAAGCACGTATCCCTTACGTGCGAAGGAGAATCGGGTGGCGGACCAGTACGACGCGATCGGCGGGCGCTACGAAGAGGTCAAGCGCCTCCCGGTCGGACTCGCCGAGCAGACCACGCTGATGTCCGCGCTGCCCACCCTGACCGGCAAGTCGGTACTGGACGTCGGCAGTGGTTCGGGCTTCTACCCCAGGCTCTTCAGGAACGCGGGCGCGCGTCGCGTCGCCGGTGTCGATTCGTCGTCGGAGATGGTCGCGTACGCACAGCGCGTCGAAGAACGGGATCCGCTGGGCATCTCCTACGAGCTCTACGACGCCGTACGGCTGCCGAAGATGGGCTCGTTCGACGTCGTCACCGCTGTCTGGCTACTGGGCTACGCTGCCGGGGAAACCGCGCTCGACGAGATGCTCGCCGGTCTCGCCGCGAACCTCGCCGCGGGCGGCACGCTTGTCGTGCTCTTCCCCAACCCCGACGTCGACAGGGAAGTCCTGGCTCGGTATTCGCCCTACGGCATGACCACCGTCCGGACCGGCGAATCCGAAGGCCGTGAAAGCTGGCAGGTCCGAGTCCTGGTCGACCCGCCGTTCGAGTTCGAGACGTTCATCTGGCCGCCCGGCGTGGTCGAAGCAGCTCTGGAACGCGGCAGGTTCGTTGGTGTCCAACGACATCCGGTGGCGGTTCCGGCCGAGGCGGTAGCGGAACGCGGCGAAGAGTTCTGGGCGGACCTGCTGGCCTCGCCCACCTTCGCCGTTTACAGCGCGACGCTGGGGGCACCTTAGCGAGAAAGTGCCCCCACTTCTCAGCCTCTCCGGAAGAGCTTGTTGCCCAGCCAGACGATCGGGTCGTACCGCCTGTCGGCGACCCGCTCCTTCATCGGGATCAGCGCGTTGTCGGTGATGTGAATGCCTTCCGGGCACACGTCGGTGCAGCACTTGGTGATGTTGCACAGCCCGAGCCCGTGCTCGTCCTGCGCCACATCGCGCCGGTCCGCCTGATCAAGCGGATGCATTTCGAGCTCGGCGATCCGCATCAGGTACCGCGGCCCGGAGAACGACTCCTTGTTCTCCTCGTGGTCGCGCACGACATGACAGGTGTTCTGGCACAGGAAGCACTCGATGCACTTGCGGAACTCCTGCGAGCGCTCGACGTCGACCTGCTGCATCCGGTACTCGCCGGGCTTGAGGCCGGGCGGCGGGGTGAACGACTGGACTTCGCGTGCCTTGGTGTAGTTGAACGACACGTCGGTCACCAGGTCGCGGATCACCGGGAAGCTCCGCATCGGGGTCACCGTGACGACCTCGTCCTCGGCGAACGTCGACATCCGGGTCATGCACAGCAGCCGCGGCCGCCCGTTGATCTCGGCGGAGCACGAGCCGCACTTGCCAGCCTTGCAGTTCCAACGCACCGCGAGATCGGACGCCTGGGTGGCCTGCAGGCGGTGGATGATGTCGAGAACGACCTCGCCTTCGTTCACCTCGACCTGGTAGTCCCGCAGGTCGCCACCGTCGGTGTCCCCGCGCCAGACTCGGAAGCTCGCCTTGTAGGTCATGACTTCCTCCCGGGATGCCCGGCCAGTTCGGTCTCGGTGTAGTACTTCTCCACCTCGGGAAGGTCGAACAGTGCCATCAGGTCGTCACGCATGGGTTCCTGGGGCTTCATTTCGATCGTCACGTCGGGCACCACCGAATTGTCCCCGCCGCTGACGCTGCAGACGAGCAACCTGTTGCGCCACTGGGCATCCATACCCGGATGGTCGTCCCGGGTGTGCCCGCCGCGGCTTTCGGTGCGTTTCAGCGCGGCCTCGGCGACGCACTCGCTGACGAGCAGCATGTTCCGGAGGTCGACGGCGAGATGCCAGCCCGGGTTGAACTGCCGGTGGCCTTCGACGGTGACCTGCAGGATCCGCTGCTTGATCTCTTCCAGCTTCGCCAGCGCCTTTTCGATCTCCTCGGCCTTGCGGATGATGCCGACCAGATCGTTCATCGACTGCTGCAGTTCGGTGTGCAGCGTGTACGGGTTTTCCTCGACACCCGAGGCCGGCGGGTCGAACGGCGCGAGCGCCATCTTCGCGGCGGCGTCCACATCGGACTGGGAAACCACCGGCCGTTCCGTCAGGTCACTCACGTACTTCGCCGCGCCGAGACCCGCGCGGCGGCCGAACACCAGCAGGTCGGACAGCGAATTGCCGCCGAGCCGGTTGGAGCCGTGCATCCCGCCGGAACACTCACCGGCGGCGAACAGGCCGAGCACACTCGCCGCGGCGGTGTCCGGGTCGACCTCGATGCCGCCCATCACGTAGTGGCACGTCGGGCCGACTTCCATCGGCTCGGCGGTGATGTCGACGTCGGCCAGCTCCTTGAACTGGTGATACATCGACGGCAGCCGCTTCTTGATCTCCTCGACCGGCAGGCGGCTGGCGATGTCCAGGAAGACGCCGCCGTGCGGAGATCCACGCCCGGCCTTGACCTCCGAGTTGATCGCGCGGGCGACCTCGTCACGAGGCAGGAGATCCGGTGTCCGCCGGTTGTTCTCCTGGTCCTCGTACCAGCGGTCGGCCTCTTCTTCGCTTTCCGCGTACTGGCCCTTGAAGACGTCGGGCACGTACTCGAACATGAAGCGCTTGCCCTCGTTGTTCTTGAGCACCCCGCCGTCACCGCGAACGCCTTCGGTGACCAGGATGCCCTTCACACTCGGCGGCCAGACCATGCCCGTCGGGTGGAACTGCACGAACTCCATGTTGATCAGGTTCGCCCCGGCCCGCAGCGCCAGCGCGTGACCGTCGCCGGTGTACTCCCACGAGTTCGAGGTGACCTTGAACGACTTGCCGATCCCGCCTGTCGCCAGCACCACAGCAGGCGACTCGAACAGGATGAACCGCCCGCTCTCCCGCCAGTAACCGAACGCGCCGGAGATCCGGCCGTCGGTGGTGAGCAACTCGGTGACCGTGCACTCGGCGAAGACCTTGATCCGGGCTTCGTAGTCGCCGGTCTCCTTGAAATCCTCCTGCTGCAGCGAAACGATCTTCTGCTGCATGGTGCGGATCAGTTCGAGACCGGTCCGGTCACCGACGTGCGCGAGGCGCGGATAGGTATGGCCGCCGAAGTTGCGCTGGCTGATCCGGCCGTCCTTGGTGCGGTCGAACAGCGCGCCATAGGTCTCCAGTTCCCAGACGCGGTCCGGCGCCTCCTTGGCGTGCAGTTCGGCCATCCGCCAGTTGTTCAGGAACTTGCCACCACGCATGGTGTCCTTGAAGTGGACCATCCAGTTGTCGTTTTCGTTGGCATTGCCCATCGACGCCGCACAGCCACCTTCGGCCATGACCGTATGCGCTTTGCCGAACAACGACTTGCACACCACAGCGACGCTGAAGCCCTGTTCCCTGGCTTCGATGACCGCACGCAGGCCGGCACCACCGGCGCCGATCACCACCACGTCGTAGTTGTGCCGTTCGACCTCGGTCATGAAATAGCCACCTCTGTTGACGCCTTTGTCAAAATCTTAATCCTCTATTTAAACTGTGTCTAACTAACACTGTGACCGATTAACACCCTGACTGATTAACACTGTGGCTAATTAACGAAGCGCAGATCCGTCAGAGCGCCGCTGGCCACGAGCATCACATAAAGATCGGTGAGCGTGAGTGTGCCGAGCGTCGTCCAGGCGAGCGCCATGTGCCGGGTGTTGAGTTTTGTCACCTGTGTCCAGATCCAATATCGGACGGGATGATTCGAGAAATGTTTCAGCCGCCCACCCGTGACATGGCGGCACGAATGACAGGAAAGGGTGTACGCCCACAGCAGCACCACGTTGACGAGCAGCACTACGTTACCCAGCCCGAACCCGAACCCGCCGCCGGAACCGTGGAACGCGGTGATCGCGTCGTAGGTGTTGATGAGCGAAACCACCAGTGCCACATAGAAGAAGTACCGGTGCACGTTCTGGATGATCAGCGGCAGCCGGGTCTCACCGGTGTACTTCGCGTGTGGCTCTGCCACCGCGCAGGCCGGTGGCGACATCCACACCGACCGGTAGTACGCCTTGCGGTAGTAATAGCAGGTCAGCCGGAAGCCGAGCAGGAACGGCAACACGACGAAGCCGAGCGGGATGATTCCGGGCAATTCACCGAACGGCGTGCCGAAATGCGACGATCCGGCGACACAGGAATCGCTCAGGCACGGGGAATAGAACGGCGTCAGATAGTGGTATTCCGGCACCCAGTACGCCGTTCGCACAAAAGACCGGATCGTCGCGTAAACGACGAAGGTCGCCAGCCCCAACGTGGTCAGGAGTGGCGACAACCACCAGCGATCGGTGCGCAGCGTGCGCTGCGAGATGCTGGCCCTCGACGGTGCGTGTACTCCGGTGTTCGCCTGGCCGGCTTCGCTGCCGGCAGGCGCGCTCACCGTTGGTCGCGCTTGTAGCCGCCGACACCCTCGTCATCGGCCCCTTGCCAGAGCGCCGGGTCGTACGGGGTGTCCGGGACGACGACTCTGTCCACGCCTTTCGCTTGGGCGGGAACGGGCGGTATGGCCGCGTCGAGCTCGGACGCGTCGATGTCCAGCCGTTCGACATCGTTCGCGAGCCTGCGGACCGCGGACGCGTCGCCGTATCGGGCACGCAACGCGCCCACGCATTGCCTGAGCTGCGCGATAGTTCGACGAAGCTCCATGATTTCGGTGGTGGACATCGGTAACCTCCGAGTCGTTCGTCGGCAGAGCCGGACGGCGGGTCCGGGTGCACTACCGACTCTGCCGTGCGATGTGCATTGTGACAAGTAGCACACCCTGCGTTTCGCACGTGATCGGGGTCACGTTTCAAGATCTTCTGAATCGATTTTGATACTGGTGGGTTCTCCGGGTAGCGTGTCGACTGTCACGACCCAGCGACGTCAGCGCCGCCGTCCGCCGGACCACCACTGACCAGTGAACAGTGATCCGAGCCGGAGACACCAGATGAGCACTACCCGTACCGACCGCCACGCCCAGATCCACCCGACCGTCGCCGCGGTGACGGCCCGCATCGCCGAACGCAGCTCCCCCACGCGGGCCGCGTATCTCCAGCGGACGGCCGCCGCGCACGCCGAAGGCCCGGTCCGCCGCGGCCTCGCCTGCAGCAACCTCGCGCACGGTTTCGCCGCTTTCGAAGGCGCCGACAGGGAAGCCCTGCGCGCCATGCGGATGCCGGGTGTCGCGATCATCTCGTCGTACAACGACATGCTTTCCGCGCACCAGCCACTGAAGGAGTACCCGGACTGGCTCAAGGTCTCGGTCCGCGGCGCCGGGGGCGTCGCGCAGTTCGCCGGTGGCGTGCCCGCCATGTGCGACGGCGTCACCCAGGGCCGCGCGGGCATGGAGCTGTCGCTCTTCAGCCGCGAAGTGATCGCGATGGCCACCGCCGTTGCTCTTTCGCACGACATGTTCGACGGCACGCTGCTGCTCGGAGTGTGCGACAAGATCGTCCCCGGCATGCTGATCGGCGCACTGTCGTTCGGCCATCTCCCGGCGATCCTGGTGCCTGCCGGGCCGATGAACTCCGGGCTGCCGAACAAGGAAAAAGCCCGCATCCGCCAGCTGTACGCGGAGGGCCTCGCCACCCGTGAGGACCTCCTGGAGGCCGAATCGGCGTCGTACCACTCCGCCGGGACATGCACCTTCTACGGCACCGCCAACTCGAACCAGATGGTCGTCGAGGTGATGGGCCTGCACCTGCCGGGCGCCAGCTTCGTGCACCCGAACACCCCGCTGCGGCGAGCACTGACCGAAGAGGCGGGCCGCCGGATCGTCGAAATCTCCCGCGGCGAGTCGTACACCCCGCTCGCCGAGGTCATCGACGAGAAGGCCGTGGTCAACGGTGTCGTGTCGCTGCTCGCGACAGGCGGTTCTACCAACCACACGCTGCACCTGGTCGCCATCGCCGCGGCCGCGGGCATCCACCTGACCTGGGACGACTTCTCCGAGCTCTCGGCAGTGGTCCCGCTGCTCGCGAAGGTGTACCCGAACGGCAGCGCGGACATCAACCACTTCCACGCCGCGGGCGGGCTCCAGTTCCTGATCGGCACCCTGCTCGACGCCGGATATCTGCACGACGACGTCCGGACGGTCGCCGGGGACGGGCTGCACCGTTACCGGCAGGAGCCGATCCTCGACGGTGACGGCTTGGTGTGGCGCGAAGTGCCCACGAAGAGCCTCGACGAGGACGTGCTGCGGCCCGCCGGCAGGCCGTTCGCCGCCGACGGCGGTCTCCGCATGGTCTCGGGCAACCTGGGGCGCGCGGTGATCAAGGTCTCCGCGGTGGCGCCCGAGCACCGCGTGGTCGAGGCTCCCGCGCGGGTCTTCACCACGCAGGAGGGCTTCGCGACGGCCTTCGCCGCGGGCGAGCTCGAGCGGGACGTCGTCGTCGTGATCCGGCAGCAGGGCCCGCAGGCCAACGGCATGCCCGAGTTGCACGGCCTCACCCCCGCGCTCGGTGTGCTGATGGACCGTGGTTTCCAGGTCGCGTTACTCACCGACGGCCGGATGTCCGGTGCCTCGGGCAAGATCCCGGCCGCCATCCAGCTCACCCCGGAAGCCGCCACCGGAGGCCCGCTCGCGCGGATCGCCGACGGCGACATCGTGCGCCTCGACGCGAACGCCGGGACACTGGATGTGCTGGTCGAGGAGACCGAACTCTCGGCGCGGGAATTGGTGGACAGCCCCCCGGACGAGGCATCCTGGACGGGCACCGGCCGTGAGCTGTTCGGCGCGCTCCGCCGCTCGGTCGGTCCCGCCGACCACGGGGCCAGTGTGTTCGGCCCGCTCACGCCGGAACATTTCGGCACCCCGGCACCTGCATTTTCGACGAACCCCCGTTAGCTTGACCGTTGTCGAACAAACACAGCTCGAACAAACACAGCTTGACCTACACAGGAGGTATGGAAGTGACCACCGGCGCGGACCTGCTCGACTTGTCCCCCGTCATACCCGTCGTGGTCATCTCGGACGCGGCTGACGCCGTGCCCACCGCGCGGGCGCTGCTCGCCGGCGGGATCAAGGTGATCGAGCTGACGCTGCGGACTCCGGTCGCGCTGGAGGCGATCGAACGGATCGCCGGCGAAGTCCCGGAAATCCTGCTCGGCGCAGGCACCGTGACCGCACCGGAACACGCCAAGCAGGCCGCCGACGCCGGCGCGTCCTTCCTGGTGACGCCGGGCAGCACCGACCAGCTGCTGGAGGCGGTGTTCGCCACCGGGCTGCCGTTCCTTCCCGGCGCGAGCACGGTGTCCGAGGCGATGCGGCTGGCCGAGCGCGGCCTGACCGCACTCAAGTTCTTCCCCGCGGAAGCCAGCGGCGGCATCCCCTACCTGAGCTCCATCGGCGGCCCACTGCCCGGCCTGCGGTTCTGCCCGACCGGTGGCATCAGCGTCAAGAACGCGCCGGCCTACCTGGCGCTGCCGAATGTCGGCTGCATCGGCGGCTCGTGGCTGACCCCGAAGGACGCCTTGGCCGCCAAGGACTTCGGCCGCATCGAAGCACTGGCCAGGGAAGCCGCCGCACTGCGGTGATCTCCCCAAAGTTCCCCCGCCGGTCGTCCGAGTCGTGCAGGTACTCGGACGACCGGCTTTTTTGTGCCTTGATAGCGTCGATTGGCTTTTTCCGGTATTAATGGGACGGGGCCGCGGCAACGCGGCACAGGTACTGGGGAAGCTCTATTTCAAGGATGGAGACAGAAGCGCCCTTCGGGGCGACGCTTCTCTGGGGGGATTTCTTCTTTCGCGCGGTGACGACTCTTTTCGTCGACCGCGTCTTCGCGCACCACAAAACATTCAGGGGGAATGTGAGCATGCGAATTCTGACCAGGATCTCGTTGACCCTGACCGCCGCGGTCATGCTGACCGGTGCCGTCGCGGGCACCGCGTCGGCCGGTACAGCCGTATCCGACGAGACGGCTTTGCCGCCGTACGTCGCCCTCATCCGCCCGGTGAGTGCGGCGGAGCTGGGTAAAAGCTGGCACGAGGGCTGTCCGGTGGGTCCTGACCAGCTGAAACTGATCAAGCTGAGGTACCTCGGTTTCGACGGCAGGTCCCACGACGGCGAAGTGGTCGTCGGCAAGGAGGTGGCCGTCGAGGTCGCCCAAAGCTTCGGCGACCTCTATCAGCAGCGTTTCGCCATCGAGCGAATGGAAAACGTCGCCAAATACGACGCCGACGACGACCTGTCGATGGCGGCGAACAATACGTCCGCATTCAACTGCCGGGAAATCACCGGGGGCGGCGGGTGGTCCAATCATTCCTATGGCCGGGCCATTGACGTCAATCCGCAGATCAACCCCTATATTTCGGCCGGTGGCACGGTCTACCCGCCCAATGGCGCGCCCTACGTGGATCGCACCCCTGGGCAGAAGGGCATGATTTACGCCCAGGACAAGACCGTGCTGGCCTTCGAGCAGCGCGGCTGGGACTGGGGCGGCTACTGGGACAGCCCCATCGACTACCAGCACTTCGAGAAGCCGCTGGCCTGAGGTCAGGGCGGTTCTGTGACCCACCCGGTCACAGAACCGCCTGCCGGTCGATGTCCAGCCTGGTGACCAGCTCCGCCACGACGTCCGGCGGCTCGCGGGCCAGGAGCACACGCAGCAGGTGCTCCGGACCGGCATGCCGGGTTTTCGTGGTCGTGGCTTTGACGGCCTGGTCGAGGACGGATCGTGCGCTGGAGGTCATCGCGCTCGATCTTACGGGCGGATGTCTGTGCGGCACCGTGCTTCGCGGCTCTCCGAGGTCGAGTCCGATCGCTTTCAGTGCCTCGTGGTCGAGGGTGTCCAGGGTGGCGCGGGCACTCTCGAGGTCGACGCCGAGAGCCCTGGCCGAGACGAGATCGTGCAGGAGTCCGAGGAACAGGTGCTCGGTACCCAGCCGGCGGTCGCCGCGCCGCCGGGCTTCCTCCAGCGCCGCGGTGACCACCGCGGCGAAAGGGCTTCGCACCAGAAGTTTCTCGAACATCAGCTCATTTTCCGTACTTCGCGTGCACCGACTGCCGGGACATACCGAGCGTGTCGCCGATCTGTTCCCAGGTCCAGCCTTGCTCCCTGGCTCTGGCGACCGAGACCGCTTCCACCTGTTCGGCCAGCCGGCGCAGGGCGCCGACGGCGCGCAACGAGACGGCTGGATCGGCCGAGGCGATGGGTTCCGCGAGGTCTCCGGGGTCCATGCCTGTCAGTCTAGCTTGACATTTCCCGCTGTCAGTCTAGCCTGACAACCATGACTTTTGACGTGGTTGTCGCCGGGGGCGGACCGGTCGGCCTGATGCTGGCTTGCGAGCTCCGCCTGGCCGGGGCGAGCCCGGTGGTGCTGGAGCGGCGGGCCGAGGCCGGCACGCTCCCGAAGGCCAACGGCCTGGTCGGCCGGATCGTGGAGATGCTGGACTACCGCGGTCTCCTGGAACGCTTCAAAGCCGAAGCCGCGTTCACCGGGGCCTTCCCGAGCTTCCCGTTCGGTTCGGTGCCACTCGACTTTTCCCGGCTGGACACCGGCCCACTGCGGGGAATGGCCATCCAGCAGCCGCGGATGGAGAGCCTCCTGACCGGGCGCGCGGAGGAGCTCGACGTCGAAATCAGGCGAGGGCACGAAATCCACGGGCTTTCCCAGGACGACGACAGCGTGCACCTCGACGTCCTCGGCCCCGACGGCGAGTACCGGCTGACCGCGCCCTACCTCGTGGGATGCGACGGCGGGCACAGCTTCGTGCGGGAGCAGGCCGGAATCGGTTTCCCGGGCACGACCGACGAAGACGTGGTGCGGCTGGGCCATTTCAAGGCGGCGGACTCCGTGGCCGCGTTCCAAGATCCGGAGTTCGGCAACCTGAAGCCGGGTTGGAATCGCACCGAGCACGGCCGGATCATGGTCATGTCACTGCAACCCGGCGTCCAAATCGTCGGCGTCCGCGAACGCCGGCAGCAGCGGATCGACCTCACCAGCCCACTGGAGCTGGAGGAGTTCCGGGCGAGCGTCCGCCGGGTTCTCGGCCGGGATCTGCCCTTCGGCGAGCCGATCTGGCTTTCCCGGACCGTCAGCCAAGCCCGCCAGGCCGAGAAGTACCGCACCGGCCGGATCCTGCTGGCAGGCGACGCCGCGCATCTGTTCCCCGCCGGTGGCTCGGCGCTCAACGTCGGCCTGCTGGACACGGTCAACCTCGGCTGGAAACTGGCGGCACAGGTCCAGGGCCGGGCACCAGCAGGACTGCTGGACACCTACCACTCCGAACGGCACCCTGTCGGCGCCCGGACCCTGATGCAGACTCGCGCCCAAGCGGCACTGGAGCGCGCCGAAGATGAAGAAGGCGATGCCCTGCGGGGACTGCTCACCAAGATCTTCGCCTTCGAAGATCCGCTGAAACACCTCGGCGAACTGCTGCACGGCTCCCACGTCCGCTACGACACCCCCGGCGCCGGAACCCATCCCCTGCTCGGCCGGTTCGCGCCCGACCTCATCCTGGAAACCTCCAGTGGTCTCACCCGGGTCGCGGAACTCCTGCGCGCAGCCAAACCCGTCCTGCTCGACCTCGCCGACCGACAAGACCTCCGCGACGCCGCGAACAGCTGGGCGGACCGGATCACCGTCGTCACCGCCCGCTGCGGCAAGCCGCCCGCCGACGCGCTCCTGATCCGCCCCGACGGCTACGTCGCCTGGGCCGCCGAAGGGTCACCGACCGGCCTTCGCACCGCGCTCGCCCACTGGTTCGGCGCCGCGCGGTCACAACTTGCCCCCGAGCGCGCATAAACTGCACTCAAGCGTGCGTGCACTCGGGCGTGCTCAATCGTTGAGGGCGTCGTCGAGGAAGGTCGACTCGGCACCGAATTCCCGAAGTTCCTCGCGGATCACCGCGTAGGACAGGCCTTGCGGATAGCCCTTACGGCCCAGCATGCCGAGCAGGCGGCGGATAGCCGTCTGCTCGTCAACTCCCGCGCCGAGGCTGCGCAGTTTTTTGCGCACGAGCTCGCGAGCCCGGGCCTCTTCGGATTCCTTGTCGACCTCGCTCGCGGCCTGCACCGCGATCTCGCTGTCGACCCCTTTGCGCTTCAGTTCCAGGACGAGCGCGCTTCTCGACAAACCCTTATAGGTATGCCGAGCGCGCACCCATTCCTCGGCAAACGCCGCATCGTCCACGAGACCGGCCTTGTCGAGTTTCCCCAACAGGGTTTCCGTGGTCTCGTCGTCGAATCCCTTACGCCGCAACGTTTGCCGGAGCTCGTCCTGGGAGCGTGGCCGTACGGCAAGCAGGTCGTAGCAGATCTCCTTGGCCTTCTTCCACCGTTCCTCCGGGGAAAGCTCCAGTGGATCGAACTTGGGCCTGCGCTCCCCCTCTGCCATCGCCTCAGCCCTTAGAAGTCGACCGGAGCGGCGGGCGCGACCTCGGCATCCAACTGGGCACCGATACCGAGCTTTTCCTTGATCTTCTTCTCGATCTCGTTGGCGACATCGGGGTTGTCGAGCAGGAACTTGCGGGCATTTTCCTTACCCTGTCCCAGCTGGTCGCCTTCGTAGGTGTACCAGGCGCCGGACTTCCGCACGATGCTCTGGTCGACACCCATGTCGATGAGCGAACCCTCGCGGGAAATGCCCTTGCCGTAAAGGATGTCGAACTCGGCCTGCTTGAAGGGCGGCGCGACCTTGTTCTTCACGACCTTGACGCGGGTGCGGTTACCGACCGCCTCACCGCTGTCCTTGAGCGTCTCGATACGCCGGACATCCAGCCGGACCGACGCGTAGAACTTCAGCGCCTTACCACCGGTCGTCGTCTCCGGGGAGCCGAACATGACGCCGATCTTCTCGCGCAGCTGGTTGATGAAGATCGCCGTGGTGCCCGTGTTGCTCATCGCACCGGTCATCTTCCGCAGCGCCTGGCTCATCAGCCGGGCCTGCAGGCCGACGTGGCTGTCACCCATCTCGCCCTCGATCTCGGCGCGCGGCACGAGTGCGGCCACCGAGTCGATGACCAGGATGTCGAGCGCGCCGGAGCGGATCAGCATGTCCGCGATCTCGAGGGCCTGCTCACCGGTGTCCGGCTGCGAGACGAGCAGCGCGTCGGTGTCCACACCGAGGTTCTTGGCGTACTCCGGGTCGAGCGCGTGCTCCGCGTCGATGAACGCGGCGATCCCGCCGGCCTTCTGCGCGTTGGCCACCGCGTGCAGCGCGACAGTGGTCTTACCGGAGGACTCCGGACCGTAGATCTCCACCACGCGACCACGCGGCAGGCCCCCGATACCCAGGGCGATGTCCAGCGCGATGGCGCCGGTCGGGATCACGGCGATCGGCACGTGCCCCTTGTCGCCGAGGCGCATCAGCGAGCCCTTGCCGTACTGCTTGTCGATCTGCGCAAGGGCCAGTTCGAGCGCCTTGTCCTTGTCGGGTGCTGCTGGTGCCATGGGAGTCCACCTCGTTGGTTGAGCCTGTGGGGCTTCTCTAAAGTTTTCGGGCTGTCGGACCAGACGCTACGGGTGAGGACCGACAATTCCAGGCCTCGGCGGCAATCTGTGGATAGCTGGCCCCGCTGTGGACAACACCATAGACGAACACCTGTTCGACGGCGAAACCGACACACCCTTGCGCTACGATTTTCCGTCGGCGTCGGTGCCCCTCTGAGAACCCGCGACGCGGGTCTCGTCGCCAGGGCGCTCCTTGTCGGGTCAGCTCGCGTTTTTGCTGACCGGCGCCCTGCCGCCCAGATAGCGTGCCTTCGGCCAAAGCGGGTTCGTGCACAGCATTTACGCAGGTCAGCACGGTTCTCAGCGGCCCGCTCAGCGGCGCTCGGGCGGGACGTCGAAAGCCGCGCAGACGACCTGCCAAATCTCTTTGACCGGAATCCCTACCTCGATAGCCTGCTCGACGGTCCGCCCGTCGAGCCCGCTGAACACATGGTCCCTGGCCAGCGTCGACGCCCTGGTGGAGCCGAACTCGCCGGCCATCATCCGCTGAAAATCCGTGATACGCATCGGTTACAGCGTAGCCTGACGCTTCCCCGGATCTGGCAGTCCCTGAAGGCCACCATGAGGGCGTTAGAGTCCCTTACTCCCCCGGCTGGACGCTCTGTTCGAAGTAGTCGGCGAGTGCGCCCGGGGTCGTCGCCGCGGCCTGATCGCCGGAATTCACCTGATAGATAAAACCCGCCAGCGGCCGGTCGGAGACGGTGAAGACGAGCACGGCCGAGTTCTTGCCCGCGGCGGAGGAATACTCGCCCTGGAGGCCGTTGCCCTTCCACTGGGAATTCGTCCGGTCGCCGCCCGCGGACTGCAGCAACTGGTCGGTATAGCGCTTGATCGCCTCGGCCGAGGTGCCCTGCAGGTAAGTCACCTGGGCGCCGGCGCGCCCGGGCGCGGAGCAGGTCGACGTCACACCGAGTTTTTCCGTGGTGGCGGCTGGCCCGTTGCCCGTGCCGGGGCTACAGCCGCCCGTGTCGGCGATCTTGCCGGCGAGCTGACGCAGGCACCCGGTGAGGCCCTTGTCGTCACCCTGGCCCTGCTGTTGGCACTGGTCGGCGGTGTAGGTGACCGAGGAGGACGAGGCGAGGAAGACCGCCCCGCCGACGCCGAGCAGGACGACCACCGCGGCGGCGAGCGCGATCAGCAGTTTCTTCTTGCCACCGCTCTTCGGCGCTTCCGTGGGGGGCGAGTACGCCGGGAAGTTCGACGGCGCGGCCTGCACCGGCTGTGGGCCGCTGCGGGGAAACGAAGGCTGCTGATATTGGCCGGGGCGCTGGTGGTTGCCGCCGGGCACGGCCGCCACCGGCTGCCGCTGCCCTGGAAAGCCATATTGGCCGGACCCGCTCGCGGCGACCTGGCCTTCGAGGTTCTGGGTGCGCATGGTGATGCCGTCGGGGGCGATGTGGTGCGCGCCGAGCGCGACAGCGGTCTCCGGCTGGTCGAGGCTCACGGGGACGACACCGAGCTTCTCCGCGATCATGGACCCGACCAGCGGCAATCGGCTGGACCCGCCGACGAGGTAGATCCCGGCGAGCCGGTCTGGCGTCATCCCCGCCGCCCGGACCGTCCTGGACAGCAACTCGACGCTGCGAAGCATGGCCGGCCGGACCAGCGCTTCGAGTTCGGTGCGGGTGACCAGCACGTCGGTGAACGGTTCCGGCATCGGCACGTCGGTCTGCGGGTGCCGCGAAAGTGCCTCTTTCGCGGCCTTCACGTCCTCCTGCAGGGCACGTCGGGTGCGCCTGTCCGGCGTCGACTCCGGGCGCAGCAGCCGTTGCCAGCGCGCCGGATCCCGGTGTGAGACCTCCCGTCCGACGTGCACCAGCAGCGCCTGGTCGACGTCGAGCCCGCCCAAGTCGGCCAAGCCGTCTTCGGCGAGCACCGCGAACCCGGTCTGGGTCGCGCCGACGACGGCGACGTCGAAGGTGCCCGCGCCGAGGTCGTAGACGGCGAGCGCGTGGCCAGGGGCCAGCGACTTGCCGGGGAAGGACGCGAAGTGCGCGGCGGCGGCGACCGGCTCGGGCACCAGCGAAACCGCGTTGCCCATCCCGGCGAGCCTCGCGGCGGAGAGCAGGACGTTGCGCCGGACCGGGCCCCACTGCGCGGGGTGGGTCAACCGGACCTCGTCGGGGCGTTCCCCGCCGAGCTGGCGGACCGTTTCGTCGAGCACGCGGCGCAGGATGGCGGCGAGTGCCTCGTTCACCGGCACGATGTCGGTGCCGAGCAGCAGTGTCTGCTCGTCGATGCGGCGCTTGGGGTTGGGCTCGAACCGGGTCGGGTCGAGCCGGGCCCGGCGCTCGGCGTCACGGCCGATCATGAGCGTGCCGTCCTCGCCGGCGAAGACCGCGGACGGCATGTTCGCCGAGCCGTCCACCTCGACGACCCGCGGTGGCCGCCCGTGCGCCGACAACACGGCGACGGTGTTGGACGTCCCGAGATCCACGGACAGGATCCGCACAGCTCTCCCCCTTGATCAAGGCCCTGATCAAGGCCCTGGTTCACCTGCCGCTGCATGCTCCCATGCCGGTGGGCCGCCCGTGTGCGGGACCGCCAAAGTGAGCTGGCCACGAAACTGTCGGTGCCGGGGCGCAAGATGAAGGTATGGCCACGGCCGAAGTGCTCGATCTGTTCTCCCCCGCCACCCGCGAGTGGTTCACGGGGGCCTTCGCCGCGCCCACGGCCGCCCAGGAAGGCGCCTGGCGGGCGGCGCACGCGGGTGAGCACGCGCTGGTGGTGGCGCCGACGGGGTCTGGCAAGACGCTCGCCGCGTTCCTGTGGGCACTGGACAGGCTGGCCGCCGAGCCGCCGCCAGCGGACATGAAGAAGCGGTGCCGTGTCCTCTATGTCTCTCCGCTCAAAGCGCTGGCAGTCGATGTCCAGCGCAACCTGCGGGCGCCCTTGGCCGGGATCTCGCAGGCATCGCGCAGGCTCGGCCTCACGCCGCCCGATATCAGCGTCGGCATGCGGACGGGGGACACCACGGCCGCCGAGCGCCGGTCGTTCGGCCGCACCCCGCCCGATGTGCTGGTCACCACGCCCGAGTCGCTGTTCCTGATCTTGACGTCGTCGGCACGCGAGTCACTGCGCGGGATCGAGACGGTGATCGTCGACGAGGTGCACGCCGTCGCGGGCGGCAAGCGCGGCGCCCATCTGGCGGTGTCGCTGGAGCGGCTGGACGCACTGCTGCCCGAGCCCGCCCAGCGGATCGGCCTGTCCGCGACGGTCCGCCCGGTCGACGAGGTGAGCGCGTTCCTCGGTGGGAGGCGGCCGGTGCGGGTGGTCCAGCCGAAGCTCGCCAAGACGATCGAAGTGCGGGTCGAGGTCCCGGTCGAGGACATGGGCAACCTGGACGCCCCGGCCGCACCCGTGGATCCGGTCGACGGGCCGATCGGGTTCGCCGAGGAGGTCGGCGCAGTCAAGCGGCCGTCCATCTGGCCCGCGGTGGAGGAGCGTGTCCTCGAACTGATCAGGTCCCATCGCTCGACGATCGTGTTCGCCAACTCGCGGCGGCTCACCGAACGCCTGACCTCGAAGCTGAACGAGCTCGCCGCCGAACAGCCGGAACTCCAGGCGGGCCGGCAGTTTCCCGCCGGGGCCATCGGGCAGTCCGGCTTGACGACAGGCGCCGAAGCGACGATAGCCAAGGCGCACCACGGCTCGATGTCGCGTGAACAGCGCACCCACGTGGAGGAAGAGCTCAAGTCCGGACGGCTGGCGTGTGTGGTCGCCACCTCCTCGCTGGAGCTGGGGATCGACATGGGCGCGGTCGATCTGGTCGTGCAGATCGAGGCACCGCCGACGGTGGCGTCCGGGCTGCAGCGCGTCGGCCGGGCCGGGCACCAGGTCGGCGCGGTGTCACGCGGGGTCATGTTCCCCAAGTTCCGGGGCGATCTGGTCTCCTGCGCGGTGGTCGCCGAGCGGATGGCGACGGGCAAGATCGAAGCGGTTCGCTATCCCCGTAACCCACTCGACGTGCTGGCGCAGCACATCGTGGCGATGGTCGCGCTGGAGTCGTGGACGGTCGACGAACTGGCCGAGTTGATCCGCCGCGCCGCGCCCTTCGCCGCGCTGCCCGACGACGCGCTGCACGCGGTGCTCGACATGCTGGCCGGGCGCTATCCGAGCGAGGAATTCGGCGAGCTGCGCGCCCGGATCACCTGGGACAGGGTCACGGGCGAGCTGAGCGGCCGCCCCGGCGCGCAGCGGCTCGCGGTGACCTCGGGCGGCACCATCCCGGATCGCGGGCTGTTCACCGTGATGACACCGGGTTCCGACGACCGGCCCGGGTCGAGGGTCGGCGAGCTCGACGAGGAAATGGTCTACGAGTCCCGCGTGGGCGACACGGTCCTGCTGGGCACGTCCTCGTGGCGCGTCACGGACATCACGCACGACAGGGTGATCGTGGTGCCCGTGCCGGGCGAGCCGGCCAGGATGCCGTTCTGGAAGGGCGACGCCCAGGGCCGTCCGCTGGAACTGGGGCGGGCACTCGGCGCGTTCGTCCGCGAACTGTCCACATCGGACTCGACGGAGGCGCGCACCCGCGCGGAAGCGGCCGGGCTGGACGAACGAGCGTGTGACAACCTGCTGGGGTATCTCGAAGAACAGCGCTCGGCGACAAGGCACATACCCAACGATCGCACCCTTTTGCTGGAACGGTTCCGCGACGAACTCGGCGACTGGCGGATAGTGCTGCACTCGCCGTTCGGCGCGCAGGTGAACGCGCCGTGGGCACTCGCCATCGCCGCGCGGCTCCGGGAAAACCGCGGGGTCGACGCGCAGGTCGCCCACTCCGATGACGGGATCGTCCTGCGGCTGCCGGACGCACTGAACGCCGACGGCACGGAAGTCACCGTCGGCGTCGAGGACATCCTGCTCGATCCGGAAGAGGTCGAGCAGCTGATCGTGGCCGAGGTCGGCGGGTCGGCGCTGTTCGCGGCACGGTTCCGGGAGTGTGCCGCGCGCTCGTTGCTGCTGCCGCGCCGGGACCCGCGCCGCAGGACTCCTCTTTGGCAGCAACGGCAACGTGCGTCACAGCTGCTGTCGGTCGCGGCGAAGTACGAGCGGTTCCCGGTCGTACTCGAAGCGATGCGGGAATGCCTGCAGGACGTGTACGACGTCGGCGGGCTGCGGGAGCTCATGACCGATGTCCGGGCCCGCCGGATCAAGGTGGTCGACGTCGAGACACCCAGTCCGTCGCCGTTCGCCCGCAGCCTGTTGTTCGGCTACGTCGGCATGTTCCTGTACGAGACGGACGCGCCGCTGGCCGAGCGCCGGGCGGCGGCGCTTTCGCTGGATTCCACCCTGCTCGCGGAACTGCTGGGCACCGAGGCGATCCGGGAACTGCTCGACGCCGAGGTCATCGCCGAGATCGAGCGATCACTGCAGCGGCTTGACGAAGACAGGCACGCCCGGCACGCCGAAGACGCCGCGGACCTGCTCCGGTTCCTCGGGGACATGACGGTCGAAGAAGCGGCCGACCGCGGTATTCAGCCCGAATGGCTCGCCGAGCTGGAATCCGCCCGCCGCGCGATCCGCGTGCGCATCGGCGGCGAAGAGCGGTACATCGCCATCGAGGACGCGGGCCGGGTACGCGACGCGCTGGGCACCGCGCTCCCGGTCGGGGTGCCGGAGGCGTTCACCGAACCCGTGGCCGATCCGCTCGGGGATCTCCTGTCCCGGTACGCCCGAAGCCGAGGCCCGTTCGGCTCGCGCCAAGCGGCGGAACGGTTCGGACTGGGTGCCGCGGTCGTCACCGGCGTGCTCGACAGGCTCACCTCCGAGGGCAGGCTGGCGCGCGGAGAACTCAGTCCGCTGGGACACGCGGAACTGCACCCGGCGGGCATGGAGTACTGCGACGCGGCGGTGCTTCGCAGGCTTCGCCGCGCGTCGCTGGCCCGGCTGCGGGCCGAGGTCGAGCCGGTGGAGCCCGCCGCGCTCGGCCGTTTCCTGCCGTCCTGGCACGGCGTGGGCGCGCGGGTCCGCTCGGCACCGACTGCCGACGACGTGCTGTCCGTGGTCGAACAGCTTGCGGGAGCACCACTTCCGGCGAGCGCGGTGGAATCGCTGATCCTGCCGAGCCGATTGCCCGGCTACTCCCCCGCGCTGCTGGACGAGCTCACCACGGCGGGTGAAGTCACCTGGTGCGGCTGCGGTTCGCTGGCCGGGGGCGACGGCTGGCTCGCGCTGGCACCGACGGATGTCGCAGATCTCCTGCTACCCGAGATCGAGGACTCGGCACCGGAAGGGCCGCTGCACCAAGCGCTGTTGTCGTCCTTGGACGGCGGCGCGCTGTTCTTCCGTCAACTCGTGGACAAAATCAGCTCACTCGTGGAGGCCGCGCCGAACGACGGCGAAGTCGTGGCCGCCCTGTGGGATCTCGTCTGGGCCGGGCTCGTCACCGGCGACACGCTGGGCCCGCTCCGCGCTCAAGTGGCCGGGAAAGGCGCGGCGCACAAGCCACGCCGAACCGCCCCTCGCGGCCGCTATGCCCGGATGCGGGCGAGCCGCCCGGCAATGCCGTCGCGCACCGGACCGCCGACGGTCGCCGGACGGTGGGCGCTGGCCCCGGTACGCGAACCCGACCCCACCCGGCGTGCCCACGCCCGCACCGAAGCCTTCCTCGAGCGCCACGGCGTGCTCACCAGGGGTGCGTTGGAAACCGAGCGCGTGACCGGCGGCTTCTCGGGAATCTACAAGGTTCTACGCGGTATGGAGGACTCCGGCCAGGTCGTGCGCGGCTACGTCGTCGAAGGGCTCGGCGCGGCCCAATTCGCTGCGAAGGGCGCGGTGGACAGGCTGCGCGCGCTGTCCGACACCGGTTCCACTCCCCGTGATTCCTCCGGCGCCGTCGTGCTCGCGGCCGCCGATCCGGCTCAGCCGTACGGCGCGGCGCTGCCATGGCCCGCGGCGACGGGCGACACCAAACACCGCCCGGCGCGCAAGGCCGGTGCGCTCGCCGTCCTCGTCGACGGCGTGCCCGCCCTGTACGTCGAACGCGGCGGCCGTTCCCTGCTGACGTTCACCGAGACGCAGGAGCCGCTGCGCGCCGCGGCACGTGCCCTGTCGACGGCCGTACGGGAAGGCTGGCTAGGTCACCTGGCGGTGCAGCGGGCCGACGGCGAACACGCTCTGGGCACGGACCTGTCGGAGATTTTGCAGGAGGCGGGCTTCCGCGCGACGCCGAAGGGCCTGCGGCTACGAGCGTGACCAACGCCTCAAAGTGAGACTCGGGGGCGATCGAAGATCGGGTAAACCGAGTATGTGCCTCCGCGACAAACCCTTGGCACTTTTCCGGTTGCCTCCGAAAGGGAGCCCACATGACCGCCATCGACGCCGGTTCGGAAAGCCTTCAACGAGTACCCACACAGCGTGGCGCAGAAACCGCACCCCCACCCGCACCTGTCGGAGACCCCTCGATGATCGGCCTGCCCTCGTTCATCGTGGGCTCGGTCGCGCTCGGTCTCGTCCTCGTCGGCTACGTGCCGGCGGCCGCGGCCGGTGCTTCACTGGCCATCATCGTCGCCGCCACCGGCCTTGGCCTGGTCATCGCGGCAGTCTGGGCAGCCGCCGTCGGTCAGAGCGCGGTGGCCGGGGTGTTCGGCATCTTCGCGGGATTCTG
The DNA here is from genome assembly GCA_032230695.1 of Actinomycetota bacterium. Lineage (GTDB taxonomy): Bacteria > Actinomycetota > Actinomycetes > Mycobacteriales > Pseudonocardiaceae > Amycolatopsis. The sequence continues at coordinate 82,324 of JAVXWP010000132.1, read as the reverse complement.
GCTGAGCTACGCCCTGCTGGTACTGGGCCTGACGCACAACTGGTTCGGTGTCGACGCCAGTGCCGCGGTGGCGACACAGGAGTTGTTCCTCATTTCGTGGCTCGTGGTCATCGGCATGCTGACCCTGGGCTCGCTCCGGTTGCCGATCGCCTACACAGTCCTGTTCGCGCTGATCGAGGTCGCACTCGTGCTGGTGCTGGCGGGCACTTCGCAGGGATCGGCGAACGTGCTGCGCATCGCGGGCATCGTGGTCTTCGTCTTCGCCGCGGTGGGTGTCTACCTGTTCTTCAGCGCGGCTTCGCAGGCGACAGGCGGCCGCGCACTTCCGCTCGGCCCCGCCTTGATCCACTAACCCGCGGCTACCTTCCCCTGCAGGCGGACGCGGATCCGCCTGCTGGGGAGCACGGCAATCCCATGGACTGCCGTGCTCCGGGGCGCCAGAATGCGCCTATGGCACGCATCGAACTGGTCGTCGGCGACATCACCGAGCAGGACGTCGACGTCGTGGTGAACGCCGCGAACTCGTCCCTGCTGGGCGGCGGAGGGGTCGACGGTGCCATCCATCGCAAGGGCGGCCCGGAAATTCTCGCCGACTGCCGCAAACTCCGCGCCGGGCACTACGGCCGCGGCCTCAAGACGGGACAAGCGGTAGCCACAACGGCCGGGATGCTGCCCGCGAGGTGGGTCGTGCACACGGTCGGGCCGGTCTGGTCGGCCGACGACGACCGCTCGGCGCTGCTCGCCGACTGCCATCGCAACTCGCTGCACGTCGCGGCCGGCCTCGGCGCGCGCAGCATCGCGTTCCCGGCGATCTCCACCGGCATCTATCGGTGGCCCGTCGAGTCCGCCGCGAAAATCGCGCTGGCCACAGTCTCCGAAGCCAGGACGGAAACACCGGGAATCACCTCGGTGCGATTCGTGCTGTTCGACAGAAGAACACACGACATCTTCGAGGCCGCCGCTTCCCTCCTCGACCGGTAGCAGCCTGTCAGGCACCGATCATCTAGAGTTCGCACGGCAAAAAGGGAAAGGAAATTCGACGATGGCCGTGCGGGAGCTGCGTTACTTCGGGGACCCGGTGCTCAAAACCGTTTGTGATCCGGTTACGAGGTTCGACAAGTCCATCGAGTCACTGGTGGCGGATCTGCTCGACGGCGTGCAACTGCCGGGGCGGGCCGGGCTCGCGGCGAACCAGATCGGCGTCAGCCTGAGGGTGTTCAGTTACAACGTCGAAGGCCTCACGGGGTATGTGATCAACCCGGAGATCGTGGAACTCTCCGAGGAAACCCACGAAATCATCGAGGGCTGTCTTTCCGTTCCCGAGCTCCGGTTCCCGACCGTGCGCGCCCAGCGGGCTTTGGTCCGCGGTGTCGACAAGCGTAACAATCCGATCGAGGTGGAGGGGTTCGACGTGCTCGCGCAGGCTCTGCAGCACGAAACGGATCATCTCGACGGCAAGCTCTACCTCGACCGCCTCGCGCCCGATCTCAAGAAGCAGGCGATGCGCGAAACGCGGGAGAAAGACTGGTTCTGGAAGCGGGACAAGGCTTAGCCAAGCGGAATCCGCACCTGCCCTTCCACCGGTTTCCCTGGCTTGAACCCCGCACGGACGGCCGTCCGGAAAATGGTGTCCTGGCTCGGCAGGCAAACCGCCGTCAGTTCCTGGTACCCGCGCACGCTCGCGAGCACGCCGAGTCGCGCCATCAACGCGGTGCCGACGCCCTTTCGCTGCCAGGAATCCTCCACCAGCAACGAAACTTCGGCGCTCTCTCCCGTCGCGGCGGGGATGAGCTGGCCGAGCCCGACGACGTCACGCCCGCAGACGGCCAGCAGGCTGACGCCCCGCGGCGGGACGAGCAGCCGGTGCAGCCAGCGACGCGGCACTGTCCGCATTCCGGTGTGATAGCGCTGGAACAGGGTGGCCTTGGAGCATCGGTCGTGCAGCGCGAAAACGGCGTCCGCGTCACCGGGGGCGCCCTGCCTGAGCACCAGGTTGGCGCCGTCGGTGCAGGTCATCACCGCCGGGCCGGACGCATTGGCCCGCACCGCGCCGAGCAGCCCGAGCAGCGCCTGCCCCCGTGCCAGTTCGAGCTGGACGAACGGCGCCCAGCCGCGCCGCGCGACCAGCGCGCTTTCGGCGTCGATGGCGAACACCGCGCGGTGACCGCCCTCGGTCCGCGACGGGTTCGTCTCGGCCGTCGGCACGACGGTGACGATGTCGGCGGCGAGCACTTCCCGGAGCACCTCGGAGAATTTCGCCGGATCACTGACCGCGCGGCTCGCCGACGCAAGCGTGGCCGCCGACGCGTCGACCAGCTCGCGGACGTCCGCGTCGACGATGCCGGAGCACTCGCAGCCCTCCGCCCGGATCGCGCTGACCAGATGCGCCCTGGTCAACCCGATCGCCGGCCGGACGACGATCTCGTCGAGCACCCCGCCGGGGACCGGCAGCACCGTCAGCCCGAGGATGTTGCACTCGAGATCGGCCAGCCGGATGGCGATCCTGGCGAGCGTGCCGGGACGGTCGTCCATGCGTATCCGCAGCCGCCACGTAAGTGAGGTGTCGACGTCGTCGACCGCTTCCGGCGACCACGGCTCGGCGGCCCGGGAATCCTGCGCTGTTCGAACGTGACGCATCTGCATTCCTCCACCGTCCCGTCCCGTTGTTGCCTGTTGAGGACACCGGTGTTTCGCTCGTGTCAGCATCGGAGGGCGCGGCGCAACGCGTGAGAAACACTAAACCGGTCGAAACCGCGCAAAATTCCAACAGGCCGCACCCCGGATCGACTGGACGGGCGCGCATCTTCAGACCCAGCCCCGCACCTCTAAGCCAAGCAAAGTACGCAGAATTCGTTGCCTTCGGGGTCGGAAAGCACCTGCCATGGCAGGTTGCCACTCTCAAGCGGGGTCGCGCCCAGATCAACCAGCCGCGCTACGGAGTCGGATAGTTCTTCCCCGAGCTGGGGAACGACATCCAGGTGGACGCGGTTCTTCACCGTTTTGACCTCACCCGTGCGCAGGAACTCCAACCACGGCCCGCGTCCACTCGGCGAACGGAGACCGACGATGTCCTCTTCCCGGTCCCCGATCGTCCAGCCCGCGGCCTCGGTCCAGAAAGCCGCGAGCGCGGGCGGGTCGTGCACGTCGACGACGATCGCGGCGACAGCGCCAGCCGAGAAGTACTTCGGGCGCGGGTCCAGTACGCAGAACTCGTTGCCTTCCGGATCGGCCAGCACCACCCACGGCGTCTCGCCCTGGCCGATGTCGACCGGGCAGGCGCCGAGCCCGAGTGCCCTGTCCACCATGGCTTTCTGCGCCTCGGCCGAGGCGCTGGCCAGGTCGAGGTGGATCCGGTTCTTCACCTCCTTGGCCTCGGGCACCGGCACGAACGTCAGGTCGAGTGGCCAGCCGTCCGACGCCGGTGCCCGCACGTCCACTTCTTCGGGAAGGTCGATCGCCACTTCCCAGCCGAGCAGCGTGGCCCAGAAAGCCGCGGCTTCCCGAGGCCGCGCCGAATCGATCACCACATTGACGAGACGGGTTCCCATGGCCCGAATCTAGGCCGTGTCTCCGACAAAACCGGCGTTGCTTCCCCGCAAAACCGATTTACCGTGTCGCCAATCTGAGCAACGCCCAGAGCTGTGCCGCCGCGTCGTGCTGGCCGCTGACCTTGACCGACACCAGTGGTGTCCGGCCCCACAACCAGAGGTAGACCTGCATCGGGGTGGCCGTCACCACCGCATCCGCCTGCGCGGCTTCCCGCGCCGAGCAACGCCACGCCGTCGTCTCGCCCGGCCCTGCCCTGGCTATCCAGTGGTGGCCGCCGGTCTTGATGCCCACCGAGCCCGGCTTGGTGCCGGAAAGTCCGAGCACCGGCAGCTTCTGGCCGAACCACAACGTCAACGCTTCGTCCACGCCGTCCAACGCCACGTCCTCGTCGACGGCGGCGACTTCGGCGCCGGACGCGCCTTGGACGTCTATCCGGTGGATCGTCGTTTCGTGTGCCATCCGGCGGCTCCAGAAGCCGTAGGTCCGATCCACCGGCCACCACGTCGAGGCGGAGTCCTCCGGATCGTGCGCTGTCAGCTGTTCCAGCAGGTCGTGGTGTCCTTCCAGGAAGTACTCGACGGTGGACCGGCCCGGCGGCGGATCACGGTCCCACTGCGTCGGCCGGCGGCCGTCGATCAGCCAGGCCCGGACCATCCGGTACACGCTGCCCACGTGCCGGGCCGTCTCGCCGATGGTCAAGCCGGGGCAGGTCGGCACCGGAGCCTCCGCCGACGCGCCACGCACGACCGCCGCCAGCGCCTCGCCCTCAACAGCAAGCACTTCGAGCAGCGTGGCGCTGTCGATCATCGACTGTCCCATCAGTCACCTCCATGCACCACTCGACGGGCCAGCTCCAGGAACTGGTCGCTCTGGTGGAGCAGGTCGTCGGCCATCGCCGAGGTCAGTCGCCCGGTGATACCGGCCAGCACGGCGGCCTGCGTCGCCGAGTTCGCGGCGAAGAAGATCGCCCACTCCCTCAACTCCGGGGCCGCGGTTTGGAGCAGCACCCAAACGCTGGCCGGCTTGGCGCGGCCACGGTGCGGCCTGCCCCGCGCGGCGAGCACGGCCGCCGCCGCACGCAGCGCGGACAGGTATGAACCGGTGAACCGCTCAGCGGGATCGGTTTCACTCCGCGCTTCGGCCAGACCGCGCCTGGCCTGGGCGAGTAGCGCTAGCGCCGCCGGTGCCGCCGGCGGGCGGAACGGCATCGGCAACACCGGTTTCCCGGCGTCTTCCCGGGACACGACTGCTACAGACATAGCCCCTCCTTCGGCTTGGAGTCCGTACTCGTGCGGCGCCAGGCGGCGGGGACGCTTCCCCCGTTCCCGCCGCCGGGCGCCGACCGGCGGTACTCCACCGAACGTCGAACGTGTGTTCGAACATCTCCAATGTAGCCCGAAACTGTTGACTCTTTCAACCTCGTGACGTATTCGACATCCGGCGACCAGGGGATACTCCGTCGCCAGCCGGTATCGGCGCGTGATCTCATGTCGGGATGAGCACGCTCGACCATCCCGCGATCGCCAAGGTCGCCGCCGCACTCGCCGAGGCAGGCCAGCAGGCCGCCGCCGACGGAATCCGCATCCTGCCCGCCGAGGTCCGCACCGCCGTCCACGCGGCCGAAGCACTCGACGTGGTCCCTGGTGCGATCGCGAACAGCCTCATCTTCGAAGCCGTCTTCCCCGATCGGGTGGAAGCCATCCTCGCGCTGACCTCCGGCGCCCACCGCGCGGACACCGGCCACCTCGCGACGCTCGTCGGCGCGACCGAAGTCGGCAAGGCCGACCCGGCGTTCGTGAAAGAGCACACCGGTCAGGTCATCGGCGGGGTCGCCCCGATCGGCCACCCGAAGCGGCTCGTCACGTTGGTCGACATCGCCTTGCGGGACTACGACGTCGTATGGGCCGCGGCCGGACACGCCAAGTCCGTCTTCCCTACCACCTTCGACGAACTGCTCGCGCTCACCGGGGGCACCGCTGCGGATGTCGCGGCGGACGGGCAAGATACTCAGCCGTGACCGCGACGTCTTCCACCCGCTTCGTACAGCTCTCGCCGGAAGAGTTCCGGGCCAGGCTGCCGGAAGCGCTCACGCTCTACGTGAACGCGATGGGCTACCCCGAGGGCACGGCGGAACAGCGTGCGCCGATGTGGCTGACGCACGCGCTGCGCGAAGGCTGGCGATGCATCGCGGCCTTCGACGACAACAACACGATGCTGGGACTCGGCTACGGCTACCGCGGCAAGGCCGGGCAGTGGTGGCACGAGCAGGTCCGCCGCGGCCTGTCGCGCCAGGACGGCGACCAGGTCGCGCACCAATGGCTCGCCGACTACTTCGAACTGACCGAGATCCACGTGCGTCCGGAGAACCAGGGCAAGCGCATCGGGGAAGACATGCTGAAGATGCTCCTCGACGGCGTGCCGAGCGCCAACGTGCTGCTGTCCACCCCGGAGGGCCCGAGCCGGGCGTGGAAGCTGTACCGCCGCATGGGCTTCGTCGACGTCCTGCGGGACTACCGCTTCGCCGGTGACCCGCGCCCCTTCGCCATCCTCGGCCGCCCCCTCCCGCTCGACTCCTGACGCGGCAGCAAGGGACCTTTACTATCGCCAAACGGCAGTAAAGGTCCCTTGCTCCCGCCTTTAGCGGGGTTCGGAGCGCCAGTAGCTCACGGCGAGGGCGCCGACGAGCAGCGCGGCACCGCACCAACCGGCCACCCCGAGCCGCTCGTGCAGCACCAGTGCCGAGAGCACGGCGGCCGTCAGGGGTTCCAGCAGCGCCGAAAGCGCGGCCGGCACGGGATGCGCGCCGGCCAGCCCGCGGAAGTACGCCGCGTAAGCCACCGCGGTGGGCACCAGGCCGAGATAGACGGCCAAGCCCAGGACGTCGGCCCGGAACGGGAGCGCCATCCCGAGCACCCCGGCGACAGGCAGCAGCAGTACACCACCGATCAGGCAGCCGAACGCCGTGGTACGCAAGGGATCCAGGCCGTCGACCTGGATCGCCGTCACCAGGGTCAAGGTGGCGAAACCGGCTCCGGCGAGCAAGGCGAACACGACGCCGCCGACGAGCCGCCAATCCGCGGACGTCCCTTCCGGCGACCATCGGAGCAACACCAGACCGACCAGCGCCACGCCGATCGACACCATTGTCACCGCGCTGGGGATACGACGTTCACGCACCGCGGTGACGACGGCGACGAACACCGGGGCGCCGCCGATCGTGGTCATCGTCGCGGTGCTCACCGAACTCAGCGAGACCGCGAGGAAGTAGCTCGCCTGGAAGAGGCCGAGCAAACCGCCCGCCACGGCCAGACGCCGAAAAGCGGCACGAGTGCGGGGGAAGTCCCGCAGCCCGCCGGTCAGCCGCAGGAAGAACACAGCGAACACCCCGCCGAGCAACAGCCTATATGTGGCAACGGAAAGCGGATGGAGCTCTGCGTTCGCGGTGAGCAGGGAACCGGACAGTCCGCCGGTCCCCCAAAGGATTCCGGCGAGGATCAGCGCGATCCCGGATCGATTGCGGGTGGGTACAACGACAGCGAGTGAAGACATGAAGGAACGCTCCTGCGTCGAGGGAGTGGGAAATACGACGACGCGGGGCGCGTGGGTTCAGGTGAGAACCGAGAAGCCGGACGCCCCGCTCAGGGGCGCGGAGGCGGGGTGGCGAGGAAAATCCGGTGCATGACGCGAACCTAACACGAGGAACGAGCTAATCCAGCTCGGCGAGTTGCTCGCGCAGGGTGTCGAGGCCCATGCCGCCGAGCTTGAGGGCGCGGGTGTGGAAGTCCTTGATGTCGAAGGCGTCGCCCTGACGCCGTTTGGCGTCTTCGCGGGCGGCCAGCCAGAGTCGTTCGCCGATCTTGTACGCCGGCGCCTGCCCCGGCCAGCCGAGGTAGCGGTCGATCTCGTCGCGCACGTGGTCGGCGTCGGTGATCGTGCGCGTCAGCAGGAACTCCAGCCCGAGCTCGGAGGTCCAGCGCTCGCCCTCGTGGAAGCCGGTGCCCGCCGGAATCTCGAGCTCCAGGTGCATGCCGAGGTCGACGACGACGCGCGCCGCGCGGAACAGCTGGTCGGACAGCATGCCGAGCAGATCGCCGTCGTCGGTGAGATAGCCGAGGTCCTGCATGAGCCGCTCCGCGTACAACGCCCAGCCTTCGCCGTGGCCCGAGGTGAACCCCATCAGCCGCTGGAACTTGTTCAGCGAATCCGCCTGGTACACCGCCGTCGCGATCTGGAGGTGATGGCCCGGGACACCCTCGTGGTACACCGTGCTGACCTCGCGCCAGGTCGGGAACTCGGTCTTGTCCGAGGCAACCGACCACCACATCTGGCCAGGGCGGGTGAAGTCCTCGCTCGGCCCGGTGTAGTAGGCGCCGACCCCGCCGCCCGGCGGCGCGATCTTGCACTCGAGCGCCATGAGCGCGTCGGGGATCTCGAAGTGCTTGTCGCGCAACGACTTCAGCGCGTTGTCCGACAGGCCCTGCATCCACTCTCCGAAGGCGGCCTGCCCCTGAACGAGGTATTTCGGGTCGGCGTCGAGGATCGCGGCCGCTTCGGCGAGGGTGGCGCCGGGCTTGATCCTCCCGGCGACAGCGCACATCTCAGCCTCGATGCGGGAAAACTCGGCCCAGCCCCACTCGTAGGCCTCGTGCAGATCGAGCGCGGTGCCGGTGAAATAGCGCGACCACAGCCGGTAGGTGTCCTCGCCGACAGCGTCCTTGGTCGGGGCGAGCGGCGCGAGCTCGGCGCGGAGGAACCCGGCGAGTTCGGCGTAGGCCTCCTGCGCCATGCGGGCGTTGTGGGCGAGTTCCTCGCGGAGCTCGTCGGAGACGTCTTTCGCGCCCGCGACGAAGGCGGTGAAGAACCCTTCTTCGCCGCTCAACCCGGCCCATGTTTCGGCTTGGTCGGCCACCTTCGAGACCTGGCGCAGCGCGGAGACCCGGCCTTTTTCGGCCGCGGCGAGCAACGAGGCGCGGAGCCCGTCGAGGGCCTGTGGCAGCTTGCCCAGCCGCGCGGCGACGACCGCCCACTGCTCGGGGGTGTCGGTGGGCATCAGGTCGAAGACCGCGCGCAGGTCCTGCACCGGGCTGGAGATCACGTTTAGCGCGGCGATGTCGAGGCCGGCTTCGTGGATTTCGAGCTCCAGGCCGATCCGTTCGAGGAACATCGCTTTGGCGACGCGCTCCCCGTCGTTGGCGGGCTCGGCGGCTTCGACCTCGTCGAACGCGCGGCGGCTGATGGCGGCTCGCGCGCCGTGACCGCGCGGTGAGTAGTCCGTCAGCTGGTCGTCGTACCCCGCGATGCCGAGCACGGTCGCGGTGACGGGATCCGCCGCCGCGTACTCGTCCACGAAACGATCACAAATCTGGTGCACACCGTGCCGCGTAGAAGCCATACCGGCACGCTACCGGGCATGCTCGCGACGCCGGTAGCCGATTAGGTCGCGTCGCCTAGGCCCTGGCGGGCACGAGGCCGAGCCTGGCGATCAGCTCACTGGTCGCCTTGGACCGGTTGAAAGTGTAGAAGTGCAGGTTGGGCACACCTTCGGCGATCAGCCGCTCACACAGCTCGGTGACTACGTCCATGCCCTCGGCCCGGAACGCCTTCGGATCGTCGGAGAGTGGCTCGAGCCTGTCCAGCAGTGCCTGCGGCGCGGGCGCGCCGGAGAGCCGGATGGTCGTGTGCAGGGTGCGCAGCGTGGTCAGCGGCATGATCCCGGGGAGCATCAGCGCGTCACAGCCCGCCGCGGCGACCCGATCCCGCAGCCTCAGGAAGACCTCGGGCTCGAAGAACAGCTGCGCAATGGCGAAGTCGGCTCCCGCGCGGAGCTTGCGGACGAGGTACTTGGTGTCGCTCTCCAGGTCCGGCGAGCGCGGATGCCCGTACGGGGACGCGGACACGCCGACGCAGAAGTCGCCGAGCGAACGCACCAGCTCGACGAGCTCCTCGGCGTAGTTGAGGCCCTCCGGATGCGGGATCCACTCGCCGTAGGGGTCGCCCGGCGGATCTCCGCGCAGCGCCAGGACGTTGCGCACGCCGACGGCGGCGTACCAGCCGATGACGTTGCGAAGCTCGGCTACCGAGTGGTTGACGGCGGTGAGGTGCGCCATCGGCACGAGCGTGGTCTCGGTGGCGACGCGGGCGATGCTGCGGATCGTGCCGTCGCGGCTGGACCCGCCGGCGCCGTAGGTGATCGACATGTACGCGGGGTCGTAGGACTCGAGCTCGCGGATCGAGCGCCACAAAGTAGCCTCGTCGGCCTCGTCCCGTGGGGGGAAGAACTCGACGGAGAACTGCGGGCCGTCGCCCTGTAACCGCTCGACCACTGACGTCATGGGGGTCATCATATCGGGCGCTCGTCCGTGATCTGGGAATCCTCTCCCGAGCAGTGGAACGCGGATACTGGTAGACGTGAGCGACATCGACGAGGACGTCCGGCTGGCCGTGTACCACTCGTTCGCCACCCGGGGCGCGCCGCCGACCGCGGCCGAGCTCGCCGCCGTGGCCGGCGGATCACTGGCTGTCGCGAAGCACGCCCTGCACCGCTTGGCCGAGGCACACCACGTCGTCCTGAACGAGTCGGAGCACATCGTGATGGCGCATCCGTTCGCGTCGATCCCGCTCGGTTTCTCCGCGATGGGCCAGAACACCTTGTGGTGGGGCGGCTGCGCGTGGGACTCGTTCGCCATCCCCCACCTGGTTCGCGACGAGCCGGAGGTGCTCGTCGCCACCCGGTGCCCCGGCTGCGACGAGCCGCACGCCTGGGTCGTCGGCAGGGAAACTCCACCGCCCGGCTCCCAGGTGGCACACTTTCTCGTTCCCGTGCACCGGATCTGGGACGACGTCGTGCACACCTGCGGGCACCAGCGCGTCTTCTGTGAGGAGTCCTGTGTGGACACCTGGCTGGCCGCCTCCGGGAACACCAAGGGCTACGTGATGGACATCCCGACCCTGTGGAACCTCGCGTCGCACTGGTACGAAGGCCGCCTCGACCGCGGCTACCGCAGGCGCTCCCCGGAGACGTCGGCGGCGTACTTCGCGTCAGTGGGCCTGACGGGGGCGTTCTGGGAAGCCTGAGGGGAGCCGCGGGTGCGGGCTCGGGTGGTGAGGTGCGGCTGTGGGGGTGGCTCGTGAGTGTTTCGCGGGATTAGAACCCCGCGAAACACTCACGAGCGGCGGGGCGTGAGATTGTGGACGGCATGCAGAAGCCGAAGCTGACGCCGCTCCAGTTCCGCAACCTCCTCACGGCGGCGTTGATGGCGGCCGCGTTCGTCTGGAGCCTCACGATGGGTGTCTGGTGGCTGTCGCTCATTCTGGCGCTCGGGTGCGCACTGTCGGTCACCTCGGCGATCCTCAACCGGCCGCGGACGACTCCTTAGCGCATGCCGAGTCGACTCCGCCACTTCCAGGGCACCCGGCGATGACGGGGAGCCGGCGTTCGCGGACGATAGAGACATGAGCGAGCTCGCCTACGACGCAGACCTGCCGGCCCACGTCGAGCGGGCGCTCGCCGCGTTCCTCGGCCCCGCGGGTGCGGAGATCTGCCAGACCGAGCCGAGCGTGCGCACGGGGATCGATGCGCTCAGCGACTTCGTGCTCGGTGGCGGCAAGCGCCTGCGCCCCACTTTCGCCTGGTGGGCTTGGCGTGGCGCGGGTGGCGACCCGGCGGGTGAAGACGCCGAAGGGGTGCTTCAGGCGGCGGCGAGCTTGGAGCTCATCCAGGCGTGCGCGTTGATCCACGACGATCTCATCGACTCCTCGGACTCCCGCCGCGGCTCCCCTACGGTTCACATCGCCTTCGCGAAGCACCACGCGGACAACGGCTGGCTCGGTTCGCCCGCCACGTTCGGGCTCGCCGCCGCGGTGCTGATCGGCGACCTCGCGCTGGCGTGGGCGGACGACATGTTCGCCGACGCCCCGCTCCCGGCCGCCACGATGGCCAGGGCCCGCCCCGCGTGGCGGGCCATGCGGACCGAAGTCCTCGCCGGGCAGTACCTCGACATGCGCACACAGGCGACCGGGGACACCTCTGTCGAGGCCGCGCTGCGCATCGACATGCTGAAGACGGCCGCGTACACCGTGAAGCGGCCCCTGCACCTGGGCGCGTTGCTCGCCGGGGCCGACGACGAACTGATCGGCACGCTCCTCGGGTTCGGCAGTGACGTCGGCGTCGCCTTCCAGCTGCGCGACGATCTGCTCGGCGTGTTCGGCGACCCGTCGGTGACGGGAAAGCCCGCCGGGGACGACCTGCGCGAGGGCAAGCGGACGCTGCTCGTCGCGCTCGGCCTGCAGCGCGCCGCGCAGCAGGGGCGCACCGGCGCCGTAGCGGTCATTTCCGACGCCGTCGGCAACGCGGAGCTGTCTGCCGGCGATGTCGACAACGTCCGGCAGGCGCTGGAAGAGGTCGGCGCGGTGGACGCCGTCGAGCAGCGCATCGACGAGCTGACCGCCACGGCGATGGCCGCGCTGGATCGCGCGCACCTGGCCGACCCCGCGCCCGCGGAGCTGACCGAGCTGGTGGTCAAGGCCACCAAACGGGCCTACTAGTTATGGCAGAGCGCGGAGTGTCTCCGTTGAGGGTGGCGGTGGGCGACGGGAGGGCCAGGAAAACGGTCACCGGGGCGACAGACCACGTCGTCGTCATCGGCGCCGGGCTGGCCGGGCTGTCGGCAACCCTGCACCTGCTCGGCGCGGGCCGGAACGTCACGGTGCTGGAGCAGGACCCGCGTCCAGGCGGCCGTGTCGGGCAGCGCACCGAGGACGGCTACTCCGTCGACACCGGCGCCAGCGTGCTCACCATGCCCGAGCTGCTGGACGAAGCGTTCGCGGCTGTCGGCGAGTCACTGGCGGACAACCTGGCGCTCACCCGCCTCGATCCGGCGTACCGCGCGCATTTCGCCGACGGCAGCACGATCGCGGTACACACCGAGGCCGCCGCGATGGAAGCCGAGATCCGGGCCGTGGCCGGGCCGCGTGAAGCCGACGGATACCGCCGGCTTCGACGCTGGCTCACGGAGCTCTACGCGGCGCAGAAGGACCACTTCATCGGCGCCAACTTCGACTCGCCGCTCGATCTCGTGCGGCCGGAGCTGGCGAAGCTCCTCGCACTGGGCGGTTTCAGCAGGCTGGGCCCCAAAATCGGCCGTTTCCTGCACGACGACCGGGTCCGGCGGCTGTTCTCGTTCCAGTCCCTCTACGCGGGTCTCGACCCGATGCGCGCGATCGGCGCCTACGGCGTCATCTCGTACATGGACACCGTCGGCGGCGTGTTCTACCCGGCGGGCGGGATGGGCCGGATCGCCGAGACGATGGCCGCCGCGGCGCGGCGCGCGGGCGCCGAGCTCCATTTCAAGACCGAAGCCGCCTGGCTGGAGCGGGTGTCGTCCCGGGTCCGCGCGGTTCGTACCAGATCGGGCGAACGTATCGAGTGCGACGCCGTCGTGCTGGCCACCGAACTGACGGGTGCGTACCGGCTGCTCGGCACTCGGCCACGGCGTCCGGTGCCGCTGCGCTTCTCGCCCTCGGCGGTGGTCGTGCACGGGCACACCGGCCGCAGCTGGCCGGAACTGGACCATCACACGATCTTCTTCGGCGACGCCTGGGCGAAGACGTTCGCGGAGATCATCCGCGAGGGCTCGTTGATGAGCGATCCGTCGCTGCTCGTCACCCGGCCCACCGCGACCGACCCGGCGCTCGCGCCCGGCGGCAGGCAGGTGGTCTCGGTACTGGCGCCCGCACCGAACCTGCACCGCGGCCGCATCGACTGGCCGCGCGTCGGCCCCGCGTACCGTGACGAGCTGCTCACCACCTTGGCCGCCCGCGGGCTGACCGGGTTCGACGGCGAATTCGAGGTCACCGAACTGGTCACGCCCGCCGGCTGGGCGGCTCGAGGCCTGGCCGCGGGCACGCCGTTTTCGCTGGCGCACACGTTCGCGCAGACCGGCCCGTTCCGGCCGGGCAACCTGGTGCGGGGCGTGGAGAACGTCGTCCTCGCCGGGTGCGGCACCACCCCGGGCGTCGGCATCCCGCCGGTCCTGATCTCCGGCAGACTGGCGGCGGCGAGGGTCACTGGCCGATGAACGAGCTCAGCGCGGCCGGAATCTCTGACCCGGTCCTGCGCGCGGCGTATCTCGAATCCCGGCGCATCAACGCACACCACGGCCGCACGTTCTTCCTGGCGACGAAACTGCTCCCAGCCCGAGCCCGCCCGGCGGCGCACGCGCTGTACGGATTCGCCCGCGCCGCCGACGAAATCGTCGACAACCCGCCGCCCGGGAGCGATCCGGCGGCCGGGCTGGCACAGATCTCCCGGCAACTGGACGCCGTGTTCAGCAGTGAGCGCCCGGCAGATCCGGTGCTGGCCGCACTGGCCGACACCGTCGGCCGCCACGACCTCGACAGGGATCTCTTCGACGCGTTCCTGCATTCGATGCGGATGGACTTGACCGTCACCGAATACGCGACATATCCGGCGCTGGCCGAGTATGTCTACGGTTCGGCGTGTGTCATCGGGCTGCAGATGCTGCCGGTGCTGGGCACCGTCGGGGACCGGGCCGACGCCGCGCCGGCGGCGGCCGCGCTCGGCGAAGCCTTCCAGCTGACCAATTTCCTGCGTGACGTCGGCGAGGATCTGGACCGGGGCCGGCTTTATTTGCCGATCGATGAACTTTCGGCGTACGGCGTGGACCGTGAACTCCTCCTCTGGACCCGCCGAAACGGCAGCACCGATCGGCGGATCCGGCGCGCGCTGGCGTGCGCGGTATCTCGCACCCGCGCGATCTACCGGCGCGCGTCGGTGGGGATTCCGTTGCTGTGCAAGGCATCCCGGCCATGTGTCCAAACAGCACTGACGCTCTACGAAGGCATCCTGGACGAGATCGTCGCGTCCGATTACGACGTCCTGAACCGGCGCGCGGTCGTCTCGCGGCGCCGCCGGCTCGCCGTCGCCGCCCCGAACCTCGTCCGCGCCCGGACGAGCGCAACCGGGTCGAGGAGTCGTAGGCTGCGATCATGACTTCAGCAGCAACCAGGCCGATCCGGATCGGCCTGCAGCTTCAGCCCCAGCACTCCGACTACGCCGGCATCCGCCGGGTCGCGGCGGAGGCCGAGGAACTCGGCGTCGACATCCTGTTCAACTGGGACCACTTCTATCCGCTCTTCGGCGAGCCCGAGGGCAAGCACTTCGAGTGCTGGACCATGCTGGGCGCCTGGGCGGAAGCCACCTCCCGCGTCGAGATCGGCGCCTTGGTGACGTGCAACAGTTATCGCAACCCGGAACTGCTCGCCGACATGGCCCGCACGGTCGACAACATCAGTGACGGCAGGCTCATCCTCGGCATCGGCTCCGGCTGGTTCGAGAAGGACTACGACGAGTACGGCTACGAGTTCGGCACCGCCGGCGGCAGGCTCGACGACCTCGCCGAGTCGCTGCCCCGCATCGAAAGCCGCCTCGGCAAGCTGAACCCGCCCCCGGTACGCAAGATCCCGGTGCTCATCGGCGGTGGCGGCGAGAAGAAGACCCTCCGGCTCGTCGCGAAGCACGCCGACATCTGGCACGGCTTCGGTGACCCGGAGGTCGTCGCGCGCAAGGTGAAGATCCTCGATGAGCACTGCGTGGCCATCGACCGCGACCCGTCGGAGATCGAGCGCTCCGCGGGCGTCAGCGAGGGCGACCCCGAGGTGGTCGGCGCCCAGCTGAATGACCTCGGCGTCTCGCTGTTCACCATCGGCGTCGACGGCCCTAACCACGACCTAGGCATGCTCCGCAGCTGGATCGAGTGGCGCGACAAGCAGAACGGCTAGGTTCCCGGGCTCGGCTCGGCTCAAAAAACTGGCATGAATGGACCTTTCATCTCGAGCTTCGAGATGAAAGGTCCATTCATGCCACCGGAACGGGGGAAGAGAAATCTCAGAAAGCCATCGCCTGGGCGCGCCGCTTGACCTCGGTGTGGTGGCTGGTGCGCAGCGCGTTGATCGGGTTGCCCCCCGGGAGGGACACGTCCTCGGCGAAAAGCCAGCGCAACATCTCCGTCTGGGTGAACCCGGAGTCCTGCAGCACGGTGATGGTCCCTTTGAGACCCTTGGCGATCCCGTCCTTCACGAGGAAAGCGCCCGGCACGAACAGGTCGCCCTTGCGCCGGACCGCGATCAGGTCGCCGTCCCGCAGCATCTGCCGCACCTTGTTGGCCGACACCCCGAGAGCGTTGGCTGTCTCCTGGAGGGAGAGTACGTCGACATCGGCATCTAGCACGTCATCAGCAATCGGAAGCCCACTCACAGGTGACACTCTGCCACATTGACTGTGACGGCCCGCGATATCGCACCGATGGAGCAGGAATTCGAGCACCCGCTCAGGCCCAAGTGGTTGCGATCGCGACCATCAAGTCACTGGGGCGAGTCCCATTCGCCCGGACAGAACCGTACGATCGGTAGCTGTGACACGAACCGACACCACCCTGGTCGGCACGCTTCTCGAGCGCCGCTACCGGGTCGACAGGTTGCTGGCGCGCGGCGGAATGTCCTCGGTGTACCGGGGAGTGGACACCCGCCTCGATCGCCAGGTCGCCATCAAAATCATGGATCCACGCTTCGCCGACGACCGTTCGTTCGTCGAGCGTTTCGAGCGTGAGGCCAGGTCAGCGGCCGGTCTGCACCATCCGCACGTCGTCGCGGTGCACGACCAGGGAATCGACACGACAGGCGGTGAGGAGTCGACGCGCGCGTTCCTGGTGATGGAACTCGTCGACGGCGGCACCCTGCGCGACCTGATGAACGAGCAGGGCCCCCTGGACATCGCGCTCGCACTCAGCGTAGCCGAGCCGGTACTCTCCGCGCTCGCCGCCGCGCACGACGCCGGTCTGGTGCACCGGGACGTCAAGCCCGAAAACGTGCTGATCGGGCGCGGCGGCACGCTCGGCGCCGGCGGTGTGGTCAAGGTCGGCGACTTCGGCCTCGTGCGCGCCATCGCGAGCGCGGGCACGACCAACGCGAACACCATCCTCGGTACGGTCGCCTATATCGCCCCCGAGCAGGTCACCACCGGGATGACCACCGCACGGGGTGACGTCTACGCGACCGGGATCCTGCTCTACGAAATGCTCACCGGCCAGGTGCCCTACACCGGCGACACGGCGATCTCCGTGGCGTACCAGCACGTGAACGACAACGTCCGTGCCCCGAGCGAGCTCCGCCCCGGTATCCCGCCCGCACTGGACGAGCTGATCCTGCGCGCGACCCGTCGTGAGCCCGACGCGCGGCCCGCCGACGCTGGTGTCTTCCTCTCCGAGCTGAACACCCTCCGGTCCACCCTCGGCATCCCCGCCGTGACGGTCCCGGTCCCGCCGCCGCCGGACGGCGACAGGGTGTCGGACGTGGAACGCACGATGCCGGGCCTCGGCGCGACGACAATCATCGCGCCCATCACCGCGTCGACCCCGCCGCCCATGCAGCAGCTGCCGCAGACCGGCCCGCGGCCCACCATGGCGCTGAACCGGGGCTTACCCGGCGGTCCGCCGCCGATGTCCCCGCCGGTCGGGATGCCGGCACAGGGCCATTCGCCGTCGGGCCCGCCGCCCGCGCACGACGAGAAAACGGATGCCGACGGCCGCCGGAAGAAGCTGATCGCGCTGGCCGTGGCCGTGGTCCTGCTCGGCGTGGTGATCGGCACCGGCGCGTGGCTGTTCTCCGGCAACGACAACGGCCCCACCACGGTCGCCGTGCCGTCACTCGCCGGACAGACCCAAGCCCAAGCCGGTGAGTCCCTGCGCAAAATCAAACTCACACCCAAGTATCCCAACCGGGTACGGGACAACTCCGTGCCGAGCGGGCAGGTCATCCGCACCGACCCCGCCGCGGGCACGACCGTACAGCCCGGAGCCGAGATCACCGTGGTCCTGTCTTCCGGGCGCCCGACGGTCCCGGACGTCCGGCCGGGAACGAAGGTCGAGGACGTCGAGCAGGCCATCAAGGACGAGCAACTCGTCCCTGTCCGCAGCACCGAGCCGGTGTTCAGCGCGGACGTCCCGAAGAACGCGGTCGTCGACGTCGTGCCGGCGCCGGGCACCATGGTGGACCTCAACAGCCAGGTCACGATCCTCCTCTCGAAGGGCCCCGAGCCGAAGCCGATGCCGAACGTGGTCGGCAAGCAGAAGGACGAAGCCTTCCAGATCCTCCGCGACGCCGGTTTCGAGCCTGTCGCCGCGGGCGACGACCAGCAGGGCACCGTCACGAAGACCGACCCGGCCGCCGGCACCACGGTCACCACCGGCAGCAAGAAGGTCAACGTCTTCATGTCCAGCACCGTGAAGGTGCCGGACGTGCGGTTCAAGTCGTTCGACGAGGCCACGCAGATCCTCACCGACGCCGGCTTCCAAGTCGACCGGAAGGGCGGCGGCCGCGGCAATGGCGGGTTCGACTTCGTGCTCCAGCAAAGCCCGGACCCGGGCTCCGACGCCAAGAAGGGCAGCAAAGTCGAGATCAGGGGCGTCGGTTGATCGGCAGCCGCGCCACGGTCACCGGCACCATCGTCGAAGCTGGTGCCAAGACGTTCAGTAACATCGACCACATGGTGGTTCTCAACGGCGCCGACGGGATGTCGGAAATGTTCGCGCAGATCGGCGATCTGACCACCCGCGACTGACCATGATGAACTTCTTCGAGGACGAGCCACGGCCGCGCCCGGTGTTCCCATTGCCGGACAAGGAGCTGTTCGCGTACAGCGGACGGCCGTGGCTCGCTGCCCCGGACGAGTACATCGTGCCCGCGGTGCTTCCGTGGTCGCTTCCGCTCGGCCGCTCGGATCGCACGATCGTGGCGCTGCGCAGCGTCGAGGTTTGGCCGGAGGCGATCACGCTCCGCATTTCGGTCTACGCGATGGACAATCTCATCGAGGACGGCCGGATCGGCCTGGTCGACCACAGCCGGGTCCCGGACCGGAACGCGCTGCTGGTCGGCGTGCTCTTCGCCGACGGGCGCCGGGCCAGCTCGGACACCATTTCCATGCCGTCGCCAACCCGCCCGGACCACCCGGTCCTGCGAGCCGACGACGGCGGTGGCAGCTCTTTCCACGTCCGGCACAATGTGTTCGTCTGGCCACTCCCGCCCGAAGGCACGATGAACGTGGTCGTGCAGTGGCTCGACCGCGGCATCAGCGAGACGTTTTCCGAACTCGACGGCACCGAGATCCGGGCCGCAGCCCTCGAAGCCCGCGAAATCTGGCCTGGCCTCAACCGCCGAGCCCCCACCGCTTTGCCCGTCCGCCGCGTCCTCCGCCAGGCCCCCGACGCCTCGGAAACCTGGACGGCCTTCGGCACCCCCGAGCCCGAAACCCCCTGAAGCGCGCCCGAGTGCAGTCTGCGCGCGCCTGAACGCGACCTGTGCACAGTCGAACGTGGTCTAGACCTTGACAGGGCCACAGTGGTCTAGTCCAATTTAGGAACGTGAACGCCGCGGTCCCGAAGTCGGGCTCCACTGGAGGTCTTCCATGACGCGCAGACGGTTTTCGGTTCTCGCCGGGCTGGCCCTCGTGGCCCTGCCGGTGCTCGCCTTGACGACGGTGACACCCAGCGCGGGCGCCGCGGCGAACCTGGTGACCAACCCCGGCTTCGAACTCGGCGAAACCAGCGGTTGGACCTGCACCTCGGGCCGGGCCGTGACCACACCGGTGCACAGCGGCAGCCGGGCGCTGTCGGCCACGCCGAGCGCCTCGGACACCGGGCAGTGCTCGCAGGTGGTCAGCGTGCAGCCGAACTCGGCGTACACGCTTTCCTCGTGGGTACTAGGAAGTTATGTCTATCTCGGCGCGACCGGGACCACCGCCGGCGACGTCAGCACGTGGACCCCGTCGGCGACTTCGTGGGCGCAGCTCTCGACGTCGTTCACCACCGGGCCGTCTGCCACGAGCGTCACGGTCTACCTGCACGGCTGGTACGGCCAGCCCGGCTACTTCGCCGACGACGTCACCCTGTCGGGTCCCGGCGGCACCCCGCCGACCACCACGTCCCCGCCGGTGACCACGCCGCCCACGACCACCACGCCGCCGACGACGACCACGCCTCCGCCGCCTTCGGGCTCATTGCCGAAGCACGTGCTCGTCGGCTACCTGCACTCCAGTTTCGCCAACGGCTCCGGCTACATCCGCATGGCCGACGTGCCGGACGAGTGGGACGTGATCAACCTCGCGTTCGCCGAGCCGACCTCGGTGACTTCGGGCCAGTTGCAGTACAACCTCTGCCCGGTGGCCGAGTGCCCGAACGTCGAAAGTGAAGCCGAGTTCATCGCGGGCATCAAGGCCAAGCAGGCCGCGGGCAAGAAAGTACTGATCTCGATCGGCGGCCAGAACGGCCAGGTCCAGCTCACCACCACCGCTGCGCGGGACGCGTTCGTCAACTCTGTCGGCGCGATCATCGACAAGTACGGCCTGAACGGGCTGGACATCGACTTCGAGGGCCATTCGCTCTCGCTCAACACCGGTGACCGCGATTTCCGGCACCCGACCACGCCCGTTGTGGTGAACCTGATCTCCGCGTTGAAGTCACTCAAGGCGAAATACGGCGCGAACTTCGTGCTCACGATGGCGCCGGAGACGTTCTTCGTCCAGCTGGGCTACCAGTTCTACGGCAGTGGCGTCAATGGCACCGCCGACGCGCGCGCGGCGGCGTACCTGCCCGTCATCCACGCCATGCGCGACGCGCTGACGCTGCTGCACGTCCAAGACTACAACTCGGGCCCGATCATGGGCCTCGACAACCAATATCACACGATGGGCGTCGCCGACTTCCACACCGCGATGACGGACATGCTGCTCTCAGGCTTCCCGATCGAGGGCAACGCGGCGAACCTCTTCCCCGCGCTGCGCCAGGACCAGATGGCCATCGGCCTGCCCTCGAGCCCCAACGCCGGAAACGGTTTCACGTCGGTCGCCGAGGTAAAGGCGTCCTACGACTGCCTGACGAAGGCCCAGAGCTGCGGCAGCTACAAACCACGCGGGGTGTACCCGAACCTGCGCGGCGTGATGGCCTGGTCCATCAACTGGGACAAGTTCAACGGCTTCGAGTTCTCCAAGGGCCACCGCGCGTACCTTCCCCGGTAGCCGCACCGTAAACACGGAAGGGGATTTACCTCATATTCCGATATGAGGTAAATCCCCTTCAGCACGTTCTTACCGCTGCTCAGAGGGAACGGACCGCCGCCGGATTCGCCAAAAAGACGTTGCTTCACCGGCATTTGGTAAAAGCTGTACGAGTGAACTGCGCCGCACTACGGGTGGGTTTCTCATTCGGGTGAATGGGGTCCTCGTTAGCGTCGATGAAACACGGCGACCACCCACTCGTCATGTGTTACTGGTGCAGTAGGTGAACCACCCAGCTACCGGAAAGGTCGACGATGGCCGGCACTCAGCTCAGCGGACTCGATGTCGCTTTCCTTAGTATGGAAGGAGAAACCACCCCCATGCACATGGGCGCGGTGGTGACCTTCCACCCGCGCGGACAAGTCGATCCCCGCCGGTTGGCCGCTCTTCTCGCCGAGCGTGCGGTGAAAATTCCGAAACTCCGTCAAGTGGCACGCCCATCCCTTTTCCCACCTGGCTCGGCCGCTTGGGCCGAAGATCCAGAATTCGACGCGAAACGTCATATTCACGTGCACCGCGCGAGCGGGCTTTACGAACCCGACCCGCTGGCCGCCTATGCGTCCCAGTGGATCGCCCGGCCGCTCGACACGAGCAGACCGTTGTGGGACCTGCATTTGGTGACCGGCCTGCACGACGGCAAGATCGCCCTGCTGCTGAAGCTGCACCACGCGCTGACCGACGGCGCCGGCGCGTTCGCCGTCGCCGCGGGGCTGCTGGACGACCTGCCGCGCACCACACGCACGGTGACCACCAGGAAAGCACCGAGCCGGTCCGCTTTGGACGCGGTCCTCGACACCATCGGTTCGACGCTGTCCCAGGCGGGCGAAACCGCCACCATTGCCTCGTCCGTACTGCGCGCGACGCGGCCGTACCCGGTGTCGCCGATCACCGCGCCCAGCGCGAAGGATCGCAGCCTCGGTTTCGTGCGGCTGGACATGGGCGACGTGCGCCAGATCCGGCGGGCGCACGGCGGCACCGCGAACGACGTGATCCTCGCCGTGCTGGCCGGAGCGTTGCGCGAATGGCTGGTCAACCGTGGCCATCGCGCCGACGGACGCAGCCTGCGCGCGCTCATCCCGGTGAGCATGCGCGGCCGCCAAGCCGACCAGACCGGCGGTAACAAGCTGTCGGGGTATCTGTGCGAGCTGCCCATCGGCGTCGACGACCCGGTCGAGCGGCTCCACGTCGTCCAGCACGCCATGGCCCGCAACAAGGCCGCCGGCCCGACCCGCGGCGCCGGTGCGTTCCCGCTGCTGGCCGGCCGGGTGCCGGACGCGCTGCACCGGCTCACCGGGCGGATGACCGGGCAGGTCGCGCCATTGCTGTTCGACACCGTCGTGACGAACGTCCCGCTCCCCAGCCTCAAACTCACCTTCGACGGCGCGCCGCTCGACGAGGTCTACCCGTTCGTGCCGCTCGCGCCCCGTCAGGCGCTGGGCATGGCCGTCGCGGTGTACCGGGACTCGGCCCACATCGGCCTCCAGGCCAACGGAACCGCCGTCCCGGACATCGGGTCGCTCCAGGACGCTGTCGCGAAGTCCACAGCCGTCCTGTGCTCACTGAGCCACTGACGGCGGGCCACAAAAAACGAGAAAGTGCGAACGTCAGCTGCGCAGCATCTCCGCGACGAGGAAAGCCAGCTCCAGCGACTGCTGCGTGTTCAGCCGCGGATCGCAAGCCGTCTCGTAGCGGCCGGCCAGGTCGAGGTCCGAAATCTCCTGGGCACCGCCGAGGCACTCGGTGACGTCCTCGCCGGTCAGCTCGACGTGGATGCCGCCGGGGTAGCTGCCGATCTTGCGGTGGACCTCGAAGAAGCCCTGCACCTCGTCGACGATCCTGTCGAACGAGCGGGTCTTGTAGCCGGTGGACGACTCGTGCGTGTTGCCGTGCATCGGGTCGCACTGCCAGACGACCTTGTGCCCGGACGCCTCGACCTTCTCGACGATCGCGGGCAGCACCTCGCGGACCTTGCCGTTGCCCATCCGTGAGATGAGCGTCAGCCGGCCGGGCTCGTTGCGCGGGTCGAGCCGGTTCACGTACTCGAGGGCCTGCTCCGATGTGGTCGTCGGGCCGATCTTCAGGCCGATCGGGTTGGCGAGCATCTCGGCGAACGCGATGTGCGCGCCGTCGAGCTGGCGGGTGCGCTCGCCGACCCAGAGGAAGTGCGAAGACAGGTTGTACAACTTCGGGTTGGACGACTGCGCGTTGTCCATCCGCAGCATCGCGCGCTCGTAGTCGAGCAGCAGCGCCTCGTGGCTGGCGAAGATCTCGGTGGACTGCAGCGACGCGTCGGTGACCCCGCAGGCGGACATGAACCGCAGGCCCCGGTCGATTTCGGCGGCCAGTGCCTCGTAGCGCTCGCTCGCCGGCGAGCTGCTGACGAAGTCCTTGTTCCACTCGTGCACCTGGTGGAGGTCGGCCATACCGGCGCCGGTGAGCGCGCGGACGAGGTTCATCGCCGCACCCGCGTTGGCGTACGCGCGGATCATGCGGCCCGGGTCAGGCACCCGCAGTTCGGGCTTGGCTACCAGCGAGTTGATGATGTCGCCGCGGTACACCGGCAGGCCGAGCGCGTCCGTGGTGCCGGATCGCGGCTTGGCATACTGCCCGGCGATGCGGGCGACCTTGACCACCGGCAGACTCGCGCCGTAGGTCAGCACGACGGCCATCTGGAGCAGGGTGCGCAGGTTGGCGCGGATGTGCGGCTCGGTGTTGGACTCGAACGTCTCGGCGCAGTCGCCGCCCTGCAGCAGGAACGCCTCGCCGCGCGCGACCTCGGCCAAGCGCTCGCGCAGCCTGTCGATTTCGGCGGGCACGGTGACCGGTGGGACGCTCTCGAGCAGGCTGCGGACGCGGCCGGCGAGCGCCGGATCCGGCCATTCCGGCTGCTGCGCGGCGGGACGCGAAAGGGCGTCATCCAGCTGAGCGCGCAGCTCCGGGGGAAGGGGCGGCAGTTCGGGAAGAGTGTCGACTGGGACGTCTACTGTCCAATTCACACCCCCAGCATACGAACCCGGTGAGGCCCCCGATCGCTGGGACGCCGCTCCCACCAGCTGGACGCCGCCCACCCCCCGAAGCCAGCCACGCGGACCCTTAGTCCGTAAACCCACGCGGGCCGTTAGTCCGTAAACCCAGTCACCACGACTTCGGCCGGCCACGGCCGGAAGTCTTCACCGCGCGCGCTCGCCGAAGGCCGAGTTCGCGGGAGCAGGGCGCCCCCGGCACAGTCGCAAGCGGCCTCCGATGTCACGCCCTGGTCACGCGAACTCGATCGCGCGCCGCCAACAACACAGCCGCCAACACAACCGCCAATCAGATAACCGCGAGGGGCAGCAGGGTCGGGTGCACGGGGGCGGGCAGGTCGGAGGCGCCGGTCAGGTAGGCGTCGACGGCGTTGGCCACGGAGCGGCCCTCCGCGATCGCCCACACGACCAGTGACGCACCACGGTGTGCGTCGCCGCAGACGAACACGCCGGGCGACGACGTCTGCCAGTCCGCGCCGCACGAAACCGTGCCGCGCTTGGTGAGAGAAATACCGAGCCCGTCCAGCAGCGCCATCTCCTCGACGCCCTCGAAGCCGATCGCCAGCAGGACCAGGTCCGCCGGGAGTTCCTCGATCTCGTCGCTGAGCGGGACGACCTCGCGCCGCCCGGTTTCGGGATCCTTCGACACCCGAACCTTCTGCAGCTCGACGGCCCGCACTTGTCCGTTGTCGTCGCCGACGAACCGCTTCACCGCGACGGCGAACCTGCGCTCGCCCGCTTCTTCGTGCGCGGGATAGGTGCGCAGGATGTACGGCCAGGTCGGCCACGGCGAACGCTCGTCGTCGCGTTCCGCCGGGGCCATCGGGTACTGGTCGAGCTGCGTGACGGACAGCGCGCCCTGGCGGGTCGCGGTGCCGTACGAGTCGGCGCCGGTGTCGCCACCGCCGATGATGAACACGTGCTTGCCCGCGGCGTCGACCGCCGACGGGCCGTCGCCCTCCACGAACCTGTTGGCGGGCACCAGGTGCTCCATCGCCAAGTGCACTCCGGCCAGCTCGCGGCCCGGTGTGGTGGTGTCGTCGCGGCCCCGCAGGGCACCGACGGCCAGCACGACGGCGTCGTAGCGCTCTTTCAGCTCGTCGACGCTCAGATCGACGCCGACCTCGCAGCCGGTGACGAACTTGGTGCCCTCTTTGCGTAGCTGCGCGAGCCTGCGGTCGAGGACCTTCTTCTCCATCTTGAATTCGGGGATCCCGTACCGGAGCAACCCACCGAGCCGGTCGTCCCGCTCGAACACGGTCACCTCGTGCCCGGCCCGCGTCAACTGCTGCGCCGCGGCGAGTCCGGCCGGACCCGAGCCGACCACCGCGACGCGCTGGCCCGATGAAACCGCCGAAATCTGCGCCTTCACGAATCCGGCTTCCCAGGACTGGTCGGCGATGGTCTGCTCGACCCGCTTGATCGCCACCGGACCGCCGGACATCGGCGAGATCGACAGGACACAGCCCGCCTCGCACGGCGCCGGGCAGAGCTTGCCGGTGAACTCGGGGAAGTTGTTGGTCGCGTGCAGCCGATCGCTGGCGGCCTCCCAGTCCCCGCGCCGGACGAGATCGTTCCACTCCGGGATCAGGTTGCCGAGCGGGCAGCCCGCCGTTCCCGAGTGACAGAACGGGATCCCGCAGTCCATGCACCGCGAAGCCTGCTTGCGCACGGCCGCGTTGCGCTCACCCGGCGGCACCTCGGCGTAGACCTCGCCCCAGCTTGCGAGGCGTTCGTCCTTTGGCCGCTTCTTAGGCTCTTCGCGCTCGAACTTCAGGAAACCTGCCGGGTCAGCCACGAGCCGCCTCCATAATCGCCTCGTCGACATCGCGGCCCGCCGCGCGTGCCGATTTCGCCGCGTCCAGCACTCGCTGGTAGTCGCGCGGCATGACCTTCGTGAACGACGCCGAGCGGCGCGGCCAGTCGCCGAGCAGCGACGCGGCCACCGCCGAGCGGGTCAGCTCATGGTGCTTCTGCACGGTTTGCTTGAGCCACGCGAAATCGTCCACGTTCGGTGGCAGCAGGTCGACCATTTCACGGTTGACCTTCTTGCGGTCGAGGTCGAGCACGTACGCGACGCCGCCCGACATCCCGGCGGCGAGGTTGCGCCCGGTCGCGCCGAGCACCACCGCGCGGCCACCGGTCATGTACTCGAAAGCGTGGTCCCCCACGCCTTCCGCGACGACGATCGCACCCGAGTTCCGCACGCAGAACCGCTCGCCGACCTGTCCGCGGAGGTACATCTCCCCCGAAGTCGCGCCATACGCGAGGGTGTTGCCCGCGATCACCTGCCGCTCCGCGGAAAACTTCGCCTCCGGGTGCGGCCGGACGATGATCCGCCCGCCTGAAAGTCCCTTGCCGACGTAGTCGTTCGCGTCGCCGACCATGTCGATGGTGATGCCGCGAGGCAGGAACGCGCCGAGCGACTGCCCGGCGGACCCCGTGAGCAGCACGTGGATCGTGTCGTCCGGCAGGCCTTCGCCGCCGTAGCGCCGGGTGATCTCGGAGCCGAGGAGGGTGCCGACCGTGCGGTTCACGTTGCGTACCGGCAGTTCCAGCCGCACCGGGTGAGCGTCCTCGAGCGACGCTTCGGCGAGCTGGATGAGCGTGCGGTCCAACGCGTGTTCGAGGCCATGCTCCTGACCGCGCGTACGACGCTTGGCGCCACCGTAGGGGGTCTCGGCCGGCACCTCGAAGATCGGCGAAAGGTCGAGCCCACTGGCCTTCCAGTGCTCGATGGCCTTGGCGGTTTCAAGCACTTCGGCGTGCCCGATCGCTTCGTCGAGTGTGCGGAATCCCAGCGATGCCAGGGTTTCCCGCACCTCCTGCGCCACGAACTTGAAGAAACTGACGACGTGCTCGACCTGCCCGGTGTACCGCTTGCGCAGCTCCGGGCTCTGGGTGGCGACGCCGACCGGGCACGTGTCCAGGTGGCACACGCGCATCATGACGCAGCCCGCGACGACGAGCGGCGCGGTGGCGAACCCGTACTCCTCGGCGCCGAGGAGCGCGGCGATGACGACGTCCCGCCCGGTCTTCATCGCGCCGTCCACCTGCACCGTGATGCGGTCGCGCAAACCGTTGAGCAGCAACGTCTGCTGGGTTTCGGCGAGGCCGATCTCCCATGGCGTCCCGGCGTGCTTGAGCGAGTTCATCGGCGAGGCGCCGGTGCCGCCGTCATGGCCGGAGATGAGCACGACGTCCGCGTGTGCCTTGGAAACTCCCGCCGCGACCGTGCCGACGCCGAGCGAGCTGACCAGCTTCACATGGATACGGGCCTTTTCGTTGGCGTTCTTCAGGTCGTGGATCAGCTGGGCGAGATCCTCGATCGAATAGATGTCGTGGTGCGGCGGCGGCGAAATCAGGCCGACGCCGGCTGTCGAATGCCGCGTGCGTGCGATCCACGGGTACACCTTGTTCGGCGGCAACTGGCCGCCTTCACCGGGCTTCGCGCCCTGCGCCATCTTGATCTGGATGTCGTCGGCGTTGACGAGGTACTCGCTCGTGACGCCGAACCGTCCACTCGCGACCTGCTTGATCGCACTGCGGCGCTCCGGGTCGTAGAGACGCTCGGGATCCTCACCGCCCTCGCCGGTGTTGGACTTGCCGCCGATGCGGTTCATCGCGATGGCGAGAGTCTGGTGCGCCTCCATGGAAATGGAGCCGTACGACATCGCGCCGGTGTTGAACCGCTTGCAGATCGCCTCGACGGATTCGACCTCATCGATCGAAATCGGCTCGCGCTGCTTGAAGGCGAACAAACCGCGTAGCGTGCCGCCCTCGCGGTAGAGCCGGTGCACCTCGTCGCTGTAGGCGCGGTACACCTCTTCGCGGCCGGTCTTGCTGGCGTGCTGCAACAAGAACACGGTCTCGGGGGTGAACAGGTGCAGCTCGCCCTCGCGGCGGTACGCGTACTCACCGCCGGTGTCGAGCCTGCGGTGGACCTTGTCGGTCGGGTTGTCCGGGTACGCCCGGCGGTGGCGCACCGCGGTTTCCTCGGCCAAGACGTCGAGGCCGACCCCGCCGAGCTTCGAGCTGGTGCCGGTGAAGTACTCGTCCAGCATGTCCTGTGCCAGGCCGAAGGACTCGAAAACCTGGGCGGCGGTGTACGCGCCGACCGTTGAGATACCCATCTTGGACATGATCTTCAGCACGCCCTTGACCAGCGCGCCGACATAGTTCCGGATCGCCTTCGACGGCTCGATCCCGGTGACCGCGCCGGTGCCGATCAAGTCCTCGATGGTCTCGAACGCGAGGTACGGGTTGACCGCGGCGGCGCCGTAACCCAGCAGCAGCGCGACATGGTGCACCTCGCGGGCGTCGCCGCTCTCGACGACGAGCGCGACGCGCAGCCTTTCCTTGGTGCGCACGAGGTGGTGGTGCACCGCGGAGACGAGCAGCAGCGACGGGATCGGCGCCATGCGGTGGTCGGAGTCCCGATCGGAAAGCACCAAGGTGCGCGCGCCACCGGCGATCGCCTCGGACGCTTCGCGGCGGACCCGCTCGATCGCGTCGGCCAGCGCGTCGGCGCCACCGTCCACTTCATACAGTCCGGAAAGGACACTGCAGGCGAAGCCGGGGAGGTCGCCGTCGTCGTTGATGTGGATGAGCTTCGCGAGCTCGTCGTTGTCGATCACCGGGTACGGCAGCTGGATGTGGCGGCACGATGCCGGCCCGGGCTCGAGCAAGTTGCGCTCCGGGCCCATGATCCGGCTCATCGAGGTGACCAGCTCTTCGCGGATCGCGTCCAGCGGCGGGTTGGTCACCTGCGCGAAGCCCTGCTTGAAATAGTCGTACAACAGCCGGGATCGCTGGGACAGCACCGCGGGCGGAGTGTCCGTGCCCATCGAGCCGAGCGGCTCCGCGCCCTTCTCCGTCATCGGCGTCAGCAGGATCTTGAGCTCTTCTTCGGTGTAGCCGAAGGAAAGCTGACGACGCAGGACCGAGTCGTGGCTCTGCACGATGTGGTCGCGGTCGGGCAGATCGGCGATCTGCAGCAGCCCCGCGTGCAGCCAGCCCTCGTACGGGAGTTCCTTCGCGAGCGACGACTTGACCTCTTCGTCGTCCACGATCCGGCCGGCTTCGGTGTCGATCAGGAACATCCGGCCAGGCTTCAGCCTGCCCTTGGCGACGACGTCGCCCGGTGCGACGTCGAGTACGCCTGCCTCGCTGGCCAGCACCACGCGGCCGTCGGCCGTCTGCCACCAGCGCGCCGGGCGCAGGCCGTTGCGGTCCAGCACCGCGCCGACCAGCGTGCCGTCGGTGAACGTGACACACGCCGGGCCGTCCCACGGCTCCATCAGGCTGGCATGGAACTGGTAGAACGCCTTGCGCGCAGGGTCCATCGAGATGTGGTTTTCCCAGGCCTCCGGGATCATCATCAGTACCGCGTGCGGGAGGCTGCGGCCGCCGAGATGCAGGAGTTCGAGTACCTCGTCGAAGGACGCCGAGTCCGACGCGTCGCCGGAGCAGATCGGGTACAACCTGGTCAGGTCACCCGGAATCAGATCGGACTCGAGCAGCGCCTCACGCGCCCGCATGCGGTTGCGGTTGCCGCGGATCGTGTTGATCTCACCGTTGTGCGCGACGAACCGGAACGGGTGCGCCAGCGGCCACGACGGGAAAGTGTTGGTGGAGAACCGGGAGTGCACGAGCGCGACGGCGCTGGCGAGCCGGGAATCCTTCAGATCGGCGAAGAACAGCGGCAGCTGCTCCGGAGTGACCATGCCCTTGTAGACGAGCGTGCGCGAGGACAGCGAGGGGAAGTACGTGCCGCAGCCCGCTGTCACGCTGTCGTTCTCCACGCGTTTGCGCAGACAGAAGGCGAGCCTTTCGAGTTCGAGCCCGCTCGGACATTGCCCGTCGCCGTCCGGCTTGCCCGAAACGAGCAGCATGGCGAAATGGGGCATCACCGCACGGGCCGTGGGACCCAGGCCGGCGGCGTCGGCGTCGACCGGCACCTCCCGCCAGCCGAGGACGTCGAGATCCTCTTCGTCCGCGGTGTTCTCGATCAGGGCGACGGCCTTGCGGCGCTGCTCCGGATCGGCCGGGAGGAAGGCGATACCCGCGGCGTAGCGGTGGTGCCCGCGCTTGTCCGGCCGGGGCAGCGCGAACTCGACTTCTTCGCGGAGCAACTCGTCCGGCAGTTGCAGCAGGATGCCGGCGCCGTCACCGCTGGTCGGCTCGGCGCCCGCCGCTCCGCGGTGGTCCAGGTTCGTCAGCGCGGTCAAGCCGTCGGCGACGATGCCGTGCGAACGGCGTCCCTGGACATCGGCCACCATGGCGACACCGCAGGAGTCCTGTTCGGTGGCGGGATCGTAGAGACCCTGCTTGCCTGGAAGGGCGGAGAAGATCATGAGGGGACCTCCTTCGTCGTGTTCGTGCGTGTTCGGGACATCCCCCGGGGGTCTGCGCACGGGACGACGATGGCCCGTTCGTTTGCGCGACTTTAACACCCAAGAAACATAGAGGCACCCGCCCGGACGCGCTTTGATCATCCGAACGGTAACGATCTGGGTGTGCAGAACGACATCGTTCTTGATGAGCCGCGAGTAGTTCGCCGAGCTAAGCATACCTGGTGAACAGTGGGGTCACCTTACCCTGCGAACCGCTCCGGAGCACTACTTGAGCGCTGGTAGCGTCCTGGAAATGTTCAGCACACCTCGACGACGACGTGGTCCCCGCAGCAGTCTGACCTGGGTGCTTGCGCTTCTCGGAACCATGGCGCTGAGTGGGTGCGCCACGCGCGACGAAACGGCTCCCCCCGCGCAGGAGAAGCGCCCCGCGCGGATCGTGTCGCTCTCACCGTCGGCGACCGAAACGCTGTTCGCCGTCGGCGCCGGGCAGCAGGTCGTGGCCGTGGATTCCGCGTCGACATACCCGGAGCAGGCGCCGCGCACAACCCTTTCGGGACTCACGCCGGATCCGGAGGCGATCGCCTCGCACAAACCGGACCTCGTCATCGTCTCCTCCGACGTCACCAACCTGACGGCCGCGCTGGCGAAGACCGGCACCAAGATCCTCGTGATGCCCGACGCGAAGACGCTCGACGCCGCGTACGCCCAGTTCGCACAGCTCGGTGAGGCGACCGGGCACAAGGCCGAGGGCGAAGACCTGGCGCGCCGGACGAAGGCCGACATCGACAAGCTCGTCGCCGACACCCCGAAGCCCTCCGCGCCGCTGAGTTACTACCACGAACTCGATCAGACGTATTACAGCGTGACCTCGGCGACCTTCCTCGGCAGCCTCTATCACCTCTTCGGCCTCACCAACATCGCCGACGGCGCCGACCCCACGGCGTCGGGCGGCTACCCGCAGCTCTCCGCCGAGAAGATCATCCAGGCCGATCCCGCGCTGATCTTCCTGGCGGACACCAAATGCTGCGGCCAGAACGCGCAAACCGTCGCCGCGCGTCCCGGTTGGAACACGCTCACGGCCGTCAAGACCAACCGCGTCTTCCCCCTCGACGACGACATCGCGTCCCGCTGGAGCCCGCGCATCACCGACCTCGCCCGCGCCGTCTCCACCGCCGTCGCCGCCTCTTCATGAACAAGGGGAAAACGCCCTCCTCTACGCTCGCATCGAGGCTCAAGGTGCGCACGGTGCTGCTGGGATTGCTGGTACTCATCGTGGTCGCCGGCGCTTCGGTGCTGGTGGGAGCCGGTGGGCTGGGGTGGCAGCGGGTGCTCGGCGAGATCGTCGCGCAGGTGACCGGCGGCCGGTCTCCGTTGTCGGAACGCGAAGCGGCGATCGTCTGGCAGTTGCGCGTGCCGCGAGTGTTACTGGCCGGGCTGGTCGGCGCGGCGCTGGCCAGTTCGGGCGCCGCGTTCCAGGGTGTCTTCCGCAACCCGCTGGCCGACCCGTACCTGCTCGGCGCCGCGGCCGGGGCCGGCATGGCGGCGACGATGGTGGTCGTCCTGCTGCCCGCGACCACCGGCTGGGTGATCGGCCCGCTCCCGCTGGCCGCGTTCGCCGGCGCGCTGGGCGGCGTCGGCCTCAGCTGGCTGCTCGGGAAGTCATCGGGTGGCACCGGGACGGCGACGCTGCTGCTCGCCGGGGTGGCCGTCGCGGCGTTCCTCACCGCGATCCAGACCTTCGTGCAGCAGCTGAACACCGACACGATCAAGCAGGTCTACACCTGGATGCTGGGCGGGTTGAACATCAGCGGCTGGCGCGAGGTGTGGATCGCGCTGCCGTACGTGGGCGCCGCGGCGATCGTGCTGTGTCTCTGCGCGCGCCTGCTCGACGTCCTGACGCTCGGCGACGCCGAAGCCGCGTCGCTCGGCATCCGCCCGGCGCGGGTCCGGCTGCTCCTGCTCGCGGCGGCCTCGCTGGCGACGGCGGCCGCGGTGGCGGTGAGCGGGCTGATCGGCTTCGTCGGCATCGTCGTGCCGCATGTCGTGCGGATGCTGTTCGGCGCCAGTTACCGGGTGGTGATCCCGCTTTCGCTGATCGGTGGCGCCGCTTTCCTCATCGTCGCCGATCACATCGCCCGCACGGCCCTGCCCGGCGAGCTCCCACTCGGGGTGGTGACGGCGTTCGCCGGGGCACCTTTCTTCGTACTGGTGCTGCGATCGGTCAAGGGGCGCGCGCTGTGAAAGGTCCGTTCACAGCGCTTCGGCTCCGCGGCGTGCACGCCGGATACAACGGCGACCCGGTCGTCCAGGGCGTCGACGTGGATGTTCCGGCGGGAGGCTGGCTGGGGATCGTCGGGCCGAACGGCGCCGGCAAGTCGACCCTGCTCAAAACCATCGCCGGACTGCTGCGCCAGGATCATGGTGAGATCCTGGTTCACGGCAAGTCCTCGTTGTCCCGTAAGGAAAGAGCCCGTCTGATCGGCTACGCGCCGCAGGATCCGGTGCTCCCCGAAGGACTCACGGTCACCGACTACGTGCTGCTCGGCCGGACTCCGCACCTCGGCACGCTCGCCCGCGAGGGCCCTCGCGATCTGTCCATTGTGGATGATGTGCTGGCCCGGCTGGATCTCGGCGACCTCGCCGGGCGGACGCTGCGCACGCTGTCCGGAGGTGAGCGTCAACGCGCCGTGCTCGCCAGGGTGCTCGCCCAGAAAACGGACCTGCTCCTGCTCGACGAACCGACCACCGGACTCGACATCGGGCATGCCCAGGCCCTGCTCGAACTCGTCGACCGCCTCAGCCGCGAAGACGGGACCACGGTCGTCTCCACCCTGCACGACCTGACTTTGGCCGCGCAGTACGCCGACACGCTGCTCCTCCTCGACAGCGGCCGCGTCGCGGCAGCGGGACCACCGGCCGAAGTACTCACCGCCAAACGCGTCGAGCGGCACTACGCCGCCCGGGTCGAGGTCCTCACGACGACCAGCGGGCACCTCGCCATCGTGCCCGTTCGCTCGTGAGTGTTTCGCGGGGTTAGAAACCCGCGAAACACTCACGAGAGTCTGCAGCCCTTTCAGGGGTTCCTTTTCCGAAATCCCACGAGAGTCCGTTGGCGGCTGCCATACTCCGGCCATCTGATCGACTCTATTCGGGGGGAATCCGTGACGGGGTACGACGTCAAGCCCGACGCGCTGACTGCCTATGCCCAGAACATCGAAGGGCTCAACTCGGCGGCCGACGCGATCGGTGAATACATGCACACCTATGGATGCGACAAATCGGGCTTCACCGGGCTGCTCACCATCCTGCACCCCGCGGTCGACCTGGTCGGCTCGCTGTTCGGCGAGACCTTGAAGTTCGGCAAGGAGCGGCTGAGCTCGCTCGCCGCCGGGATGACCGACGTCGCGAAGACCTACGAAGAGCACGACAAGCAAGTCACCAAGGCGCTGCAGGACATCCTGGGACAGCTGGATACCGTCGGCGCCGGTGGCGCGGGGGGCGCCGATCTCGGTGACGGCGGCATGGTCGGTGGCGGGATCACCGGCGGCGTGCCGGGCTACAACGACCGCGGCTGAGCGGGGAATCGAGAGGGGGACCCGGCGTGGTCAAGACCAGGAACAAGAGCGACGACAAGAAAAAGGAAGAGACTCCGGAAGAAAAGGCGAAGAATCAAGAAGACACCCGCAACGAGAACAGGCAGCGGCGGCGCGAAGACGGCCGTGGCCACGAAGACGGCGACTTCGAAGCGGTAAAGCCCGAAGGCACGCTCGCCGACGGCACCGAGATCATCGCCGTCCTGCAACCACCTCCCGCCCCGAGCGGCGAGAACATCCAGAAAATGGTGGAAGAAGCCGGCTGGCAGGTTGCCGCGGTGGACTGGGCATTCGAGCAGGTCACCGGGAACAGCCTGGTCCAGACCGTGATCATGCCCATCACCGGTGACTTCAACAAGATCCAGCAGAACGCCGAAGCCTGGAACACCATCGCCGACAGCATGAAACAGTTCTCCGCCACCATGTCCGGCAACGCCGAGATCGTCAGCGGCAGCTGGAAGGGCAAAGCGGCGGAGGCACACAAGAACTACGTGGACACCGGCTTCAAGATCGGGTTGACGGTTGAAGCCAAGGTCGCCGAGGTCATCGCGAAGGGCTTCCAATCGGTCGCCGACGTCTCCCAGCGGCTGTGCGCGAAAGCCCTCGACCTGCTGAAGACCCTGGTTGACAAGGTGATCGACGCGATCGCCAAGATCTGGATCCCGGCGTACGGCTGGGTCCGCGCGGCGGAACTGATCTGGGACGCCTACCAGCTCTATCAGAAGATCATCGAGATCGTCGACCTCGTGAAGGAGACCGTGCAAAAGGTCGGCGAGATGTGGAACTCGCTGCAGAAGGTCGGTTCCCAGCTGGGCAAGATCAAGGACATCGGCAGCTTCGCCGACGCGAAACAGTTCGCCAAGGACGTCGGCGGCGCCGCGAAGGACGTCAAGGGCGACTTCGACGGTATCAAGGACAGCGTGACCGATATCAAGGACACCGCGACCGGGGTGAACGACACCGCACATCAGGACGCGGTGCAGCCGAAGAGCCAGAACCTGAGCGGCCGGATATCCGGCCGGCTCTGAACCATGCGAGAACCACGCGAGCACCACGGAGAAGTCGTGACCACCGACCAGGATTCCTGGAAACCGCCGGAACTGCGCGAAGCCGAAACCCGGCTCGACGAGACGGTGGAGAGGTCCAGGGAACTCGAACAAGAAGTCGACGAGATGGACCTGCCGCGGCAGCCGCCCATCGCCGGCCCGGAGGACATCGCCGCGATCAAGGCCGAGGCAGAGCGCGCCAACGCTCCCGAGGAGATGCGCGTGCTCAAGCGCAAGGTGGATGCCGGCGAGCTCACCTGGGCCGATGTCCTCGAAGGCCGCGCGTTCCAGGATCCGGACGTCCGCAACGCGCTGATGACGCGGATCGCGCCGCTGACCGACGTCTATCAGGAGTTCGAGGAGGGTCACACCCTCGACGACGTGCTGGAGGCCGCGGGCGAAACGGGTTCGCTCAACGAGACCAGGACGGCGACTCCCGCTCCCCCGCCTGCCGAACTGTCCGAAGAGGACTACTTCGGCGAAGGCACCGCCTTGCAGGACAACGGCACCCCGCCGCCACCGCCGGCACCGGTTGAGCCGCCTCCCGCGGCGCCACCCAAGCCGTCACCGCCGCCACGACGTCGTCCGAGCGCCGACGAGCCCGGGGACGACGACTACTTCGGCGGCTCCCCACTCGACGAGTAACAGCCAAATGGCCACTTCGGTCGCGTCGCACGCGACCGAAGTGGCCGTGGCGGCTTCGGAGCTTACTTCGCGGTGTCCTCGGGTTTCGGGTCCTCGGCGGGCGTCTCCGGTGTCGGTTCGGCCGGAACCGACACCTCTTCGGAGGCGGGTTTGTCCGAGGACTCGGCGTTCTCGGACTCGGCGTTCTCAGGCCCTGCCTCGTCCCCGGCGGCGTCAATGGCCGCCGGTTCTTCGTAGTCCTTGCCTCGCAACAACTCCGGCGCTTCCCGCTGGCCGCGCTTCTTGGCCAGCACGAAGTACACGGCGCCGGCGATGAACATCAGGATCGACGTCCACACGTTGACCCGCAGGCCGAGCACGTGGCTGGCGTCGTCGGTCCGCATCAGCTCGATCCAGCCGCGCCCAGCGGTGTAACCCATGACGTACACGGCGAACGCACGGCCGTGGCCGAGCCGGAACTTCTTGTCCGCCCACACCACCAGCAGCGCGACGCCGAGGTTCCACAGCAGCTCGTAGAGGAACGTCGGGTGCACCGGGCTGCTCGCCAGCGGGATGTGCCCCACGGCGACCCCGCCGAGCATGTCGGTGGCGCCGGTGTCCGGGTTGATCCGCTCGTAGATCTCCAGGCCCCACGGCAGGGTGGTGTGCGCGCCGTAGAGTTCCTGGTTGAAGTAGTTGCCGAGGCGGCCGATGGCCTGCGCGACGACGAGCGGCGCGGCGAGGGTGTCCGCCATCGCCGGCAGCGGGATGCCCTTCTTACGGCACGCGATCAGCGCACCGACCGCACCCAGAGCCACCGCGCCCCAGATACCGAGGCCGCCGTCCCAGATCTTCAGCGCGTCGATCGGGTTCTTGCCCGGGCCGAAGTAGCGGTAGTAGTCCGTGATCACGTGGTAGAGGCGGCCACCGACCAGGCCGAACGGCACCGCGAACACGGCGACGTCGATGACCGTGCCCTTCGTGCCGCCGCGCGCGATCCAGCGGCGTTCGCCCCACCAGAGGGCCACGACGATGCCGGCGATGATGCACAGCGCGTAGGCCCGGATCGGGATGAACCCGATGTGCCACACGCCCCGGTCAGGGCTGGGGATGGTCGCGAGGAAGGCGGCCGCGGCGGAATACACGGGGTCACCGTAACGTGCCGGCGATTAGGTCCGTCTACGGCCCGACTTCCGCAGGTCCCCGTCCGGCGCCGGTTGCGGGCAGAATCGAGGTTCAGGGTTTCGGGAGGGGCAAATTCGTGAGTCCGACGAACGACGTGGAGATCCGGCCCGCACGCGACACCGAGCTCCGGATACTGCCGGCGGAGCTCGGTGACAGGGAATTCTTCGCCGACCGGCTGACCAGGCAGGCCGACGGGCTGGGGGTGCTGCTCATGGCCTGGACTGACGGGCTTCCCATCGGCACGGTGTACCTGTGGATGGAACGCGCCGACGAGCCGGAAGTCCGCGCGCATCTGACGGGCGTGCCACTGCTCAACCACGTCGAGGTGCTCGCCACGCATCGCAACCGGCTCGTGGGCACGAAACTGGTGACCGAGGCGGAGCGGATCCTGGCCGAATTCGGGTACGACCGGGTGGCACTCGCGGTCAACATCGACAACACCAACGCCGAGCGCCTGTACAAACGGCTCGGGTACCAGCGGTGGGAGCACGACACCGTGATCTGCTCCGCCGAAGTGAGACAGGCCGACGGGACGCGGAAAGTCTGCCCGGAGACCTGCTACATGCTGGTCAAACCGCTATCCGCGAGCAGTGCATGAGGCCGAGCCTGGCGAGTGCCTTCTCCAGCTCCAGATCGAAGCCGTGCTCCTCTCGGATGTCCTCGAGGTGCAGCTTCCAGCGGTCGCGGTCGGCCCGCCACCAGCGCAGGTAGTCGACACAGAGCTTCGGCGTGATGCTCATGCTGCGGTTACGCGCTGCCGTGAGGGCGGCGAGACGACGTGCTTTCAGGACCGGATCGAGGCCCGACGCGGCGACCATACGGCGGACGTCGTCGATGAAACGCCTGCGGCTGTCGAGAAATCCCCGCCAGTACTTGAAGGTGGCGTCCTGGATCCGGCCACCGGAGTCCAGCAGCCGGTAAATGCCCTCCGCAAGGCAGTCGCCGAACTCTTCCGCCCGCGCCCGCCGGATGTCCGAAAAGGGGTCGTACGGCGACTGGAGGGCCTTACCGGTGACCGCGGTGCGCCGCAGGCGGTTGTTCTCACCGATCAGAAAGAACCAGTCCTCGCTGTAGATGTTGGGGAAGAAGGACCGGAACGACTCCTCTCCGACGGCGAGCGCGCCACCCCCGATGAAACTGTCCTGACGGCCGCCGGCGTCCCGGTAGGCGTGGCAGACCACCGAGTTGTCGTGGTAGCCGTCGTTGGCGAGACCGACCGCCGCATGACAGCTGAGGAGCCCCGCCGCGTCGCGAAGGTCGTCCGGCCTGTGGACGGTGATGTCGTCGTCGAGAAAGACGACTCGTTCCCAGCCGATGACATCCGCGAGGAGCAGCCCCAGATTGCGCTTGCTGCTGAGGTCGGTCGACCGGTGGAACTCGGTCGACCGGAGCCTGGTGCTGGTCGCGAACTCGGGCATCAGCCCGGACGGCAGGGTGCCGGTGTCGATGGCGACGATCTTCACCCCGGATTTCCGGGCTTCCCTCTCCGCGCCGTCCGCCTTGGCCAGTTTGCTGCAAAGGGCGACAAGCAGGCAGTCGAGCTCCGCGGCGAGCGCGATCGCCTTGCTCAGGTTGGCGGTCGGGCGCGAGGTCGGCACGATGATCGCGTCGACGTCCGCGGGGACGGAATCAGCGGCGCCCACGGGACTCAGCAGGAGCCGGTGTGACCCGTGGTGATGTGCCGAAGGTGCCACAGCCGTAGCCATGACCGTGCTGATGCTCAAGGGATAACCGGCCATTCGTGTAGCCGCGTCTCGGCGACGGTCCAATCGGGAGTGAGCACCTGGCCCATCACGACGGAGACACGGGAGATTATGCTGAATGCGTCCATGTTTTCGAAGCGGGCCTTCAGATAGGCCTCGTTACGGTCCCGGAACTTCACGTCGGTCAGCGCCCTCACGGCGCCGACGACGCCTCGCCCATACATCCCGTTGCAGATGGTGACCGTACGCTTGGCGTTGAACGGGTTCACATCGCGGTAGAAGTGCGCCACGTCCTCGACGAGATGCCCGTTGCGGTCGATCTGGGGCGCGAACAGCTGCGCGTGCCCGTCCACCTCGAATCCGCCGACGTCACCGGATTCCTCGACGCGAACCACCTGGCGCACCGGCAGTTCGACCCGCGAGAGCAGGTCCCGCGTCACCACGTTCCAGTCCACGCCACCGAGCAGGACGAGATGCGTGGTGTAGTCGTCCGGCGTGAGTTCCAGCGCGGTACGGAAGTTCACCTGGAGCATCGGATTGACGGCCCGGATATGGCCGTACAACTCGATCAGGGCATCCGGGTCCGCGTACTTGTACAGCTCGACGTAATCCGGGCTGTTCGGATCGGCGTACGAGAAGCCCTCGCGCAGCAGCTTGGCCGGCAGTTGCGCGCAGACGATGGTCACGGTCCGCAGATCCGGGAAGTGCCACAGGCCAGTGCCGGTGGGCTCGGGAGTCACGGACCGGATGGGCTCCCTGAGCGCGGCCGTCCTCAGCTCGGTCAGCTCTCGCAGCAGATCGTCCCGGCGAGCGCGTTCCACCACGTCCAGCTGCGCTGTCGGGAGCACGCGGAACGATTCCTGCTCGACCGACCGGCGGGTAGCGAAAAAACCTGCGTAGGCGACCAGCCGTGACACCGGCGGGGCCACCGGTTTCGACGTGCTCTCCCAGGACGAGATCAGGGAGACGCTCAGCGGCTTCTTGGTGCCGAAGGCTTCTGCGAGCTGCAGCTGCGTGATCCCTTGACCAGGCCAGTAGTCTTCCCGCAACGCCTTCAACCGGCGTGCGAGCGCTTGGCGTGAGTCTTCGGCTGGCAGCACAGTCCTAGGCCCTCCAGTGAACTTCAGTTCATGAGCTGAAGCATCCACCATACCTGCTGTGGTACCGCTCCTACCAGCACCCCAGCGAAACGCGTGTCGAACCGCGATCTTGCAGGTAGATGCCGTCTCGTTCGTATTGTTCAGCCGCCCTCCAGGGCTTACTCTGAAGCCTATCGAATTCAAGCGAACTTCAGTGAAGTTCAGTTCTCGAACGATGGGACGGCCATGAGCGTGCTCGTGCACCAGGACAGCAACACCCACCACGCTGCTTCGTCCAACGGTCCATAGTGACTGAGGAGGGGTTGAAATGAACGCGCTGCTTCCAGTACTGCCCTATCACCGCGCAATCGTGGCGGTGGACATCGAAGGCTCCACGACCAGGACCAACCCGGTGCGCGCCCAGCTCAGGCGCGTGCTCTACGAACTCCTCGAAGAGGCCTTGCTCGAGGCCGGGATCACCGATGAGCACCGAGACCCCCTCATCGACCGGGGCGACGGGATCCTCGTCCTGATCCACCCCGTCACCCAGGCTCCCAAGACCGTGCTGCTGAGCCGGGTCATCCCGAAGCTCACCGGACTGCTCGCCCAGCACGCCGCGGAGCACCCCGACCACCAGTTCCGCCTCCGCGCCGCGGTGCATGCCGGTGACGTCCACTACGACACCCGAGGGTGCTACGGCGAGGACATCGACATCACGTTCCGCCTGCTCAACTCCCCCACTTTGAAGAAGACCCTCAAGCAGACGTCCGAGCCGCTGGTGCTCGTCGTTTCACAGGAGATCCACCGCTCGGTGATCAGGCACGGCTACGACGGGATCGACGTCCGCGCCTTCGACCCCCGGGTGCACGTCCAGATCGCCGGCCAGCGCGTACGTGGCTGGATCCAGATCCCCGGACCCCGGCAATCCACCGAAGACGGGATAGCTAGCTGAGCGCGGCGAGGTAGCCCGCGACGTAAGCCTTGGCCACCAACGAGATCGCGCTGTCCGGAGGAAGGAAACGCTCGTCGTGCAGGCTTGGCGAGCCGGCGGTGTCCCCGAGGCCGGCGAACATCATCAGCCCGCGGGTCGCCCGGCAGTAGTGCGCGAAGTCGTCCGCGCCGAAGGAACGGAACTCGGTATCGATGCCGACACCCCCACGCGCCAGCCAGGTCTGTGCACGTGTCGCGAGGCCGGAATCGTTGTGCAGCACGGGTTCCCCCGACATGACCCGCAGTACTGCCTCGCAGCCGTGTGACCGCGCGGTGCCCTGGACTATGTCGCCGAGAATTTCGATGGCCTCTTCGCGATCGGAGTCCCGCATCAGCCGCAGCGAGCCGAGCGCAGTCGCCTCCTTGGGCACGACGTTGGCGGCGGTGCCGGCGTTGATGCGCCCGATCGAGCACACCGCGCCGAAGACCGGGTCGATCCGGCGGCTGGCGATGGTCTGCAGGCTCACCACGATCTGGCTCAGCGCGAGGATCGGGTCGCGCAGCAGATGCGGGTACCCGGCGTGACCGTCCTGCCCGGTCACCACGATCTCGAACTGGTCGGTCGACGCGTTGATCGGGCCCGGCGCCGCCGAAACGACACCGGCGGGCAGCCGTGGCTGGACGTGTACGCCGATCACCGCGCTGACGTCGTGCTCGTCGAGCAACCCGGACTCGACGACGTCGAAAGCGCCCGAGGGAGCCGTTTCCTCCCGCGGCTGCAGCAGCGCGAGGATCGGCCGGGGCACGCCGACCTGCGCAGCCGCACGGCAGACGGCGACGAGCGCGGCCATGTGGACGTCGTGTCCGCAGGCGTGCATCACCGAGCTTTCCGACGCCCACGGCGCCCCTGTCGCCTCGGCCACCGGCAGCGCGTCGAGCTCCGCCCGCAGCGCGATCGCCCCGCCGGTTTCGGCGCCGTCGATCAGCAGCGAGCGGCCGGTCTTGGCCATCCGCAGGCCGTCGTCCAGCGCGAGAGCCTGTACGAGTTCGCGCGTGGTGTCCTCTTCGTCCCCGGAGACGCGGGGGTCGGCGTGCAACCGGTGACGCAGCTCGATCGCGGCGGGCAACTCGGCGGAGACGGCACTCAGCCAGTCATCCCACAGCTCTGAGCTCACTTACGCGTCCAATCCGTAGACCCTCTTGGCGTTTTCGGCGCCGATCAGCCGGCTGATGTGTTCCGCATCGGCGACCGAAAACTCGTCGGCGTCGAGGCCTTTCTGTAAAAAGTCCGAAAGTCCGCGACGGAAGAGCAGCGTTCCAACGTGGTACAGCTCGGCCAGACCGAACGCGTCGGTCGAGAACAGGAACTTGCCGAACGGGGTGATTTCCAGTGTCTCCGCGATGAGCGTCGTTGCTCGGTGACCGGCGTTATGCGTCGCGAGGCCTACGTCGACGAACACGTGCTCGAAGACCTGCGCCAGATACCCGGCCTCGCGATGATACGGGTAGTTGTGCAGCAGCAAAATCGGGACCCTGGTTCGCCGCGTCGCACGCAAGAGGTCCGTCAGCAGCAAAGGGTTGCAGCGGTGCAGGTCGACGTCGGAATCGCCGTAGCCGACGTGGAACTGCACGGGCAGGCCGAGGTCGATTCCGGTCCAGATCAGGAACCGGTGCAGCACCTCGTCGGCCAGCCGGATCGGCGCGCCCGCGTCGACGTCGGCGAGCCAGCTCCCGGCCGCCAGCGCGACATCGGCGGAACTGGGCCGCTCACCGGACAGGTCCAGGCCGACGCGGTACGCGGCGATCGACTTCACCCCCGCCGCGTTCACCGTCCGCTTCTCCAACTCGGCCGAAAACGCGTCAGCGAACCCTATTCCGGACGTTCCCGCCCATACGACGTCTTCGGCGACCTGTTCCAGCCGCACGATGTCATGGGCGCGGGCCTGCGCCAGGCGGGCGAGTTCCGCGCTGCTCGTCAGCTTGTCCGGCTGGAATCCGCCGTCCACCAGGAAGTCGGCGGTGCCCGTCGCGCGCAGGAACCGCCCGTTGACCTCGTTCGCCGTCAGGTCGGCCCGGCGGGCGAGGTACTCGTCGGCCGTGGCGTGCGGCTCGAGGTCGAGGACCGGGGGGCACCAGCGGCGCACCGCCAGCCCGATCAGCGAATCGAACAGGGTGGTGCCCAGCCACGAAACCGTGTCGGCCTCGGTGAGCATTCCCTCGAACGCCGGGCGGTCCAACTCGGCCGAGACGAGGCCGTGGCAGTGATGGTCGACGAGGCGGAGATCTGCGACGAAGGGCAGCACGCCGATCATCTTCCTCCTTCGACACCGAATCTCTGCCCGACGCGCCGCGCGCAGCAGGACTCCGGCGGCGGCCACCGCCGCGGTGGCTCCGAAGAATGTCGCGCACACCACGATGATCAGCATCTCCAGCCCGGCCACGGCCGTCGCGGCGATCGCCGGTGCGCTCCGCCCGGTGGTCTTGCCGATCCCGCGCTCGCCGATGGCGTCGCGGCTCAATGCGTACTGCAGCCGGGACCCGGTTTTCTTCGCGGTGCCCAGCGTCCCGGCGGCCGACGCCGTCTCGACGGCATAAAAGGTATACGTGTCAAGGAGTCCGATACCCGAGAGGAAACCGGCGCGCGGACCGAGGGTGACGGCCGACAGCAAAACGCGAGCGGGACGGCCCGCCCAGCCGCCGACGCTGTCTGTTGTGGATTGATGTTGGCGGCCATACTCGGCGCCATCAGCGCGACGGAAAGCCCGGCGGCTTGCCATGCCGAAAGGGAGCGGCGAAGGCCGGTTTCTGACACGATGCACCTCGATTCCCGAACACGCTTTCCATCATCGTCAGGAGCGAAATGGGCGAGCTCGATCGAGCGGCACAGGGCGCTCGAGCACACGAACTGAGTGCCCGCATGACCGCGCGCGGCGTCGAACTGGTCGCGCTGACCTGGGTGGACAACAGCGGTATCACCAGGGCGAAAGCGGTGCCGCTGAACCGGTTGGCGACCGCGGCGGCGTGGGGTGTCGGTACTTCCTGCTCGTTCGACTTCTTCCTGTTCAACGACGACCTCATCGACGGCGAGTACTCGCACGGTGCGGTCGGGGATCTCCGGCTGCATCCGGATCTGGAGCGGCTGACGGCGCTTTCCGCACAGCCCGGCTGGGCATGGGCCCCCGCCGACCGCTACGACCAGGAAGGCGTGGTGCATCCGCAGGACCAGCGCAGGCTCGCGAAGGACGCGACCCAGCGGCTCGCGGAGCGCGGTTACACCGCGCGGATGGCTTTCGAGGTCGAGTGGATCATCACTGCCGAGAGCGCGCCGGACGACATCACCTCGGCCGTTCGCGGGCCCGGCTACGGCTACGCCAGGCTTTCCCAGCATTC
Source organism: Actinomycetota bacterium (assembly GCA_032230695.1). GTDB lineage: Bacteria > Actinomycetota > Actinomycetes > Mycobacteriales > Pseudonocardiaceae > Amycolatopsis. The sequence goes on along the minus strand of JAVXWP010000132.1, from coordinate 38,721 downwards.
GGACTACCTGCGCGCGCTCGTGTCCGCATTGGAGGGTCAGCGGATCGCCGTCGAGCAGATCCACCCGGAGTACGCGCCCGGGCAGTTCGAACTTTCGGTCGCGGCCTCCGACCCGGTGGATGCGGCGGACACCTACGTCCTGGTGCGGGAAACCATCCGCGCGGTGAGCAGGCAGCACGGGCTCCGGGCGTCGTTCACCCCTCGTTTCGCCGGTGAAGGCGTCGGCAACGGCGGCCATGTGCACCTGAGCATCTGGGACGGCGAAACCAATGTCTGTGCCGGTGGGGACGGCCGGTTCGGCATGACTGGCGTCGCGGAGTCGTTCATTGCGGGCATTCTCGGGCGGCTGCCCGCGTTGCTGGCCGTCGGCGCGCCTTCGGTGGTCAGCTACTTACGCCTCGAGCCGCACCACTGGGCGGGCGTCTACGGCGTGTGGGGGCTGGAGAACCGCGAAGCGCCACTGCGGTTCGTCACGGGCTCCGTCGGCGAACGGGCCACGGCGGCGAATGTCGAGGTGAAATCCTTCGACCAGACGGCGAACCCGTATCTGGTCGTCGCGGCCCTGTTGTTCGCCGGGCTCGCGGGACTGGCCGAAGGGGCGACGCTGCCGGAGCCTGTCGACGTCGATCCGGGGACGCTCGCCGAAGAAGAACGCCAACGCCGTGGCATCGAACGCCTGCCGACGAACCTGCTCGAAGCCGTCGCTGCCTTCGAGGCCGACACCGTGCTTACCGAGTCGTTCGGGGCGCCGCTCGCGACGACGTTGATGGACATCCGCAAGGCCGAGGCGGCCCTTTTCGCGGGCGCGACGGCAGACGAGATCGCGCGCACCATGCGCTGGACGCATTAGTGGTCTATTAATATTTGCCGGGACACCACTAGCGTTTGAGCGCGGCGGCGACTTCGATGCGCAGTTGGGGAAGCTTCGCGTAAAGCTTCTCGCCGGGGCATTCGGTGTTGTAGAAGTCGCGGTGTCCTTTGATCTCCTCGACCGGGATGCCGTACTGCTTGCAGACATACGCGCTGAAGACGACCAGCGCATTCCACTGCGCCTGCGGCGGTTCGACGCTGGTGTAGAGGCCTTCGTTCTCGATGCCGATGGCGTTTTCGTTCTGCCCCGGGCAATGCGCGGCGCGGACGATCTTCGTGCCGTCGCGCAAGGTGGCGAGGCTGCCGTGGCGCCCTTCGAGCGAGTAACCACCGCGGCTGATGGTGAAATGCTGGCCGGTGTCCGCCCACATGTTGTTGTCCATATGGTCGTGCTGGTTGTCGCGGCAGATCTGGAACGCGTGCGAGCGTGAGTAGTCGGTGCTGTTCGCGCTCGCGATGTGGTGGATCAAGATGCGATTGGCCGGATGGTCGAGGGTGACGAGGGTGTCCGACGGCGGGCGCGCGCCCCACTCGTCACAGCTGTAGATCCGCGGGACGGTCACCGCGGCGTCCGCGACGCCGGGCAGGGTGAGACCCGCCAGCCCCGCCCCCGCGAGCAGTCCCGCTCCCCGGAGAAACCTTCGGCGATCCAACGCAGTCAAGTTGACGTCCATGGCGCGGAACTCTGCGTGAGCCGCGTACACGATTCCTACAAATGGCCTTTCATCGCGGGACGTTTTCCGATAACCACCAGTTATGAGTGAATTGAGCATTTCTATCACTGGTGCGCGTATTTGCCCGTCTGAGTGATCCGACGTGGCTTGTTGTTACTAAGAGGTAACGGGTACTGCATACTGTCTACCGCTTTGGCCCTGATTGCCCGATAGTTCGCTTTTTGATCACTAGATCGGGTGTACAGGAGTTCACATTGCGTAACAAGCGCCTCGTACGCGTCGGAGCCGCAATCGGTTTCGCCCTGACCATCGCTTTCACCTCCACGACTTCCGCGGGAGCTTCGGCTCCCGTTTCCAACGCTCCAGTTTCCAAAGAAGTGCGGCACGGCCCGACCCGCCAGGAAATCAACGCCCAGTTCGTCAAGTGGAACCAGGCCCTGGCCTCGCATGACCCGGCGAAGGTGGCCGACCTCTACGCTCCCAACGCCGTGCTGCTGCCGACACTGTCCAACGTCGTGCGCACCGACCGCGCCGGGCTCATCGACTACTTCGAGGAATTCCTCGAGAAGCAGCCGAAAAGCAAACTCACCCAAGAGATCATCACGATCCTGGACGACAACACCGCCATCAACGCCGGGGTCTACCACTTCGACCTGACCGTCGACGGCCGGCCGAGCGCCGTCGACGCGCGCTACACGTTCGTCTACGAAAAGCGCCACGGCCGCTGGCTCATCACCAACCACCACTCCTCCGCCATGCCCGAGTAGCCCCGTACCCAGAGCGCCCTCACACGCGTGCATGCCGTTTGTGCGCGTGTGAGGGCAGTCTGTGCGCGGGTGGAGGGCTAGGCGGGGGCGACGGTTTTGCGGACGCCCTCGGCGAGTTCGGCGGAGAGGGCGCGGACGGCGTCGACACCGGATCCGGCCTGCGTAACCAGTGCGGATCCGACGATCACGGCGTCGGCGAAGGAGGCGACCTCGGCGGCTTGGGCACCGGAGCGGACGCCGAGACCGACGCCGATCGGCAGGTCGGTGTGCGCACGAGTACGCCGTACCAGCTCCCGGGCCCCGGCTCCGACAACGTCGCGAGCCCCGGTCACACCCATGACCGCGGTCGCGTAGACGAACCCGGAACTCGCCTGAACGGTCTTGGCGATCCGCTCCTCCGAAGAGGAAGGCGCCACCAGGAAGATCCGGTCCAAGCCGTGGTCGTCCGAAGCTCGCAGCCAGTCCTCGCCCTCGTCAGGTGTCAGATCCGGCGTAATGATCCCGAGCCCGCCGGCGGCGGCGAGATCCCGCGAAAACCGGTCCACCCCGTACTTGTAGACCGGGTTCCAGTACGTCATCACCACGGCCTTGCCGCCTCGCGACGACACCGCCTCGACGACCTCGAACAAGTGCTTCAGCCGGAAGCCGTTCTTCAACGCCTCGACCGCCGCGGCCTGGATCGTCGGCCCATCCATGACCGGGTCCGAATACGGCACGCCGACCTCGACCAGATCCGCCCCGCCATCGATGACCGCGGACAGGAGATCCTTGGACCCCTCGACCGTCGGGAAGCCGGCGGGCAGGTAACCGATGAGCGCGGCGCGTTCTTCACTGCGAGTCTGCTTGAAGACCTCTGCGAGGCTCACAGTTTCTCCTCGTCCACCAGGTCGAAGTACTTCGCCGCGGTGTCCATGTCCTTGTCACCGCGACCGGACAGGTTCACCACGATCAGGCCCTCCGGGCCGAGTTCCGGACCGAGCTTGAGCACCCCGGCCAGCGCGTGCGCCGACTCGACCGCCGGGATGATGCCCTCGGTCCGCGACAGCAGCCGCATCGCCTGCATGGCTTCGTCGTCGGTGATCGAGTGGTACTCGGCGCGCCCGGTGTCCTTGAGCCACGAGTGCTCGGGGCCGACACCGGGGTAGTCGAGACCCGCCGAGATCGAGTACGCCTCGATCGTCTGGCCGTCCTCGTCCTGCAGCAGGTACGACATCGCGCCGTGCAACGTGCCGGGCGTGCCCTCGGACAGGGTGGCGCCGTGCTCGCCGGAGTCGATGCCGTGTCCGCCCGGCTCGAAACCGACCAGCCGGACGCCGGGGTCGTCGATGAAGCCGTGGAAGATGCCGATGGCGTTGGAGCCACCGCCGACGCACGCGGCGACGACGTCGGGCAGCCGGCCGGTCTGCTCAAGGATCTGGCGCCGCGCTTCTTCGCCGATGACCTTGTGGAAGTTCCGCACCATGACCGGGAACGGGTGGCCACCGGCAGCGGTGCCGAGCAGGTAGTGCGTGGTATCCACATTGGACACCCAGTCGCGCAGTGCCTCGTTGATGGCGTCCTTCAGCGTCCGCGACCCGGTCTTCACCGGGATCACCTCGGCGCCGAGCAGTTTCATCCGCGCGACGTTCAGCGCCTGGCGCTCCGTGTCGACCTCGCCCATGTACACGACACAGTCGAGGTCGAGCAGCGCGCACGCCGTCGCCGTGGCGACACCGTGCTGGCCCGCACCGGTCTCGGCGATGACCCGCTTCTTGCCCATCCGCTTGGTCAGCAACGCCTGGCCCAGCACGTTGTTGATCTTGTGCGAACCGGTGTGGTTCAGGTCCTCGCGCTTGAGGAACACGCGCACGCCACCTGCGTGCTTCGCGAAGCGCGATGCCTCGGTCAGCAACGAAGGACGGCCCGCGTAGTCGCGCAGCAGCCGGGCGAACTCGTTCGTGAACTCCGGATCCGTCCGCGCCTTGTCGTACTCGGCGGACAGTTCGTCCATCGCGCCGATCAGGGCTTCGGGCAGGAACCGGCCGCCGTACGGGCCGAAATGGCCGCGCTCGTCCGGATCGTGCGTGGTGTGTTCGTGGGCCCGGGTCGTGACTTCTTCTTCGTGCTTTCCCGGATCGGCCTCGTGGTTGTCGCTCACCGTGACGGCCTCGGGCAGGCGGGGTGCGAACCGGCGGTGACGAGCTTGATCAGCGCGCCCTTCGGGTCACCGGAGGCCACGAGACCCTCGCCGACCAGCACCGCGTCGGCGCCGTGACCGGCGTACGACATCAGGTCGCCAGGACCGCGGACACCCGACTCGGCGATCTTGAACACGTCCATCGGCAGCCCGGGGGCGAGCCGGCCGAACACGTCACGATCGACTTCGAGGGTGTGCAGGTTACGGGCGTTCACGCCGATGACATGGGCACCCGCCTCCAGGGCACGGTCGGCCTCTTCGGCGTTGTGGATCTCCACCAGCGCCGTCATGCCGAGTGACTCGACCCTGTCCAGCAGGGAAACGAGCGCGTTCTGCTCGAGCGCGGCGACGATCAGCAGCACCATGTCGGCTCCGTGCAGGCGCGCCTCGTGCACCATGTACGGGCTGACGATGAAGTCCTTGCGCAGCACGGGAATATCGACCGCAGCACGGACGGCGTCCAGATCGGCCAGCGATCCACCGAAGCGGCGCTGTTCGGTCAGCACGCTGATGACGGTGGCACCACCATCGGCGTAATCCTTGGCCAGGGAAGCGGGATCGGCGATCTCGGCGAGGTCGCCTTTCGAAGGGCTGCGCCGCTTGACCTCGGCGACGACACCGATGCCGGATTCGGCACGGAGCGCGGCCATGACATCACGCGCAGGCACGGCGGCGGCCGCACGTCGCTTGAGTTCATCGAACGGCAAAGCCGCCTCACGCTCGGCGAGATCGGCGCGTACGCCGTCGATGATTTCTTCCAGCACGCTCACCGGGCGCCCTCAAGGGCCGCTATGTTCACAGGTTCACTCGCAAGGTCGCTCACAAAAACCTTCCCCTTCCCGCTGAAAAGATGCTAACCCTCGCACTTGTGCCGACCGGCCTTGGGGCATCCCGTTGGTCCGAACGCACCACGTCAACGGGGTGTTGTCGGGTCCTCGCCCTCGGATAGCGCCTCCCACAGTTCGACGTCAGGATCCCGCGCCACCCGCTTGGTTCCCGGTGCCGCGTAGCGGGCTCCGAGCCGTGGCATCCGGCCCGCGTGCTTGATCCCCAGCAACCCGCCGGCGACCATCAGAATTCCCCCGAGCACCGCGACCAGTGGTCCGGCAGGGAACCCGCCGGGGTGCCCGAAGCCGTCGATTCCGGCCCAGCAGGCGGCCACGCCACCGAGTGCCAGGAGAGCAGCGAGAACACGGCGGAACCAGCCGCCGGTGGCGACCATACCGGCCACTCCGGCGAGCGCGAGCAGCGCCAGCGGCACGAGCGAGCCGGCCAGCTGGGCGCCGTTTTCGGTGTAGTGGACGATTCCGCGCACGCCGGCGTCACGGTCCTCGGCCAACCACGTGATCCGTGACGAGCCCCACAACGCGGCGGCGCCGAGCACCAGCGCCGCCACCACCATCCATAGTGGACGCTTTTCAGACACTGGCGGCATCACTGCTCGGATCAAGCACCGCTGCCGGCACCATCGTCTGGGCCGCGGCGATCGCGGAAAGCACCGTGCGCGCCTTGTTCAGCGACTCGTTGTCCTCGTAGTCGGCGTCGGAGTCCGCGACGACCCCGCCGCCCGCCTGGACGTACGCCGTGCCGTCCATCATCAGCGCGGTGCGGATCGCGATCGCCGTGTCGGCGTCCCCTGCGAAGTCCAGATAGCCGACGACACCGCCGTAGAGCCCACGGCGGACCGGTTCGAGTTCCTCGATCAGCTGCATCGCCCGGACCTTCGGCGCGCCCGAGAGCGTTCCGGCCGGGAAGCACGCAACGACGGCGTCGTAGGCCGTCTTGTCGTGAAGTAGCTCACCGGTCACGGTCGACACGATGTGCATGACGTGGCTGTACCGCTCGACTTCGAAGAAATCGACCACGCGCACGGTGCCCGGCTTGCAGACCTTGCCGAGGTCGTTGCGGCCGAGGTCGACGAGCATCAGGTGCTCGGCGCGCTCCTTCTCGTCGGCGAGGAGGTCCTTCGCGAGCTGGGCGTCCTCTTCCGGGTCGACGCCGCGCCAGCGCGTCCCGGCGATCGGGTGGGTGGTCGCGCGGCCGTCGCGCACGGTCACCAGCGACTCGGGGCTGGACCCGACGATGTCGAACCCGTCGAGGCGAAGCAGGTACATGTACGGGCTCGGGTTGGACGTCCGCAGCACCCGGTAGACGTCGAGCGCGTCGGCGGCCGACGGGATCTCGAACCGTTGCGAGGGAACGATTTGAAACGCTTCGCCCGCATGAATGGCCTCGACAGCCGTGTTCACCGCGTTGTGGAAGTCCTCTTTGCTGCGGTGCCGCTTGAACTCCGGCGCCGGCCGGTCGAACACGGCCGTGGTCGGCGGCGCGGGGACGAAAAGCTGCTTGCTCATCTCGTCGAGCCGCCGGACCGCGTCGTCGTAGGCCGCGTCGACGCGCTCGGGCGAGTCGTCCCAGTTGACGGCGTTCGCGATGAGCGTGACCGTGCCCTCGTGGTGGTCGAAGGCGGCGAGATCGGTCGCGAAAAGCATGGTGAGCTCGGGGATGTCGAGATCCTTGACGGCGAGCTCCGGCAGCCTTTCGAGCCAGCGCACCGCGTCGTAGCCGATGTACCCGACCATCCCGCCGGTCAGCGGCGGCATCCCGGGCAGCGGTTCGGTCTGCAGCGCGGCGACAGTCTCGCGCAGCACCGTCATCGGGTCACCCTCGACGGGCAGGCCCTGCGGCGGCGTGCCGACCCACACGGCCTTGCCGTTGCGCACGGTGAGCGCGGCCGGGCTGTGGACGCCGATGAACGACCATCGTGACCAGGACTGGCCGTTCTCCGCCGACTCGAACAGGAACGTGCCCGACCGGTTCGCGGCCAGCTTGCGGTAGACGCCGACGGGCGTCTCGCCGTCAGCGAGCAGGCGGCGCACGACAGGGATGACTCGACGGCCCTCCGCCAGCGAGCGGAAGTCGTCACGGGCAGGGCTCACTGAGCCGAGGCCCGCGGAAGCGGCGTTAGCGACCATGTCGTTCATTGTGCTGCATGGCCGATTCCCCAAGAACGCGGCTACAAATTCATTGAATGTTGGATTCTTTCCGGTCAAGGTCCATGATGGACGACGTGACCCCTGCCCCTGCCCATGAGACCACACCCACCAAGCGTCGCGGCCGCCGACCAGCAGGTCAGGACACGAAGACCGCGCTCATAACAGCCGCGCGCGAGGTGTTCGGCGAATCCGGCTACGACGGCGCGACCGTCCGCGCCATCGCCACTCGCGCCGGGGTCGACGCGGCCATGGTCAACCACTGGTTCGGTGGCAAGGAGAACCTGTTCGCCCGCGCCGTGCTCGACCTGCCGTTCGATCCGCGCGAACTGGTCACCGAACTGCTCGCCGGGCCGATGGAAAACCTCGGTGAGCGGATCGTGCGTACATTCCTGACGCGGTGGGACTCCGGCGGCGGCGACATCTTCACCGCGCTGGTCCGCAGCGTCGCCGGGCACGAGCAGGTGGCCCATGTGCTGCGGGACCTCTTCCTGAACCAGCTGTTCAGCAAGCTGGTGGGCCCGGTGGACGCGGACCGGGCCGAGCTGCGCGCCACGCTGTGCGCGTCCCAGCTCATCGGGATGGGCATGATCCGCTACGTGGCGAAGTTTGAGCCGCTCGCCTCGACCGATATCGAAACCCTGGTCGCGGCTGTCGGCCCGAACGTCCAGCGCTATCTCACCGGGGATCTTTAGCGGGCTTCTTCGCGGCCACGACCATCGGGACATCCCCGAGCAGGACGATCATCCGGTCGCCCGTGCCACCGACCCACACGCGGAGCCGCTCGAGCGCGACGAGGTCGGGCGGGGTGACCAGTGCCGCGCGAGTGGTGACCAAGGTGAGCTCCACCCCGGAAACCAGCCGGACTTCCAGCAGATACCGGCGCCCGCGCCGGTGCGCGACAGCGTGGCCCTCTCGCCACGGGATCCGCAGGAGCGCGCGGCTCCGGCCCCGCCAGCGGAAGAAGCTGACGGGCCCGCGACGCCGGAGCAACTCGACGACCTCGGTGGCGACGTCGAGGTCGATCGGCCCGTCGTAGCGGGCAAAGGTCTCAGTGCGCCGGGACGCCTTGACGCCGTGGAAATCCGCCGGGCTGGTCACCGCGCGATGAGCACGGCACTCAGTGCGAGCGCGCCCGGCAGGACCTGGACGAACAGGATGCGCTTGCTCGCGGTCACCGCGCCGTAGAGCCCGGCGACGATCACACAGGCAAGGCCGTAGACCTTGAAGCCGAACCCGGTCGGGTCGGTCGCGATCAGGCCCCAGACGAGCGCGGCGGCCAGGAAACCGTTGTACAGCCCTTGGTTCGCGGCCAACGGCGCGCTTTCCTCGGCGAACTGCTCAGTGGTGCCGAAAGCCGCCCGCGCCCGCGGGGTGGTCCAGAGGAACATCTCCAGCACGACGATGTAGACGTGGATCAGTGCGACGAGCCCGACCAGGATGTTCGCGACGACGTTCACGGGTTTTTCTCGCTTCTTCTTCGCAGGTGAGCGGACGCTCGCGGGTAGCTAAACAGGTTTGGCGGCCACCATGAACGGCCCGTATCCGAAAAGGACTGTCAACGCCGTGGAGTCGCCGCCGATCCAGACCTGGACGTCGGAGGCGTTGGCCACCCTCGCCGGAAGCACCAGCGCGGTCGGCCGGGTCGTCATGAGGATCTCCGTCTTCCCCGACGGATAGGTGACGTGCAGCTCGGAACGCCCGAAGAGACCGTCGTTCGTGAAGACCTCCGCGACGCCTTCACGCCAGCCGGTCCGCTCCAGCGACCGGACTCGCCGCGACCAGCGCGGGTAGGCCACGAGACCGGCCGGGAGGATGCAGAGGAATCCGACGAGCAGGAATGCCCAAACCGCTCCTGGATCGGCGGCTTCGCCTTCCACGACGAGCGGCTCGAAGAAGCCGAACACCAGGATCAGCCCGGCGCCGAGCAGGGCCGCCGAACGGAATCGCAACTTGCGGACCACCTGCGTCGCCATCGTGAGATCGAGCGGGTCCTCCGCAAGGCGGTGGGGCGCCTTGTCGACGTCGTCCTGGCCTTTGATCGAAATCGTGTGGATCTTGACCCGCCGGAATTCTTCGCGTGGGGTCACCGGACGTCGGCGAGGAGCAGGCGCTCGTCGGTGTCGAAGCAGCTGTGCTCGCCGGTGTGGCAGGCGGGCCCGACCTGGTCGACGCGAAGGAGAACTGTGTCGGCGTCGCAGTCGATCCGCACTTCGCGGACGTGCTGGGTGTGCCCGGACGTCTCACCCTTGACCCACTGCTGCCGTCGGCTGCGGGAGTAGTAGGTGGCACGGCGGGTCTTCAACGTCTGGTCGAGGGCTTCGTCGTCCATCCACGCCACCATGAGCACATCAGAAGTACTGTGCTCGACGACGACAGCGCAGATCAGCCCATCGGCGTTGCGCTTGAGCCGGGACGCGAGTTCGGGATCGAGGGTCATGCCGCCGCTCCAAGGAGATAACGCCGCAGGGGCATCGAATTCAGCATGACCAGCGCGTAGATGTACCCGGCGAAAGCGAGGCCGGAGAAGAGTTTCACCCACCACAGTTCGGCGCTGAGCAGGCCGAGGGCGTGCAGGAGGCCGAGGAGAACTGTCACGCCGAAGCCCGCGATGCGCGCCGACGGCATCTTCAGCACCAGGCCCGCGACGACGAGCGCGCCGAGCACCAGGCTGATGACCGGCAGGATGAACGTGCGCGTGGACGCGCCCGCGCCGAGCACCGGGATCAGCACGACCAGGATCCAGGCGAGCGCGATGCCGAGCAACAGGCCCGAAGCGACCTTGACTTCCGCCGGAGCCTGCCAGGTCTTGAGCTTCACCTGACCACGACTCCCCCGGCGCGCAGCGCGTCCTTGACTTCGCTGATCTTCAACTGTCCGAAGTGGAACACACTGGCCGCGAGGACGGCGTCGGCGCCTGTTTCGACGGCGGGCAGGAAGTGTTCGAGCGCCCCGGCGCCGCCGCTGGCGATCACCGGCACCCGGACGGCCTTGCGGACCATCGCGATGAGTTCGAGGTCGAACCCGGCCTTCGTGCCGTCGGCGTCCATGGAGTTGAGCAGGATCTCGCCGACGCCGAGTTCTTCACCGCGAGCGGCCCACTCGACGGCGTCGATCCCCGTGCCCTTGCGGCCGCCGTGCGTGGTGACCTCGAAGCCGGACTCGGTTTCGCCGCCGCGGCGCGCGTCGACGGAAAGCACGATGCACTGCGACCCGAACCGGCGCGAGGCCTCGTGCAGGAACTCGGGGCGCGCGATGGCGGCGGTGTTGATGCTCACCTTGTCCGCGCCGGTCCGCAGCAGCTTGTTGACGTCTTCGTTGGTGCGCACGCCACCACCGACGGTCAGCGGGATGAACACCTGCTCGGCCGTCCGGCGGACCACGTCGAATGTGGTCTCGCGATCGCCGGAAGACGCCGTGACGTCGAGGAACGTCAGTTCGTCTGCGCCCTCCGAGTCGTAGAGGCGCGCCAACTCGACCGGGTCTCCGGCGTCACGCAGATCGGCGAAGTTGACACCCTTGACGACTCGCCCCGCATCGACGTCGAGACACGGGATCACCCTCACCGCGACAGACATACGTCCAGCTTAGTGACCTCCGCCGAGTGCGGTGAGGAAGGCCCGCCAGCCCGGTGCGGCCAAGGTCAGGGCACCGGACGCACGGTCATTGGTAGGCCGAAACTCCGAGTGCAATCCACGCTCGCTCGAGTGCAGCCTGTGCACGCCTGAGTGCAAACTGCGCCGCGGATCGCGCTTGAGCGCGCACAGACCGCACCCACGTGTGTATGGATCGCACTCGGAATCGGCGGCCTAAGCTCGCCGTATGGCACAGGCGGGTCGGCGACCGGGACAGAACGAGACCAGAGAGGCGATCCTTGACGCCGCGAAGCACCGCTTCGCGGCGCAGGGTTATGACGGCGCGACGGTCCGCGCCATCGCGGGCGACGCGGGCGTGAACGCGGCGCTGCTCAACCACTTCTTCGGCTCGAAGCAGCAACTTTTCGCCGCGGCGATGGACCTGCCTGTCAACCCGGGCGAGATAGTCCCGCTCATCCTCGAAGGCCCGCACGAGGAGATCGGCGAGCGGCTCGTGCGGATGTTCCTTGGTGTCTGGTCCAATCCCGCGACCAGGGCACCGTTCCTCGCGCTGCTCCGCTCGGCCACCACGAACGAGCAGTTCGCGGCGATGCTGCGGCAATTCATGGAGAAGGCCGTCTTCGCGAAGGTCGCCGAAGCGAAAGGCATCCCACGGGTCCGGGTCGCCGCGGCCGCCGCGCAGATGATGGGGGTCGCGCTTCTGCGGTACGTCGTCGGCATCTCGCCGCTGGCCGACGCCACCGACGAAGAGCTCGTCACCCTCCTCGCCCCGGCGATCCAACTCTACTTCGACGGCTAAGACCCGCCATCGAGGCTCAGCCGAAGGGAGGGGCGTCCACAGTGCAGGTGGTGCCTGCCGGCGGGAGGACACCGGTGAACAGGTAGTCCCGCTTGACCTTCTCGGCGCAGTGGCTGACCGCGTACATCGTGCTGTGGCCGGAGCCTTCGATCACCGTGACCTGCGCGTCGGCCAGCTGGCCGGCCCCGTCATACGCGCCGTGCAACGGGGTCGACGGGTCGTGGCGGGCGTTCAGCACCAGGATCGGCGCCGAGGTCTTGCGGTTCCAGGGCCCGGTGTAGCGGTCCTGGTCCGTCGCCTGCCAGAACGCGCACGACATCATGTCGAACACGCCGATCCGGCCGAAGTACGGCACGCGCTGGTCTTCCGAGACCGCCACGGCGGTGTACACGGCGGGATCGGTCGGGAACTTGCTGTCAGAGCACTGGATCGCGTTGAAGGCTTCGTCGCGGTTGTTCAGATACGGCTCCCCCTTGACCGCCGAGACCCGCGCCGCGAACGGCGTGGCGACGGCGTCGTATAGCTGCTGCAGCAACGTCGCCGTGTCCGCGTAGCCGCTCGGGATGGACAGGTCCCCGGCGGTGTTGATGATGGCGGAGTAGGTCCACGAGGTGCCGTCGACGACGATCGGCTGCTGTCGCGCGTGGGCGACGATCGTCTCCCACTTGACTTTCGGGTCACCCGACGAGAACGCGCACTTGGCACCGGCCGCGGTGCACTGCTGCAGGAAGTACTCGAACGTCTCCGCGATACCGCGCGGGACGTCCTGCCTGCTGTCGAGCGGCTTGGTGGTGCCTTCGGCGCCGTGGCCGTTGATGTTGCCCTCGAAGTCCATCGAGCCGTCGAAGGCCATCGCGCGGATCTTGTCCGGGAACAGGTTCGCGTAGATCGCGCCGAGCTGCGTGCCGTAGGAAATCCCGTGGTACGTCAGCTTCGCGTCCCCCACCGCGCGACGGAGCAGTTCCAGGTCACGCGCGGTGTTCGCCGTCGACACGTGCTTGATGATCTCGCCCGCCTGCGCACGGCACTTGTCCGCGAGCTGCTTGGCGTTGTCGTAGAACGCCGCTTCCCCGCTGGGGTCGCCGGGCATCTCCGGGCGGGAGCCGTAGAACGCCGCCTGCTCGGCCGCGGTCGGGAAGCACCGGACCCCCGCGCTGCGGGCGATACCCCGCGGGTCCCACGACACGAGGTCGAACCGGGCCTTCAATTCGGGCGAGAACAGATAGTCCCAGCCGGCCCGCTGGCTGAGCCGCTCCACCCCGGACGCACCGGGGCCGCCGAAGTTCACGAAAAGACTGCCGATCCGCTTGCCGGGATCGGTCGCCGGGAGCCGGATCAGCGCGAGGTCGATCTGCGCGCCGTACGGCTGGTCGTAGTCCAGCGGCACCTTCGCGGTCGCGCACTGGAATCCGTTGTCACACGCCACCCAGCTCAATTTCGGCGTGGCAGCCGCATCGACACCGCTGGTGGCGGCGTTCGCCACCCCGGGCGCGGCGAGCAGCCCGACACTCATCGCGACCGCGACGGCCGCGCGTCCCATCTTTGTTTCCCCCAAGTACCAACGCACGCTGCTTGTTTCCTCTGCTCGGACTGGATCTTGCTTCCAACGCAGATAAGACTCGCAGACCCCCTTCTGGTTGCGTCCCGCCGATCAAATCTTGACTCTGAAGCTCAACGGGCGCAGAATTAAACGTATGACTAATTCAGCGATCTTGGTGGACGGCCTGCGGGTCCGCCGCGGCGGCCGCGAGGTCGTGCGTGACGTGGGTTTCGAGGTCCCGCGTGGCGTGATCACCGGGCTGCTCGGCCCGAGCGGTTGTGGCAAGACCACGTTGATGCGCGCGATCGTCGGCGTGCAGATCGTCGAGGGCGGCACGGTCACCGTCCTCGGCCACGACGCCGGGATCCCGGCGCTACGCCGCCGAATCGGTTACGCCACACAGAATCCCGCGATCTACGCCGACCTCACCATCACCGAAGCACTGCGCTACTTCGCCGCCGTGCTCCACGCGCCGACGTCCGATGTGGACAGAGTCATCGCCGAAGTCGGCCTCACCGACCATGCGGGAAAGCTCGTCGGTTCGCTCTCCGGCGGGGAACACAACCGCGCGAACCTGGCCGTCGCGCTGCTCGGCAAGCCCGAACTGCTGGTGCTCGACGAACCGACAGTCGGCCTCGACCCGGTCCTGCGCGACGAACTCTGGGCCCTGTTCCGCAAACTCGCCGACGCCGGCGCGACGCTGCTCGTCTCCAGTCATGTGATGGACGAAGCCGCGCGCTGCGACAGGCTTCTCCTTATGCGCGAAGGAGTTCTCCTCGCCGACGAGACTCCTGGCGAGTTGCGCGCCCGCACCGGAGCCGCCGACCTCGAACAGGCTTTCCTCCGGCTCGTCCGTGAAACGGAGGCGACCCGCTCATGAATCCCGCCCTCACCCTGGCCACCGCCCGGCGCATCCTCACCCAGCTCCGCCACGACCGGCGCACGGTCGTCATGCTGATCGTGGTGCCGTCGCTGCTGATGATCCTGCTGCGGTTCGTGTTCAACAACGAGCTGATGTTCAGCCGCACCGCGCCCGCGCTGCTCGGCGTTTTCCCGTTCCTGATCATGTTCCTGATCACCTCGATCACCACGCTGCGCGAGCGCACCACGGGCACCCTCGAACGGCTGATGACCATGCCGATCGGCCGCCTCGACCTGCTTTTCGGCTACGCGCTGGCGTTCGGCTCGATCGCGGTCGTGCAGGTCGGTCTCGCCGCGGGGATCTCCTTGGCCTGGCTGGGCCTCGACATCGCCGGCTCGGTCACCATGCTGCTGCTCATCGCGGTGCTCGACGCACTGCTCGGGATGGCGCTCGGCCTGTTCGTCAGCGCGTTCGCGCGCACGGAATTCCAGGCCGTCCAGTTCATGCCGCTGTTCGTGCTGCCGCAGATCCTGCTGTGCGGGCTGTTCATGCCGCGTGGGCAGATGGGCTGGCTGCTGAACTGGCTGTCCAACGTGATGCCGCTGTCCTACGCCGTCGAAGGACTGACCCGCGTCACGACGTCGAGCACGATCGACGCCACCCTGCTGCGGAACCTGCTGATCGTCGCGGCGTGCGCGCTACTCGCCCTGATGCTCGGCGCCGCCACGCTGCGCCGCCGCACGCCTTAGCCGAACCCCCGCTACGGTGTCCATATGGGATCCGAGTTCGAGCGGCTGGCCGCCGAAAAGTACGTCATGGTCACGACTTTCCGTAAAAGCGGCGTCGGTGTGCCCACGCCGGTGTGGGCAGCTGGCTTCGAAAGCGAGCTCGTCCTCTGGTCGAATGCCCAGGCCGGCAAGGTGAAGCGCATCCGCAACAGCGGCCGCGTCGAGGTCCAGGCCTGCGACGCCCGCGGCAAGCAGACCCACGGTGACGTCGTCGCGGGTGAAGCGAGGTTGCTCGACAGCGAAGCCACCGAGCGCGCTCGGAGCGCCATCGCGAAGAAGTACGGCATCGTCGGTCAAGTGACGATGTTCTTCAGCCGCCTGCGCGGCAAGGACCACTCGATTGGTATCGCGATCAAGTTCGCTTAACTGCGTCGTTCTAGAAGTCGGCCACCGCGGCCAACGCCTCCGGCAGGGTGAACGCTCCCGCGTACAGCGCCTTGCCGACGATCGAGCCTTCGATACCGTCGCGGGCCAGCGCGGCGAGCGCGCGCAGGTCGTCGACGCTGGAAATCCCGCCGGAGGCGATCACCGGGGCGTCGGTGCGCGCGGCGACCTCGCTCAGCAGCTCGATGTTCGGGCCGCGCAGCGTGCCGTCCTTGCTGACGTCGGTGACGACGTAGCGCTGGGCGCCGTCACGGTCGAGCCGATCCAGCGCCTCCCAGAGGTCGCCGCCGTCCTTGGTCCAGCCGCGCGCGGCGAGCCGGTGCCCGGCCTCGTTGATGCGCACGTCGAGGCCGATCGCGACCCTGTCGCCGTAGCTGCCGACGACCTTCGCCGTCCACTCCGGGTTTTCGAGCGCGGCCGTGCCGAGGTTGACGCGGCGCGCGCCGGTGGCCAGCGCGGCCTCCAGCGAGGCGTCATCGCGGATGCCGCCGGAGATCTCCACCTGCACGTCGAGCTTGCCGACGACCTCGGCGAGCAGCTCACGGTTCGAGCCCTTGCCGAACGCGGCGTCGAGATCGACCAGATGGATCCACTCGGCGCCGTCGCGCTGCCAGGCGAGCGCCGCTTCCAGCGGGCTGCCATAGGAGGTCTCGGTGCCGGCCTCGCCCTGGACGAGTCGCACGGCTTGGCCATCGGCCACATCAACGGCGGGAAGGAGCGTGAAAGTCACGGCAACAGCCTATTTCAGCCATCCGCGATCGCTCGAAGTGGGCAGCACGAAGCCGGACAACTATAAAGTGCGAAGCCAGTTTTCCAGCAGGTGCGCGCCCGCGTCCCCGGACTTCTCCGGGTGGAACTGCGTCGCCCACAACGGCCCGTTTTCCACCGCGGCGACGAAGTCCTCGCCGTGGTGCGCCCAGGTGACCTTCGGCTGACGCCCGGAGAGCCCGGAATCCAGCTCCCAGCTGCGCGCGGCGTACGAGTGCACGAAGTAGAAGCGCGTTTCGGCGTCCAGGCCGGCGAAGAGCTCCGAATCGGCGGGCGCGCGGACGGTGTTCCAGCCCATGTGCGGCAGGACTTCGGCGTGCAGCCTGTCGACGGTGCCCGGCCACTCGCCGGTGCCCTCGGCCTCGACGCCGTGCTCGACGCCACGCTCGAACAGGATCTGCATGCCCACGCAGATCCCCAGCACCGGGCGGCTACCCGCGAGACGCCGGCCGATGATCTTCTCACCGCCGACCCCGAACAGCCCTTCGACACAAGCCGCGTACGCGCCGACTCCGGGCACGACCAGGCCGTCGGCTTCGAGCGCCGCATGGGGATCGGCCGTCACCGTGACTTCGGCGCCGGCGCGCTGCACGGCGCGCTCGGCGGAGCGGAGGTTACCGGAACCGTAATCCAGAATGACGACGCTAGGCACAAGAACAGGTTAGACGTCTCAGCCGCGGGCCGTTAACGCAGAGCGGACAAGGCAACGGGCAGCAGCGCGGCGGCGGACACCGCGAGCAGGCCGAACGCGACCGGGTAGCTCGAACCCGCGACCAGCGCGCCGACGGCGACCGCACCCAGCCCGGTGCCCGCGTCGAAGGCGACGTTCCAGGCGACGCTGGCCCGCCCGACCGGCGCGGCGGCGAACATCACCACCAGCGAATCGTTCTGCACGAGCCCGAAACCGGCGCCGGTGACCGCGACAGCGGCCACCGCCGACCATGGCGAATCGCCTTGGACCGAGACGGCCAGCCCCGCCATGCCGACCACGGTGAGCGCCAGCCCCCACGGCAGCATCCGGCCCGCGGCGATCCGCGAACCGAGCCGGCCGGCGGCCCACCGCGCAGCCAGCCCGGCCCCCGCGGAGGTGAACAAGGCCGCGGACGCCGCGACGGTGTCGGTGAGGGCGAGCGGCAAGAAGGTGACCAGCGCGCCGTAGCCCACCGCACCGCTGAGCATCACCAGCCACGGCCGCCACAGGCTGTTCACCGCGGAAGGCCCGCCATCGTGCCTGGTGGAAGCCTTCGAGGACAGCCCGAAGACAGCCGCGACGCCCAGCAGCGGGAGCACCGCGCCGGCGACGAAGACCGGCACGAACCCCCACTGCTCGACGACCAAGGTGCCGACGGGGAGCCCCACCAGCTGCGGCAGCCCGACAGCCAGCCCGTAGAGACCCGAACCGTTGGACAGCGCTTCTTTCGGGAGCAGCTCGGCGACGAGCGCGGCACCGCAGACCGTCACCAGCCCGAAACCGATTCCCCGCAGCAAGCAGACGGCGAGGATGCCGGGCCAGTCGGTCGCGACGAGCAGCAGCGGCGCGGGAGCCCCGAGCAACACCGCGCCCAACGCTGTGACCAGGCGATATCCCCACGCGCTGACCAGCCGAGGAACGGCAAACTGCGCGGCGACCGTGCTCGCCATGAACGCCGCCGTGGACATCCCGGCGGCGAACTCACCGGCGTTGTTGTGGACGACCCAAAGCGGGACGACCGACAGGAGGACCGCGACCCCGGAGAAGACGGCAACAGTGGTGAGCATGAGGAGGCGGAAGTCATGGGCGCGGAGCGGGGACACACCCATATTTTTAGTCACCTGGGGGTTTGAGGTCCGCCGGTGGTGGGTAACTACCAGCCGCGAGGTGTGACCTCTGGAAGTGGAGATCGGATGGCGGGCGAAGACGAAGAGCTGGCCACGCTGTTCGACGCGTGGCGAAAGGACATCGACAGCGTGCCGTTTCCGACGTTCGACGTCGACGCCCTGGCTATTCCGGAACAGCGACGGCCTGAGCGTCCTCGCGGCTGGCGCGGGCGCTACCGCGTGATCCGGGCGGGCCGGGGTGCGAAAGCCCGCTGAATCTCACCTTGTGCTTGCTCTCTGCCGTGGTGTGCTGTGTCGTCAGGTGGGAATACCGGCCGACCGCAGGAGCGAAAGACGATGAGCAGCACGCCCGATCCGCACGACTTCCTCGACATCGACGCCGAGCTGAGCGGCGAAGAGCGCGATATCCGCGACGCCGTGCGTGGTTTCGCGGCGGACCAGCTCGCCCCGAACGTCGCGGACTGGTACGAATCCGGCCGGCTCCCCGCCGCCCAACTCGCGAAGGGCTTCGGCCGGCTCGGACTGCTCGGCATGCATCTGGAGGGCTACGGCTGCTCCGGCACCAGCGCGCTGGCGTACGGCATCGCGTGCCGAGAGCTCGAAGCAGTCGACTCTGGACTGCGCAGCTTCGTGTCCGTGCAGGGCTCGCTCGCGATGTACGGGATCCACAAATGGGGCAGCGAGGACCAGAAGCAGGAATGGCTGCCGAAAATGGCCGCCGGCGAAGCGCTCGGCTGCTTCGGCCTGACTGAACCCGACGCCGGCAGCGACCCCGGCAGCATGCGCACCCGCGCGACGCGCGACGGCTCGGACTGGGTGCTGAACGGCACGAAGATGTGGATCACCAACGGAACCGTCGCGAACGTCGCCGTCGTATGGGCGCAGACCGACGAAGGCATCCGCGGCTTCGTCGTGCCGACGGACACGCCCGGATTCACCGCCAACGAGGTCAAGCACAAGCTCTCCCTGCGTGCTTCGCTGACCGCGGAGCTCGTGTTCGACGGTCTGCGGCTGCCGGAAAGCGCCGCGTTCCCCGAGGTCCGGGGGCTGCGTGGGCCACTTTCGTGTCTCAACGAGGCTCGGTACGGGATCCTGTTCGGCGTGGTCGGGGCGGCGCGGACCTGTTACGAGGCGGCGTTGGAGTACACGCTGGCGCGGGAGCAGTTCGGCAAGCCGCTGGCGGGTTTCCAGCTGACACAACGAAAGCTGGCGGACATGATCGTCGAGGTGAACCGTGCGGGCCTGGTGGCGCTGCAGATCGGACGGCTGAAGGACGCGGGGAAGCTGCACCACAACCACGTCAGCTTCGGGAAACTCGCCAACGTCCGCTCGGCCATCGAAGTCGCGCGCAGTGCCCGCACTCTGCTGGGCGCGAACGGCATTTCCCTCGAGTATCCCGTGATGCGGCATATGAACAACCTCGAAACCGTGCTCACCTATGAGGGCACCGAGGAGATGCACGCCCTCTCGCTCGGCCAGTCCGTCACCGGCCTCTCCGCCTTCCGCTGACCACCCTGGGGAACTTCACTGACAGGAGGTGTCAGTGAAGGGTGGTTAGCGTGCGACCATGACCACTTTGACCGCCGAGGGCTGCTCCGTCGTCGAGCTCCGGCAATACACCTTGCGCCCGGGCAAGTGTGACGTGCTGATCGAGCTGTTCGAGCGAGAGTTCGTCGACGCCCAGGAAAGCCAAGGGATGTACCTGTTCGGCCAGTTCCGCGATCTGACCGATCCGGATCGGTTCGTCTGGCTGCGTGGCTTCGCGGACATGGAATCGCGACGCGAAGCACTCAACGCGTTCTACACCGGCCCGGTCTGGCAGGCCCACCGCGATGTCGCCAACGGAACCATGATCGACTCCGACAACGTCCTTCTCCTGCGCCCGGACAAGGCTTTCGGGCACCGGCCGTCGTCCCGCCTGCTCATGACGATCTGCCACCCCGCGGGGTCGATCGACGAGTTCCAGCAACTCCTGGCCGACTGTCGCGAACAACCGATCGCGACCTTCGAAACCGAGCACGCCGAGAACACCTTCCCCGTGCTCCCCGTGCGGACCGGGGAATCCGTGGTCGTCTGGTTCTCCTATGAGACGGCCGCACTCGATCCGAACCTGTTGTCCCATCTGAAGAATCCGGCCGATCAACGCCTGCTGGAGCCGACACCGACATCACACCTCCGCTGACATCAACTCGTGCAGACCCGTGGGATACAGAATCGAGTCCCCGCCCGTGAAGTCGCGCCAGAACACCGGACTGCCCTCGTCGATGACCGTGCCGAGGTCCTCACGTTCATACCACGAGCGATCCGCCAGCTCGGCCTCGAACAGGAAGACGATCTCGTGCGACGGGCGGCCGAACACGGTGAAGATGTTCTCCAGTACGCCGAGGAGCGACACGTTCGTCAGCTCCGCCGCGAGCTCCTCACGGAATTCGCGGCGGAGCGCGTCTTCCGCCGGTTCCCCGAACTCGATGCCACCGCCGAGCGGGCGGTAGTACGTCTCGCTCTTGACGTCGTCACGGCCTTCGAAGACGAGCAGTTCGGCACCCCGCCTGATGACGGCGAGGGCAACGGGACGGATGCGGCGCGGCTCAGTGGTCACGGGGTCTAAACCTAGTGTCGCGTGATCCTCACCGGAAGAATTCCTTGACCGCGACCGCGATCGACGTCTCGTCCAGGCCGTGGGCCAGGTCGTGGTCGGCCATTTCGCCGTAGGTGCGCACCTCCGCGTGCCGCCGGACGCCGAGCGAACGCAGCCGGTGCGGGACATCGGAAAGCGCGTCCGCCACGAAATGCGCCGACGTTCCGGCCAAGTACGGCTCGACAAGGACGACATCCGCGACGCCTGTCGACTGCACAGCGGCACGGAGGCCGGCCGCATCGAACGGGCGGATGGTGGACGCGTAGAGCACGGTCAAGTCGCTGCCGTCCGTCGCCGCGAGCACTCTGTCGAGCATCGGGCCGACGGCGATGACGACGCCGCCACTCCCCTGCCGCAGCGCCTGGAGGCCCGGGGCCAGGTGCGGCTCGGCGTTGGCCTGCTCGGACAGGCGGATGTAGACGTTGCTGTCGCCCGGCAGCGATTCCAACACGAGCCGCCGCGCTTCGTCGGGATGGCCGGGGACATGCACAAACCAGCAGGGCAGGGTGTCGATCAGCGCGACATCGGCGGGCGAATGGTGGGTGCGGCCGGCGGCGGGCATGTCGTAGGACGCGCCGGACGACACCAGCACCGCGCCGACGCCTTGATGCACCAGGTCCAGTTTGATCTGCTCGAAGGGTCGTTCCACCAGGAATGACGCGAAGGTGTGCACGACAGGGCGCATCCCTGCCAGCGCCATTCCACCGGCGACGCTGACCAGCAGCTGCTCCCGGATGCCGACGTTGATCACCCGGTTCGGGTGGCGGAGTTTCGCGGTGCCGAACTGAGTTGCGGAGATGTCGGCCAGGACGACAGCCAGCCGCATGTCGACGTCCAGCGCTTCGTCCATTGTGGACAAGAACGTTTCACGCATACTCACGGCTTCAGTCCTTCGGTTCGACGACGGCGACCACGACGAGCGGGTGGCCGGGATGTGGTTCGGTGGAGGCGGCCGCGAGGGCATCGTGATCGCGGCCGTCAACGGTGCGCGTGACCCAGCCTTCGATGTCGAACCGCCGTGCGATCCCGCCAGGCCAGCCGTGTGTCGACGACGAGTTGTCGATCACCACGGCGGCGAGCTGGTCCATCGCTTCCCGGCCGGCGAGTGCGATGGCTTCGTGGTTGGAGCCCTCGTCGAGCTCGGCGTCGCCGACGAGCACAATGACTTTCGGCCGTTTCAGCCGCAGCGCGCGCAGGCCGAAGACGGTGCCCACCGCGAGCGGCAGGCCGTGGCCGAGCGAGCCACTGGAGATTTCCGCGCCCGGAATTCGCGTCCGGTCCGGGTGCATACCCAGCCGTGATTCGGCCGACGCCCAGTTGGTCAACTCGCCTTCGTCGAGGAAGCCTTTCGCGGCCAGCACCGCGTAGTACGACATCGGCCCGTGTCCTTTGGACAGCAGGAAACGGTCGCGCGCCGGGTCGCGCAGGCGGGTGGGCGACACGTTCAGAACCCTGTCGTAGAGCACCCAAAGGACGTCCAAAGTGGACGTCGAAGCCGCCGAGTGCTTCTCGTCGCCCGTCATGAGTGAAAGCAGCCTCGGCAAGTCCGCGAAGCCAGGTTCCGTTGCCGTAGTCATGAAACCCACCGTGCAACCTCGACTTAACTGGAAGTCAAGGCTAACCTGGCGACGTGACCAAGCTTGCAGACCATCTCACCATCGGGCAGGTCTCCGAGCGCAGCGGCGTCCCGCACACCGCCTTGCGTTTCTACGAGGACCGTAGCCTGATCCATTCCGAGCGTTCCGCCGGCAACCAGCGCCGCTACCCGCGCTCGGTGCTCCGCCAGATCGCCTTCATCCGCGCCGCCCAGCGCGTCGGCCTGAGCCTGGAGGACATCAGCGAAGCGCTTTCGGGACTGCCGCACGATCACCCGCCGACAAAAGCGGATTGGGCCAGGCTTTCCAAAGGCTGGCAGGACGAGCTGGACGCCAGGATCGACGCGCTGCAACGGCTGCGCGACAGGCTCACCGGCTGCATCGGCTGCGGCTGCCTCTCCCTGCGCACCTGCGGGCTTTACAACTCCGACGACCAGATGGCCAGGTTCGGCCCCGGCGCGCCGAAGCTCAAGCCGGCCGTCGAAGGCGGCATCTGAAAGGATCATCTCGAGATAAGACGTCGACCGACCGACCGGGAACTGGCATTCTTGCCACCACGATGAACACCAAGAAACTCAAAGGGATATCGAAGCGGCTTTCGCTTCATCTGCGGCACGCGCCCGAGAAGATCGGCATCACGCTCGAAAGCGACGGCTGGGTCGAGGTCGACACCCTTCTCGGCGCGCTGAAGGATCACGGACTCGTCTTGAGCCACGACGAACTCCGTGATGTGGTGGCACACAACGACAAACAACGGTTCGCCTTCGACGAGACGGGCACGCGGATCCGGGCCAGCCAGGGGCACAGCGTCGAGGTGGAACTGAACCTGCCCGTCGCCACACCTCCCGCACGGCTCTACCACGGCACCGTGGAGCGGTTCCTCGAAGCGATCCTGCGAGAGGGCCTGCGGCCGATGCAACGGCACGACGTACACCTGTCGGCCGCCGTCGAAACGGCGTCAGCGGTCGGGGCGCGCCGAGGAAAGCCGGTCATCCTCGAGGTGGGCGCGCAGGCCATGATCGGCGCCGGGCACGAATTCCGCATCAGCGCCAACGGAGTTTGGCTGACGGCGGCCGTTCCGCCGGAGTTCCTGCGACCGCTACCGCGCGCGGGGGCGCCCGAGTAGGCGTTTGCCGACGTCGAGCAGGGCCGAACGAAGACTTTCGTCGTCGAGTTCTGCCAGATCGGGAGCACCACCGGCCATGGCGATACCGGTCAGCGCGACGAGCGCGGTGACCACGGCGGCGGTGTCCGGATCCGGGCCGACCAACAGGGTGAGCAGCCTGCCCTTGAAGCCGCCGGAACCGTCGAGGGACTTTTCGATGGCGCGCGTGATCCCCGGATCACTGGAGAACAGCGCGACCAGTGTGCGGTGCCGCACCACGAGATCCACGAAACCGGCCAGCACATGGTCGATCTGGGCGCCCCGCCGGCGAAACCCGGTGGCCTCTTCGACGATCACTTCCAACTCGCGGAGCGCGGGCTCCGCGACGGCTTCGGTGATCTCGTCCTTGGCCTTGAAGTGATAGTAGACAGCGGCCTTGGTGACACCGAGCGCGTCCGCGATCATCTGCAGCGAGGTGCCTTCCACCCCGTGCTCCGCGAACAGCTTCAGCGCGGTGGTCAACAACCGTGTCCTGGTGCCTTCAGTGGTCTTCGCACCGACTTCGGGCGTCCCCACAGTCATCGAACCTCCTCCTCGTTTCGAAGCGGACTGTACGCCGCGAATACCCCACGAGCAAACGGATTCACTAGCCGATCGACAAGCAGTCTGCTAGCCGTGTGGCAAGTCACATACTTGCCGATCGGCTTGGCAAGTCACTTGCCGATCGGCTAGCTTGCTATCACCTGATCGAGTGAGTACCCGTTCGAATGACGACACTGAAACGGAGTCACACACCGTGGCCACCTTTCTCTACCGGCTCGGCCGGTTCGCCTTCCGGAGGCGCGCTCTCGTAGCGGCTGTCTGGACCGTCGTACTGCTCGCGCTCGGCCTCGGGGCCATGACACTTTCGGGACAGTTGTCGAACTCCGTGTCCATCCCCGGCACCGAATCCCAGCGCGCGATCGACCAGCTGTCGGCGCGATTCCCGCAGGCCGGGGCTGGCGGAGCCACAGCACGCGTCGCCATCGCCGCGCCCGAGGGCCAGAGCCTCACGACGCCGGCGAACCAGGCCGCCGTGGAGCGGGTGGTCGCTCAGCTGAAGACCGCGCCGAAGGTCATCGCCGTGGTGGATCCCTTCCAGGCCAAGGCGATCTCACCGGACCTGCGCGTCGCACTGGTCCAGGTCGGTTACTCGGTCAAGGCCCCCGAGATCCTCGACGAAGACCGCGCCAAACTACTCGCCGCCGCCAATGTCGGACACCAGGCGGGCCTCGAAGTGGAGTTCGGCGGGGATGCGATCCAGTCCATACCGGTCACCAGCGCCACCGAAGGACTCGGTGTCGCCGTAGCCGCTGTCGTGCTCGTGATCACCTTCGGTTCGCTGATCGCGGCCGGCATCCCCCTGCTGACCGCGCTCATCGGCGTCGGCATCGGCATGGCCGGGATCACGCTGACATCGGGCTTCATGGAGCTGAACAGCAACACACCCATTCTCGCACTGATGATCGGTCTCGCCGTCGGAATCGACTACGCGCTGTTTATCGTCTCGCGCTATCGACATGAGCTGGCACTGGGTCGAGAGCCCGAAGAAGCCGCCGGACGCGCAGCCGGTACAGCAGGTTCGGCCGTCATCTTCGCCGGACTGACGGTGATCATCGCGCTCGCCGGGATGACCGTTATCGGCATCCCGTTCCTGGCCCAGATGGGCGTCGCGGCCGCCGTCACCGTCGCCGTCGCGGTCCTGATCGCCTTGACCCTGCTCCCCGCGATCCTCGGCTTCGCAGGAAAGCGCGTCAGCGGTGGGAACCTCTTGAATAGGCCCCGTCGAATTCGCGACACCGGCAAAGCGACGCATGGCGAGCGCTGGGCGCGGTTCGTCGCCCGCCACCGCTGGCCGGTGCTGCTCGCCGCCGTCGCCGGCCTCGCGATCATCGCCATCCCCGCCACCGGCATGCAACTCGGCCTGCCCAACGACAGCACGGCGGCCGCCGAGTCCACCCAGCACAAGGCGTACGAACTGGTCAGTTCGGGCTTCGGCGAAGGCGCGAACGGCCCGCTCGTCGTGGTCGTCGACACCACCACCAGCCCCGACCGGACGGGTGCGCTCTCCACGGTGGCCACGAACATCTCCGGCCTTGCCGACGTCGCCGCGGTCACCCCGCCGCGGGTCAACCAGGCCGGCGACACCGCGCTGCTCACGGTCATCCCGAAGAGCGGCCCGAGCAGCCAGGAAACCGAAAAACTGGTCGCCGACATCCGCGCCCAGTCGGGACCGCTCTCGTCGAGCACCGGAGCGAAGCTGTCCGTCACCGGCCAGACCGCGGCCAATATCGACGTCTCGGAGAAGCTCTCCGGCGCGATGCTTCCCTACCTGGGCTTGATCGTCGGGCTGGCGTTCATCCTGCTGATGCTGGTGTTCCGCTCGATCGTCGTGCCGTTGAAGGCGACCATCGGCTTCCTCGGTTCGGTCGTCGCGACGTTCGGCGCGGTCGTAGCGGTGTTCCAGTGGGGCTGGCTGAACGACCTGCTCGGGGTCGCGTCCACCGGGCCGATCATGAGCATGCTGCCGATCCTGCTGATCGGTGTGCTGTTCGGCCTCGCGATGGACTACCAGGTCTTCCTGGTCACCCGGATGCGGGAAGAGCACGTGCACGGCGCCGAGCCCGAAGAGGCCATGGTCACCGGGTTCCGGCACGGGGCAAGGGTGGTCGTCGCGGCGGCGCTCATCATGATCAGCGTGTTCGCCGGGTTCGTGCTGGCCGAGTCGACGCTGATCCAGTCGATCGGTTTCGCACTGGCTTTCGGTGTACTGGTGGACGCATTCGTGGTCCGGATGACGATCGTGCCGGCTGTCATGTCCCTGCTGGGCAAGCGCGCTTGGTGGCTACCGGCCTGGCTCGACAAGGTGCTGCCGAACGTCGACGTCGAAGGTGAGCAGTTGACCAAGAAACTCGACCGGGACCGGGTGCTGGAGACCGTCTGAGCAGCGCGCGAAGCGTCTCCGTTGAGGGTGATGGTGGGAGACGGGTGGGCTAGCCGACGAGCCAGGCGATCGCACCGCCGATCGCCAGCAAAGCGCCGATACCGACGAGGGTTGCCAGCACCTTGGCGGTCTTCCAGGTGGCATACGCGCCACCGATCAGGAAGCCCGCGAGCGCCAGCAGCAGGACCGCGACTAGTTCCTTGCTCACGGTCGACAAGGTAGACCAAGCGGTCAGGCTGTCGTGAAGGGGACCTTGGGGTGGGCTGGAGCCCGACGGTCCCCTTCACGACACTTCGCGGGCGCTCGTCACGGCAGCACGACTGCGGGCGTGCTCGGCGAAGCGCCTGCGGGCGGCGACGACCCTGTGCCAGTGTTCGCTGCGATCGGCATCAAGGCCCTCGGTGGCATGGGCCAGTACTTCGGCCCGGTGCGCCGCGGATTCGATTTCGGCCGCGGCGGCGAGGAATTCACCCACGCCGATGAGCGCGTAGGCGTGGCGCATTTCGGTCTGTGCCGTCGCGTAGATCGCGTAGGCGGTGAGGTTGTCCGCCAGTGGTCCGAGTGGGTGAGACATGGGCCTCTCCGTTCTCTGTGTCCTACCTCTGCGTCGAACCTGCACGAGCGAAAACGACATCAGGGCGGTGGCAAAACCAGCAGACCGGCGACCACTTCGGCGAAACTGTGAGTGCGACGAATTCTGCACGAATGGAGCTTGCGCTCCGGGTGCCGGCCAGCGGAACACCAGCGAGCGGGGGTGATTCGGGCTGCGGAGGGAAAGTTGGGGCAGTTTCGTTACCTCCTGACTCGACGGACTGGGTTGACTAGACTTCCTAACCTCGGGAGGGAACGATGCCTCAGCCGAACCACCTGTTGCGGGCCGCGCGTCACCGCTTGCCCTCCCCCGGCGCGCCCGGCGAATACGCCAGCCGCGGCGAGGTCGCCAGCGCCGTCAACGCTTGGCTGTGGCACGAAACGGGCAAGAAGTACGAGCTGGACGCGCATTACCTCGCCAAACTGGAACGCGGCGTCGCTCGCTGGCCGAACGCGGCTTACCGCTCCGGTCTCCGGCACGTCCTCGGCGCGCCGGACGACGCGTCACTGGGGTTCACGCCGCCACGGCGATCCGACGGCGGCCCGTGCCCGCCCCCCGAAAACGTCACCACCCCGCAGTGGGACGCCGGCGCGGTAGCCGAACGGGTGACAGCGGTGACCGGAGCGATCTGATGCCACCAACGCGAAGGTCCGTACTGGCCGGCGCCGCGACACTGGTCGGGGCCGCACTCGCGGGCGAGCTGGAACCGTTCCTCCGCCCCCCGCGGATAGTCCACGGCCACGGCACCGCGTTCACCCCGCCGGAGCTGGACTCGGCCGAACTGCTGACGGCCAACCTGCGGTCATGGCACTCCAGTAACGGCACACTCGCGCGCACCGCCGTCGTCGCGCAGCTCAACACCCACACGCGCCGCCTGCGCCGCGCCCCGCAGGGCACACCGGAGACACTGCGCGCGTTCCGGATCGGCGCGGAACTGGCCGACATCGCCGCGTCGATGACCTGGGACGTCGGGCAGCATTCCACCGCACAGCGGTACTTCATCCTTTCGGCGCAGCTCGCGCACGCGGCCGGCGACGACGTCCTGGCTTCCGTGGCGCTCGCGTCGCTCGCGCGGCAGTGCTACGACCTCGGGCGGCCCGAGGACGGGCTGGAAATCGTGCAGCTCGCCCAGTACGGCACCCGGCGGACAGCGACGCCGCGACTGCGGGCCGTGCTGGCGACGCGGGAAGGCTGGGCGTATGCGCAACTCGGTGACGCCCGCGCGTTCCAGCGGACCGTCGGGCTCGCGGAGGATCACCACACCGAGGGCGCCAGGGACATCGACACGCTGACGCCGTCCGCACGCAGTCTCGACACCGCGGAGCTGGCGGGCGTGATCGGTGCGCGCTACCGCGACCTCGCCGCGTTCGACCCGAAACACGCCAGGAAAGCCCAGGAGTACATCGGACTGGCACTGGTCCAGCGCGAGCCGTCGCGGGTCCGGAACCGGGTATTCGACCTGATCGGGCTGGCCCGCACGTATTTGATCACCCGCGAGCCGGACCGCGCCGCCGAGCTCATCGCCGGCGCGCTGCCGCTGGCCGAGAACTGGTCCTCGGGCCGGGTCGGCACGAAGCTGCGGGACTACTACCGCGAGGCCGCCGCGTTCGCGACCGTGCCCGCCGTCCGCGACAGCCGAGAGGCCATTTCGGTACTGATCACCCGCTGACCAGGACAAGGGAGCATTTTGGTTCGAATCGGGATCACCGGCCATTCCGCGCTCACCGCTGTCAGCGTGCCGCTCGTCGTCGAAGCCTTCCGGGAGGTGCTCGGCGGCCAGGAGGACATCACCGGCGTGACCTGCCTCGCGCGCGGCGCCGACCAGCTGTTCGCCAGAGCGGTGCTCGACCTCGGCGGCACGATCGAAGTGGTGCTCCCCTCGGCGGACTACCGCGAGCGCAAGGTGAAACCGGCCGAGCTGACGGAGTTCGACGAGCTCGTCGGCAAGGCCGCCGACGTCTACACCATGCCGTTCGCCGAAGCCGGGCGCGACGCGTACATGGCCGCGAGCGAGCATGTTCTGTCCATAGTGGACGAATTGGTGGCGGTCTGGGACGGTGCCCCGGCGAGCGGCCGGGGCGGCACCAGCGACGTCGTCGAGGCTGCCCATGCGCGGGGCATGAAGGTTACGGCTATTTGGCCGGGTGGGTGTGCTCGGGCTTGATCGACCTCGTGAGTGTTTCGCGGGCTTAGAACCCCGCGAAACACTCACGAGCCCGTGGCGCCACCGAGGCGGCTAGAGGACGCCTTTGGTGGAGGGAATACCCCCAGCACGCGGATCAGCCTCGGTCGCCGTGCGCAGGGCGCGCGCGACGGCCTTGTACTCGGCTTCGGCGATGTGGTGCGGGTCCCGGCCGTGCAGCACGCGGACGTGCAGCGCGATCTGCGCGTGGAACGACAGCGAGTCGAACACGTGCCGCGTCAGCACGAACGGGTAGTTCCCGCCGATGGTGAACGAGTTGAACTGCTCCGGCTCGCCGAGGTGCACGCAGTACGGCCGCCCGGAGACGTCGATTGCGGCGTGCGCGAGGGTTTCGTCCATCGGGATCCACGCGTCCCCGAAGCGCCTGATGCCGCGCTTGTCGCCGAGTGCCTGCCGGATCGCCTGGCCCAGCACGATCGCGGTGTCCTCGACGACGTGGTGCGCGTCGATGTGGATGTCGCCGGTGGCCTCGACCTTCAGGTCCAGCGAGCCGTGCACGCCGAACGCGGTCAGCATGTGGTCGTAGAACGGGACACCGGTGGAGATCTCCACCTCGCCCGTGCCGTCCAGGTCGAGCTGCACGGCGATGGACGACTCCTTGGTGGTGCGTTCCACCTTGCCGATCCGGGTCATCGCGGGACCTCCTTGCTCGCCTCGAGGAAGGCGTCGTTTTCTTCCGGCGTCCCGATCGACACGCGCAGGTGATTCTCGATGCCGATGTCGCGGATCAGCACTCCTTGGTCCAAATAGGACTTCCAGCTCGCCGACGGATCGGCGAACTGGCCGAACAGGATGAAGTTCGAGTCACTGGGAACCGGCAAGAAACCCAGTCCCTGCAACGACTCCGCCACCCTGTCCCGCTCGGAAGCAAGCTTCGCGACCGATTCGAGCGTTGCGTCGGCGTGCCGCAGCGCTGCCCGGGCGGCGGCCTGCGTCAACGACGAAAGGTGGTATGGCAGCCGGACGAGCTGAAGCGCGTCGACGACAGCCGGCGCGGCGGCGAGATAACCGAGCCGCCCACCGGCGAACGCGAACGCCTTGCTCATCGTCCGAGAGACGATCAGCTTCGCCGGGAACCGCTCGAGCAGCTCGACCGCGCTGCGCTGTGACGAGAACTCGGCATACGCCTCGTCGACGACAACGATGCCCGGCGCGCTTTCCAGCAACAGCTCCAACTCGGACAACGGGATGGAGCCGCCGGTCGGATTGTTCGGGCTGGTCACGAAGACCAGGTCCGGACGACGCTGCGCGATGACGGCGGCCGCCGCTGTGGTGTCCAGCGTGAAATCGGCCCGACGTGGGGTCGGCACCCATTCCGTGCGGGTTCCGGACGCGATGATCGGGTGCATCGAGTACGACGGCTCGAATCCGAGCGCGGTCCGCCCTGGACCGCCGAAAGCCTGCAGGATCTGCTGCAGGATCTCGTTGGAACCGTTGGCGGCCCACACGTTGCGCTCGTGCAGCAGCACACGCGTGGATACCGAAAGGTAGTCCGCCAGGTCGCGCCGCAGCTCGACGGCGTCGCGATCGGGGTACCGGTTCAGCGAAGAAGCCGCCACGCGCACAGCTTGCGCAACATCGGCGACGAGCGCGTCCGGCGGCGGGTACGGGTTCTCGTTGGTGTTGAGCTGAACCGGGACGTCCAGCTGTGGCGCGCCGTACGGGCTGCGGCCGCGCAAGTCCTCGCGAAGCGGCAGATCCGCGAGCGTCACCTCGTCGGGCGTGGTCACTTGGCGTCCCCTTCGAACCGGGCCGTGATGGCTTCACCGTGCGCGGGCAGGTCTTCGGCGTTGGCCAACGCGACGACCTTCGACGCGACCTCGCGCAGCGCCTGCTCGTTGTAGTCCACGACGTGGATGCCCTTCAGGAAACTTTGTACGGAGAGCCCCGAGGAGTGCCGCGCGAAACCACCCGTCGGCAGCACATGGTTGGAACCCGCGCAGTAGTCGCCGAGCGAAACCGGCGCGTACGCCCCGACGAAGATCGCCCCGGCATTACGCACCTTGGCCGCCACCGTGCGGGCATCGGCCGTCTGGATCTCGAGGTGCTCGGCGGCGTAGGCGTCGACGACTTTGATTCCGTCCTCCACAGTGGACACCAGAATGATCCCGGACTGCTTACCGCTCAACGCTTCCGCGACGCGCTCGGAGTGCTTGGTCTCCGAAATCCGCTTCGCCAGCTCGGCGTCCACGTCGTCGGCGAGTGCCTCGGACGTCGTGACCAGCACGCTCGCGGCCAGTGGGTCGTGCTCGGCCTGACTGATCAGGTCGGCGGCGACGTGCACCGCCGACGCCGTTTCGTCGGCGAGGACGGCGATCTCCGTGGGCCCGGCTTCGTTGTCGATGCCGATCAGGCCGCGCAGCATGCGCTTGGCCGCGGTCAGGTAGATGTTGCCCGGCCCGGTGACCATGTCGACCGGCGTCAGCTCGGTGCCATCGGTGTCCGTGCCTCCGTACGCGAGCAGCGCGACGGCCTGCGCGCCACCGACGGCCCACACCTCGTCGACGCCGAGCAGCTCGGCAGCGGCCAGTATCGTCGGGTGCGGCAGCCCGCCGAAGTCGGCCTGCGGCGGCGAGCAGACGACCAGCGACTCGACGCCTGCGGCCTGCGCCGGGACGACGTTCATCACCACCGTCGACGGGTACACCGCGAGCCCGCCGGGCGCGTACAGGCCGACCCGCTCGACCGGCACCCAGCGCTCCGTCACCGTGCCGCCGTCGACGACCTGGGTGGTGACGTCGGAGCGGCGCTGGTCGGCGTGGACCTTGCGGGTCCGCTCGATCGCCTCTTCGAGCGCGGCACGCACAGCGGGCGCGAGCTCGGCGAGCGCGCCGGTCAGCAGCTCACGCGGGACCCGGACGGTCTTCGGGCGGACGTGGTCGAACCGCTCGGTGTACTCGAGGACTGCTTCGACACCGCGTTCGCGCACAGCCTCGACGACCGGGCGTACCTGATGCAGCGCCGCGTCCACGTCGTACTCGGCGCGCGGCAGCGTGGCGCGTAGTTCGGCGGGGATGGGGACCTGCCCACGCAGGTCGGTGCGGTTCAGCATGGGTCAAGGGTACGAGGTGGCCTCCACGTGCATACTCCGTGGGAGGACCGTTCCACAATGAAGGAGTCAGCCGTGCTGCGAATCGGGCTGTGCCAGCTCACCTCGAGCGACGACCCCGAGACCAACCTCAAGCTCATCCGCGACGGTGTGGCCACCGCCGCGGCCGACGGCGCGCGTGTCGTGGTGTTCCCCGAAGCGACCCAGGCGCGCTTCGGCGGGCCGATCGCGCCGATCGCGGAACCGCTGGACGGGCCCTGGGCGCAAACGGTTGCGGGCATCGCGGAGGAGTTCGGCGTGCTCGTCGTCGCCGGGATGTTCACCCCGTCCGACGACGGCCGGGTGCGCAACACCGCGTTGATCACCGGGCTCGGCGAGCACCGGGGCTATCACAAGATCCACCTGTACGACGCGTTCGGCTTCCGCGAATCCGACACCGTCGCGCCGGGAACCGAGCTCGTCACCGTCGAGGTCGACGGCATCCTGCTCGGCGTCGCCACCTGCTACGACATGCGGTTCCCGGAGCTGTTCCGCGCACTCGCCGACGGCGGGGCGGCCGCTGTGGTGGTGCCCACATCCTGGGGCGCGGGCGAGGGCAAGGTCGAGCAGTGGGAGGTCCTCGTGCGGGCCCGCGCGCTCGATTCGGGCTGCTGGGTCCTCGGCTGCGGCCAGGCGGACCCGAAGGCGACGGACACCGACGTCAACCCGAAGGCCCCGACCGGTATCGGGCATTCTATCGTCGCCGACGGCTTCGGACGGGTCCACGCGCATCTCGGCGCCGGCCCGGAGGTCGTTGTCGTCGACGTCGACCCCGCACTGGCCGAACGCGCCCGCGCCGCCACCGGCGCCCTGACGAACCGCCGCCTCTGATTCTTCCGAATATGTCGACAACTCTTGTTAGCAAGCCTAACAAGAGTTGTCGACATATTCGGAAGTTTCAGAGCTGGGGTTCGGGGACCAGGCCTTCTTTGATGGCGATCATGGTCAGGCCCGGGCGACGGCGTTCGCCGGTCTTGTCCCGGATGCGGTCGAGATAGGACCGGACGGTCCGCACGCTGATCCCGAGGATCGACGCGATGTCGACGTCCCGCTCCCCGGCCGCCACCAGCTGAAGTACCTCGCGTTCACGCTTCGACAGGTCCAGCTTCGGCCCGGCGTTCGCCGTCTGGCTCGCATTCAGGACCATCGATGCCAATGTCGGCGAGACATAGGTGTTGCCGACCGCGATCGTCCTGATCGCGCGCAGGATCTCGTCGCCGTCGGCGTCCTTGGACAGATACCCGTGCGCACCGGCGGCGATCGCCCCGAGCACCTCGTTCTTCCCGGCGTGTGCCGAAACCACCAGCACCCGGTGCCCCATGCCGTTGACCTCGAGCACCGCGGCCGCGTCGGCGACACCGCGCAGCTTGAGGTCGAGCACGATCACGCTCCCGACCGGCTGACGGCACACGGCGAAGCGCGCCACCGAATCGGCGACCGCGCCCAGCTCGATGTCCTCGGCCTCGTCGAGTACCCGCGCGACGGCCTCCCGGTACAGCGGATGATCCTCGATGACACCCACCTTGATCCGTTCCACGGTGCGTCCGCCCTCCTTTGCCTTCGTGAGCAGTTGCGTCATGTCCACCGCGCCCCACCGGCTGGCCTCGCGAACCCGGCGGCCGTGCCGTAACCCAACGAGGTTAGCGCGTGTGGGCATTTTTTCCGACAGAGCGACCAAGAGGTCACCGATACCGTTGGATTCACGCGCGAAAGGGGAGACCGGTGTCCGTTGACGCTCGTATCGGCACCCACGACACGACGGCACCAGATCCGCAGCACCGTTCAGCGTTGGCCTGGCTTCTGCCGGTGCGGCCGCTGCAGGCGGCGGTCTGGGAACTCGGTGCTATCGCGGCACTGCTGGCGGTGGGCGTCGACCACGTCGCCCAACCGCTGGGGATCACTGTCTGCGCGCTGGCCGCGATCGCGTTCCTGACGACGTCGATCCGGATCTCCAGGCGGCATCTGGCCGGGTGGGCGTTGATCTGGGTCGGCTACCGCCTGCGGCAGCACGACAACCGCCGCGACAGCCCCGACCCGCTGCACCGGATCGCCGGTCCGGTCCGCGTGCGGCAGCACGTGGACCGCGCAGGCAACCGCTTCGGCGTCGCCGAGGTCGACGGCGGCTGGACCGCGGTCGTGCGGCTGACCGGTTCGGTGACCCCGGCCCCGGAGGTGCTGATGTCGATCCTGCGGGAGACCTACCGCCGCACCGACATCCCGCTCGCGACCGCGCAACTGCTCACGTGGACGGTTCCCCGCGAGCACGGCGAATCGTTTCGGGCGTACTGGTTCGCTCTTCGCTACCGGCCCGACGACGCCCCGATCGCCGCGCTCGCGAGGGGCGGCGGCGACCTCGGCGCACTGCGCAGTACGGCGTCCGCCGCGCTGAACCTGATGGGTACGCTCGCCGAGGCCGGGTACGAGAGCACGGTTCTCGAAGCCGGTGAGCTGGGCGAAGGACTCCGCGTCTCCCTCGGCGTGGAGCGGCAGGGCACCCCGGAGATCACGGACGGCTGGCGGACCTGGTCCGCCGGAACGACCTCACAAGCCTGCTTCGCGCCGCGATCCCGGGACGACATCGCCCGCACGCTGGAGTTCTCCCTACCGGCGGCGGCGTTCACCGCGTGCTCGTACACGCTGCGCCGGACGCCCGCGGGTAAGGAACGGCCTGAGGTCACGCTCCGCGTCGGCTCTCGCCGAGGTCACCTGCCACGAACCGCCGACCTCGGCCTCCGGGTCGTCCCGCTCCACGGCCGCCACGCCTCCGCCGTCCGCCGCACCCTGCCCCTGGCGCTGGTCGTCTAGCTGGTGTCCTGCGCCGCGCATCACGAGATGTCGACATGTTGAGATACCTCGCGCCGGCACTGTCAGGAGCGCCGGGCGCGGAGGATCGCGTCGCTGACGTCGATGCCGTCGCCTTCGTGAGGGTTGGCGGGGCGTAGCCGCTCCTCGGCGACGACGATCTCCCAGTGCCCGGAATCCAGGGACTTCGCGATCTCCTCGGCGGTGAAGAACATGTCCGGCACCGGCGGCCGGTGCGCGGCGATGTGCAGGTCGTTCGGGTGGTGGCCGACGATGAGCAGCGTCCCGCCGGGAGCCACGGCAGCGGCCAGCCGCGCGAACAGCGGTTCGCGATCGGCCGTCGGAAGGTGCATGAAATGCGCTGTGACCAGGTCGAAACGCGCCGCCGGCGGGGTCCACTTGGTCAGGTCGGCGTGCACCCACTCCACGCCCTCGGCCAGGTCCCCCAGGTGTCCGGCGGCGCGGTTCAGTGCGACAGTGGAGAAATCCACGGCCGTGACCTTCCAGCCGCGAGATGCGAGCCAGCGGGTGTCGCCGCCTTCGCCGCACCCGACGTCGAGCGCCGTCCCCGCCGGCAGATCGGTCGCCTCGTCCACGAGCTGCGGGTTGGGCCGCCCGCTCCAGACGGTGGTCTTCTCACGGTAACGCTCTTCCCAGGACTGCTCGTCGAACATGTTCTGTGCTCCCTGTCGAAGTGGTTTCACAGACCGTGGCGGCGGTTGCCGAGCACCAGCTCGGAGACCTCGCGTTCGGTCCGGGCGAAAAACGGGTCGGCGCGGCGCGCTGCCACGGCATCGCGGGTGTCCTCGTCGATGAGGTCCGCGTTGATGGCGGCGGCGGTGTTCAGCCCCGCGGCGGCGGAGGTGAGCACCTGGGCCTTGACGTCCGCGACGTTGCCCGCCACCCACACCCCGGGCACAGCGGTGGCGCCGGTGGGGCCGGCAGGCACGTAACTGCCGACGACGTACCCGTTGATCTCCTGTTCTGCGGCCTCGAGCCCCAGGGAGACAAGGACCTCGGCGCGCGCTGTGACGCGCGGCGCGACGACCAGAGCCTGGCGCGGGAAGACCTCACCGGAGGTCAGCCGGACACCGGTGAGCCTTCCCCCGGCAGTCTCCACCGCCGCGACCTGGCCGTCCACGACAGCGATTCCCCGAGCCGCGAACTGTTCTTTCTGCTCATCGGTGAGGTCGACCGCCGCGTTCTGGAACAACGTCACGTCCGCGCTCCACTGCCGGAACAGCAACGTCTGGTGCACCGCCATCGGCCCGGTGGCCAGCACACCGATCGGCTGATCACGCACTTCCCACCCGTGGCAGTACGGGCAGTGCAGGACGTCGGTTCCCCACAGCCCGGACAGGCCCGCCACCTCGGGCAACTCGTCGGCAAGGCCGGTGGTCACCAGCAGCCGCCGCGCCCGTACCGATACGCCGCCGGCGAGGTCCACTTGGAAGCCCCCGTCCACAGCCTTGGCCGAAGCGACCGTGCCGCTCACGATCTCGCCGCCGTACCCTTCGACTTCGGAGCGGCCGATGGCCAGCAGTTCACCAGGTGGCGTGCCTTCGCGACCCAGGTAGTTGTGGACGTGCCCGGCCGGGGCGTTGCGCGGGGAACCGGAGTCGATCACCAGCACCCCACGGCGCGCCCGCGAAAGGGTCAGCGCCGCGCTGAGCCCGGCCGCGCCACCACCGACCACTACTACGTCGTACTTCTCACGTTTCATCACAAAATCGACTGTGCATCATGAACGGCAGAACTGACAAACAACGTTGCCGAAACAGCAACTCCGGCGTGCACCGTCATCGGCGAGGGCCCTCGCCGATTCGATCACCGGGGCGAATTCCGCGTTGCCGGCCTCGGCCAGCTTCTGCAGGCCGTTGTTCACCGCTTCCAGCACGATCTCGCCGAGATTCCGGGCGTCGTGCCGGCGAACGGCCTCCGGGTCGATGTCGATGGCGCTGAACCGGCCGTCGCCGCAGAGCACGACCGTCACCTCGTTGCCGCGCGAACGGCCCTTGATCTCCATCGCTTCGACGGCCCGCTGGATGCGCTGCACCTCCTCGGCCTGCCGTCGCACCTGCGCCAGTAGTTCGTCCATGTCGGGCATCGCGCCGGGATCGACGTTCACTGTGCTTCTCCTTGTATATCAACAAAGTCAGTCGACCGTCGAGGGGCCGGTGGTCAGCTCCGTCAGCATGTCGATCTCGCCGATGATGGTCGCGATCCGGGTGGTCTGGTTGGCGAAGTCGACCACGCCGAGCGTCTTCAGCAGCGCGCCGATCTCCTGGATGAACGCACGCAGCGACGCGCTCGTCGCGGTGGACAACGCGACAGCGGCGCCGTAGGTCCACGGGTTCGACATCAGCGAAGCGACCGTCGGGTTCACCGCGGTGACCACCGACCGGTACGCCTCCTGCGCGACCTCTACCAGTGTGCCGGAGACGCCGAGCAGTTCAGCGCCCTCCTCGACCACGCCGATGATCTTGGTCAGCGCACTCAGTGAGTCGTTGATCTTCTTTACGGCGGACTCCGACGCGGCGCCGGACCACGACTTTTCCAGCTGTTCGGCGGCTTTCGCGAAGTCGTTGAACAGCGTGGTGAACTCCGTCGCCTTTCCCATGAGGTTGCTCACGTGCTCGGCGATCTGCTCTGGCCGGCCGGTGAGGATCTGCGGCAGCACGGTGATCGGCCCACCCGAGGACGCCGCGACGTCCATGGCACTGGAGTTGGGAAGGAACACGACTCAACCTCTCGGGTAGACCTTAGTCCGACGCCGGGCGGTAAACGCTGAGGATCGCCAAGCCACCGATGTCGGCCTTCACCCGACCGTGGTTGTAGAGCCGGCCGCCGTCCCCCGCGATGCCGATAACGGACTCACCGCGCGAGTGCATCGGCTCGACCACGACGAGGTCGCCGCCGAGCACCCCGCCCGGTACGTCGCCGAAACTCCGGGCGGTGCCGGAGAAAACCTCGATGACGCCAACATGTGCCTGGTTGTCCGCATCGTTGCCGAGCCAGTCGTTGAAGTCCGCGATCCCGCGGAATCGGGCGTCGGTGATCGGCTGCGCGGCGAGCTGCCCCATCCCCATGTCACCGAGGTAGCGCAGCATGTTGCCGACCGAACGGGGTTCGCCGGCCGCACCGGCGCTGTCGTTGATCGCGTGGGTGGCCAGTTCCGAAGCACCCGCGCGGCCCCAAATCCGCGAGACCGGCCCGCCCGGCGCCGGCCGTCCGCCACAACCGCCGGACACGGCTTCGTCGGCGGCCTGGTACTCGTCGGCCGACTTTTTGACCTGATCGTTGACCTGCTGCAGGAGCGTCAGCAGCCGCCGCAGCGCGGTCACCTGCTGGCTTTGCATCGCCGTGTTCGCGGCGGCGACCGCGCTACCGAAGGTCGCGAACGACGTCGGCGTGATAACCGTGCGCTCGAGGTCGGCAACCGCGTTGATGCCCTGGACGATGATGCCGCCGAGGTTGCCTGCCGTGGAGCGCATAGCCTCGGGATGCGCCCGGTGGTTGCCTGTGCCGCTCATCGCGCTCCCCTCCGCTGTCCGCGCCTTTTTGCGTTGACGGCCAGCGTAAATTCGGGCGGAACGTGCGGCGGACGGCAAAAGTACCCACCGCGCGTGGATGACTGGTCGACAAGAGCTGGCGTGACCCCAAAGCGGGGGGGGGGGGGG
>JAVXWP010000129.1:0-10003 GCA_032230695.1 Actinomycetota bacterium | reverse complement strand
GTTCTTACCCCGCGAAACACTCACGAGCCCACCTGCGCAGCCGCAGCGTGACGACTAGCTGACCGAACCGACGATCACCGTTCCGCTGCCGACCTGGACATTGCTGTCGGTCTGAACCGAAAGCAGGCCACGGAGCACACGGCCCGCCGACGGAGCGGCGTTCGCGGTCACGGTTCCGGGGACGGTCCACGAGCTACCCGAAGCGCGTGCAGCGTTCGCGTCCGTCACGGCGACCGTGCCGAACGCGGGGTTGACGAACGTGTCGAGGTAGTTGAACGTCGTCGTCCCCGCCGGAACGGCGTACCCGTCGACCAGCACGATCCACTGCCCGGCGGCCGGGTTGTTGATCGTGACCGACTCTTCCGAGTCGCCGTCCGCGCTCGATCCGGCGATCCGGCACGTGCCGGTCGTGCAGTTGTAGACCACGAGGTCAAGGTCCGCACTCGGGTCGGACGTCCCGCCGATCGTGGCGGTGAACGACGTCGAGCCAGGCGTCACCGTCACCGGGTACTGCTGCTGGGCGAGATCGGCGATGGTTGGCTTCTGGATGGACGCGCTGCCCAGCGTGCTGCCGACAACCCGCCCGGTGAACGCACCGAGGGTGTTGTTGACGGTGTAGGTGCGGGCCACCGGCGTGCCGATGGTCGCCGACGCGATCTCGTCCGGGTTGGGCGTGATCGTGGTGCCCAGCACCGCGGCGCTCAGCGACCACGGTGCGACGTCCACATCGGAGGTACGACGGGCTTCGACGATGATCTCCCAGACACCCGACAGCGGGTTCGCCACTGTGCGGCTGGTCGGGCTGCCACCGGCGCAACCGGCGCCACCGTCGGGGTTGTAGCAGTTGGTCGTCGACGTGACGTCGACCGGCACGCCGGTCGGGTCGTAGCGAAGGAACCGCACCTGGCCCTTACCGGGCGGGCCACCCGCGTCCAGGTCGATCTTCAATGCGCTCGCGCCCTGCGGCACCCGCACGAACAGGCTGGAGGCCTGGTTACGCGCGATCGTGCCGGAAGCGTCGATCTTGAAGCCCTTGGCTGCGGTGAACTCGGTCGGCGCGAAGACCGTGTTCATGGTCTGCAGGTCGATCCCGACGGTCAGCGGGTTGTCCAGGTACAGCAACGCCGAATGTGCGCCACTGGTCTTGGGGTCGACCTTCACATCGAGCTTGACCGGCGTGTTCAGCGGCAGCCTCACGAGGCTGGACGAAGAGAACGTGCCGTCGTTGCCGACCCAGCGCGCGACGTAGAACGCCGGGTTCGCCGAACCGGTGGTCCGGGTGAACGTGTAGGTGCGGGTGTACGACTTGCCCGTGGTGACACCTTCACGGTCGTGGATGCCGACGCCGATCCCCGGAGTCTGCAGCAGGCCGGTCTGCACGGTGTGTACCTCGACCGCGCTGGTGACGGTCTCGGGCTTCGGGTTGAGCTGCAGCGCGACGAAGGCCGCCGCGACGTTGAACAGACCGGCGCCCTGGGCGTAGGCGTCGATGCCGTTGACGAACCGCGCGGTCGACTTGATGGCCGAACGCAGCTTCGCCACCGGCGGACGTTCGCCGTTGTGGGTCGCCTTGTAGCCGCTCACGAGCAGCGCGGCCGCGCCTGTCGCCTGCGGGGAGGCCATCGACGTGCCCTGGAGCATCGCGTAACCGGCGGGCAGCGCGTAGGTGCCGGCGACCGGGGAGGGAACTTCCCAGCGGGGCACCGTGGCGATCGCCGCGCCGGGCGCGATGATGTCGGGCTTGAAGCCACCGTCCTCACGCGGCCCACGCGAGGAGAACGGGTGCAGGGACTCCGACGCCGAGGTCTTGGAGCCGTAGTTCGACAGCC
This sequence comes from Actinomycetota bacterium, assembly GCA_032230695.1. Lineage (GTDB taxonomy): Bacteria > Actinomycetota > Actinomycetes > Mycobacteriales > Pseudonocardiaceae > Amycolatopsis. Next base: position 8,174 of record JAVXWP010000129.1, on the reverse strand, counting down.
AGGTTTCCTTGGTGATGTAGGAACCCACGCTGATCGCGTCGGTCGCCACCGAGGGGTCGCCGACCGAGTTCGCGCCGGCACCGCTGTTGCCGGCCGAGATGAAGATCTGCACGTTGTATTCGGCGATCGTGCGGTTGTAGAGCTCCGCGCGGGCGTTGTTGCCGTCGTTCAGCGAGGGCAGGCCGCCGATCGAGATGTTGATGACGTCGGCGCCGTGGCTGGCCGCGTAGACGACGCCGTCGAGCAGGCCGCTCGAGGTGCAGCCGGCGCTGGTCAGGCAGACCTTGACCGACAGAAGGTTGGCGCCGGGTGCGGCACCGTCCATCTTGCCGCCGAAGAGGTCGTTACCGGCGGCGATGCCGGCGACATGCGAGCCGTGCTCCGCACCGGCGATGCCGATGTTGACGAAGCCGGGCTTGTCGGTCTGCACGACGAACGCCATGCGCTCGGCGATGTCGGTCGCCGGGTTGTCCGTACCGAAGAAGCCGACGTCGTACTTGTTCTTGTAGTCGGTCATCGCGGTTTCGTTGGTGAAGTCGCCGTCACCGTTGAGGTCGACCCGGACCTCCTTGGTGGCGGTGTCCAACAGCACGCCCCAGCTGTCGACGCGGTCGCCGTCGCGGTTGAGGTCACCGCCGGTCTCGCTGTCGGTCGCGCCGAGGTCGCCGGCGGTCTCGCGGAACAGGCCGAAGGTGTACGGGCCGCCGGTCGCGGGCGCGGTCCAGTTACGGCCGCCCGAAGCGAAGGGGCCGGTGTAGGTCGCGGTCGACTGGGCCACCCAGGTGCCGTCGCCGGAGTTCGTGGCGTTGGCGTTGTACCAGTCGATGATCTTGCGGTCGCCGTGGCTGGTCGTGGCCAGCGCGGCCGTGTCGAGGTCGACGCCGGAGTCCAGTACCGCGACCGTGGTGCCCTTGCCGTCCCAAGCGGGGAAGGCCTGGCCGAACTGCGCGGCGTAGGTGTCACCGGTCGGCAGGTACGAGTTCACGCGCGGCGTGTCCTTGCCCGGCGCCGGTTGGGGCGCCGGAACGGCTGCTCCCTCGGGCTTCGGGTCGTCGCGCTTGATCAGCCCGTCGACGTCGACAGCGTTGACCGAACCGAGTTTGGCGGCCTTCGCCGCCGAGGCCACCGGCATGGTGACCTTGAGGTAGTCGAGCTTGGTGTCGGTGGACTGGACCACGCCGCCCAGTGCGCGCAGGTCGTTCACCGCCGCACCGGTCTTGCCACGCTCGGCTGCGATCAGCAGCGTCACGTCCGGCTTACCGGCTTGTTCGGCTTCGGCGACCAGCGCCCGGTCGCGCTCGTCTAGTTCTTTCCCGTTGGCCGCACCGGCCGTCGGGCTGATGGACGTCGCCGGTTGGGCGAACGCCTGGGGAGCGGCGAATCCGAGTGTGGACGCGCTCAGTGCGGTGGCGAGCAGGGAGACCCCGGCTCTCCGACGCCAGCTTGAACTTTTGATCACTGCATCGACCTCTCTCAAATGAACCTGCCGGAGAAGTACACATGGAGGGATCTTTCACGGCAATCAGACAGTTAGCCTATTTATCGCAACTAGTTGTAAGCCAAATGGTCTAGTCCAACCGGCTGTTAGGCGGCCACTATCTACCGCGACGAGCCGTTAAGTGGCAACCTGCAGCGTTGGGCTTCCGGGGTACACCGGTCTGGCAATGTGGTCGGGTATGAGCGAAGACTTGGTGCTGCGGACGGTGCGGCTGGGTCGGGCGGGCCGGTCGTCGACGTGCGGCTCGAACACGGAAGGGTCGCCGCGATCACCACGGATCAGCAGCTCAACGCGGGTGCCAGGGTGATCGACGGCCAGGGCGGCACCCTACTGCCGGGTCTGGTCGACGCCCATGTGCACGCCGTGCAGTGGGCGGCCGCGCGGCGTCGGATCTCGCTCGCCGACGCCGGATCCGCGGCCGAAGCCGTCGCATTTCTGGTCGCACGCCTCCGCCCGGCGGCCCCCGGCGAGGTCGTCATGGCCGTCGGATTCCGCGACGGACTCTGGGCCGATCGGCCGCACAAGGAGCTTCTCGAGCATGCGTTGCCCGGCCGCGCGGTGGCTTTATTCAGTAACGATCTGCACACGCTGTGGCTCAGCCCGGCCGCACTCAGGCTGATCGGGCGTGATCACCCGACCGGTGTGCTCATCGACGACGAATGCATGCGGGCGACCGCGGCCCTCCCGGTGGCGTCGGCGGAGACCGAGGACAAGTGGGTCGCGGAGGCCATGCAGACCGCGTCCGCGCGAGGCGTGACGGGGATCGCCGATTACGAATTCGCCGACACCGTCGCCGACTGGACCCGCCGTCTCGCCTCGGGCCCGCCCGCGGTGCGGGTGTCGTGCGTGATCGCGCGGTTCGCGCTGGTCGAGGCCATCGCGCGCGGGTACCGCACGGGCGACGTCGTCCCCGGCTCCGGCGGCCTGCTCACGATCGGGCCGTACAAGCTGTTCGTCGACGGTTCGCTCAACACCCGCACGGCGTTCTGCCACGATCCTTACCCGGGCCTGCGTACGCACGGGAACCTGGAACTGCCGCCCGGTGAACTCGTGCCGCTGATGAAACTGGCTTCCGCCAACGGAATCTCACCCGCGGTGCACGCCATCGGCGACCACGCCAACACGATCGCGCTGGACGCCTTCGCCGAAGTCGGCTGCGGCGGGCGGATCGAACATGCGCAGTTGCTGCGGCCGAGCGAACTCGGCCGCTTCAAGGAGCTCGGCGTTGTCGCCGGGGTGCAGCCCGCCCACGCGCCCGACGACAGGGACGTCGCCGATCGGTACTGGGTGGACCGGACAGCGCACGCCTTCCCGTACGGCGCTTTGCTGGCCGCGGGCGCGACCCTGGAGATCGGGTCGGACGCGCCGGTGTCGCCGCTCGATCCGTGGGACGGCATCGCCTCCGCGGTGACCCGCACCGACGACGACCGCCCTGCCTGGCACCCCGAGCAGGCGATCCCGCTCGACGCGGCGCTGACCGCGGCGAGCCAGGGGAGGGATTCCGTGCACGTCGGCGATGTCGCGGACCTGATGCTGGTCGCCGCTGATCCCGCCACCGTCGCTCCCGCCGACCTGCGCACGATGCCCGTGCTGGCGACCCTGCTCGCCGGTCGGCTCACCCACTTGGCGACCTAAGGTGCCCACCGCGTGGTACACAGTGCCCCCAAAGCCGCTTTGGGGTACCTCCAGCGCCCAGACTGTGCTGCCAAGATGGGGCTGGTGAACGAAAAGACACTGCGCGTGCCCGGGGCGGACCTGTTCTACCGGACTCAGGGCGCTGGCCCGTTGCTGCTGCTGATCCAGGGCGGCGCCGGAGATGCCGACGGAACCCAAGGCATCGCCGGGCATCTGGTCGAGCACTACACGGTGCTGTCCTACGACCGGCGCGGGCTTTCCCGCAGCACGCTTGACGATCCCGCCGAAGTCCCGGGCATCGGTACCCATGCCGACGACGTCCACCGGCTGCTGGCGAGCGTGACCAGCGAGCCGGTGGCGGTCTTCGGCACGAGTTTCGGCGCGTACCTGGGGCTAGAACTCGTCGCGCGCCATTCTGAGCAGGTCAAAGTGCTCGTCGCGCACGAACCCCCCGCGACGCAGTTCCTCCCCGACGAAAAGGAGACCCTCGCACGGCTGGCCGCGATCAGCTCGGACGAGGAAGCCGCTGCCATGCTGGGACTGGACTTCGACGAGCACGAACCCGGCGTCGAGTTCCCGCCACCGACTCCCCGGCAGGAAGCCAACGAGGCCTTCTTCCGCGCCCGGGACGCCCGGGCTGTCGCCGCACACCGCTTCGACGAGGCGCTCCTGCGAGCGGCGCGAGCCCAGGTCCTGCCCGCCGCCGGAGCCACCTCGGGCACCGCGTTCGCCTGTCGCTGCGCCGAGGAGCTGGCCAGGCTGCTGGGAAACGAGACGGTTTACTTTCCTGGCAGCCACGTCGGCCTGATCACCCATCCAGCGGCCTTCGCCGCGAAACTGCGTGAAGTCCTATGCCGCCGCGGTCAGCTTCACAGTCGATAGCTTCGCGACCGCTCCCGGCGGTGCGACCACGATCGCGGTCGCGTTGTCCGAGCCACCGCCCGCGATCGCCGTTTCGACCAGCGAAGCGGCCGCGTGCTCCGGCTCGGTGAGCGCCTCGAGCATGGCTTCGGCGGTCAGTGTCTTGTGGACGCCGTCGCTGGTCAGCAGCAACCCTCCACTGTGGACTTCCGCGGTGCCGATCTCGTTCGCGCCGGCGGTACGGACGCTGGCCGTGACGATGTGCTCCATATGCGGCGAAGGCTGCTGGTCGTGGTCACGGAAGTACTGCGCGAGCGTGTGGTCGGTGGTGAGTTGCACGAGCGAGCCTGCCGTCCACGAGTACGCGCGGGCGTCGCCGAGCCACGCGACCCGGAAGCCGAGGCCGTCGCCGAACGGAATGGCGACCACCAGCACACAATCCCCGCCGCCGCCCAGTTCCCGCACCGCCCGCTGCGCCGCCAGCACGGCCGCGACCGGGCCTTCCGCCGCGGGCGCCCGCGACGCCGCCGACACCGCGACCCTCGCCGCCCGCGCGGCGCCGGCCTCGTCGCCGACACCGTCCGCAAGCGCGAAAACGATGTCCTGTTTCGCCCGCGCGAAAGCGGCCGCCGCGTCGGCGTTGACACTTCTGGGCCCCTGCGCGCTCGCGGTGTGCCAGCGCGGAAGCGGGGGCCGGACAGGGTGGCTGGGGAACTGATCGGTGGAAAACATGAGCTCCTCCTTCGGCGCCTGCGGGCTACCTGCTTCCAGCATCCCTCGCGGTCCTGTGGTGAACCTGAGGGCCTGCTAGCACCAACCTGTTGATTCCAGACGACGATCTCCGCAGTGCTCTGAAGGCCACCACGAGGGCGTTGGAGTCCCTCATGGTGGCCTTCTGAGCCTTGGCGATCGGGCCTACACGGTCAGGTCGTAGACCGTTTGGCCGTCAACGGTGGTGGCGGTGAAGTTCGCCGCCACCCAATCGGTGATCGCGCTCGACGAACCGCCACCGCCACCGCCGCCACCGCGTCCGCCCGCGATGTAGTAGTGGATCTGCCCGTTCGCGACGTACTGCTGGAACTCCGCCAGTGTCGGCGCCGGGTCGCTGCCGTCCCAGCCTCCGATGCCGATCACGGCCTTGCCACTCGCGAGTTCCAGGCTCGCCGCCGACTGCGAACCGGTGGTTGCCGCGGCCCAGGTGTTCGTGGTCTGCGAAAGCAGCGTGCCGATGGCGGTCCCGGCCGACTCGTCCCCAGCGCCCATACCCATCGACATTGACGAGGGCCCGGACGTCGGGATCGAGCCGGTATGGGGCTGCGACGCCGTTTCCACCGCGTAGGCGGCCGTGCCGACGCCGAAGGTGAGCACGGTGACAGCGGCCATCACGGCCACGGCCTTCTTGAACTGGTGCACCCCCATCAGCACGGCCGTGGCCACGAGCACGCCGAGCACGACGATCACCCAGCGCAGCCCCGGAAGCCACGTCGACGTCCGGTCCAGCAGGATGTAGTCCCACACCGCGGTCGCCGCGATCATTCCGGCCAGCACCGCGCGGGACGAGAAGTTGTCGCGCCCGAGCCAAAGCGCGCGACCCGCGATCACCACGAGCGCGACGATCGCCGGTGCCAGCGCGACGGCGTAGTACGGGTGGATGGTGCCGCTCATGAAACTGAACACCAGCGCGGTCACCAGCAGCCAGCCACCCCAGAGGACGAGCGCGGCGCGGGTGCGATCCGTGCGCGGCGCGTGCCGGGTGAACCACAGCCCGGCGACCAGGCCGATCAGCGCGGCGGGCAGCAGCCACGAGATCTCGGTGCCGAAGCTCGCGCCGAACATCCGGCCGATGCCGGTGGTGCCGCCGAAGTTGGTGTTCATACCGCCGCCACCGCCGCCGCCTGTCCGGTTGCCATCGGTGCCGAGGATCCGGCCGAGCCCGTTGTAGCCCAGCGCGAGTTCCAGCAGGCTGTTGTTCGTCGAGCCGCCGATGTACGGCCGAGTGCTCGCCGGCCACAGTTCGACCAGCGCGATGTACCAACCGGCCGAAACCACGACGGCCACCCCGGCGCCGAGCAGGTGCAGGAGGCGTTTGCCCAGCGACGTCGGCGCGGAGATCAGGTACGCCAGCGCGAAGGCGGGAAGGACCAGGAACGCCTGCAACATCTTGGTGAGGAAGCCGAAGCCGATCGCCACCCCGGCCAGCATGAGCCAGCGCGGGTTCGCCTTTTCCAGCGCCCGAACCACGAAGTACGCGCCGACGATCATGAGGAGGGTCAGCAGTGCGTCAGGGTTGTTGAAGCGGAAGATCAACGCGGCCACGGGCGTGAGCGCGAGCCCCGCGCCGGCGAGCAACCCGGCGGCAGGACCCGAGGTGCGCCGGACGGTCGCGTACAAGACCGCGACGGAACCGACACCCATCAGCGCTTGTGGTGCCAGGACGCTGAAACTGGAGAACCCGAAGATCCGAGCGAACGCGACGCCGACCCAAAGCGCGGCAGGCGGCTTGTCGACGGTGATGATGTTCCCGGCGTCGAGCGAACCGAACAGCCAAGCCTTCGTGCTCTGGGTGCCGGCTTGGACCGCGGCCGCGTAGAACGAGTTGCCGAAGCCGGATGCCGTCAGGTTCCAGAAGTACAGCACGGCGGTCGCGGCGAGCAGCGCGAACAGCGCCGGGCGCTGCCAGCGCGGCCGGGCCGCGTCGGCATCGGCCACCTGGCGATGCCGTGGCTCCGCTCGGGGCGGTGACGCGGTCAGGACCGTGGCCATGATCAGTTCTCCTTTTCGGCGTTCAGGAGCTGGCGGCGCGGGTTGAAGACCCAGCCGCGCAGCAGCAGGAACCGCAGGACTGTCGCGGTGAGATTGGCGAGCACGAGCGCGATGAGTTCAAGCGCGAGCCCGGGATGGGCCAGGCCGTTGAGCAGTGCCAGCGAGCCGCTGGTCAACGCGAGCCCGAGACCGAACACGATGAGCCCCTCGAACTGGTGCTTCCCGGCACCGCGGGAGCCGCGGATGCCGAAGGTCACCCGCCGGTTGACAGCGGTGTTCGCGACGGCGGTGACGAGCAGCGCAAAGAGGTTCGCCGCCTGCGCGCCGATTCCGTTTCGCAGCAGCAGGAACAGCACGAGATAGGCGAGTGTGCTGGCGACTCCGACAGCGGCGAACCGCACCAGTTGCTTCGGCAGGCTTGGCGGGACACCTGGTGCGTTGACGCCGATCGGTTCGCGGCCGAGCTGGGAGCGCAGCTCGCTGACGGGCACTGCTCCGGTCGCCGCGGCCTTCGTGAGTCGCATGATGCCCTTCAGGTCGGCCTTCGCGGTGGCGATGATGTTCACCGACGAGTTGGGATCGTCGACCCAGTCGACCGGCACCTCATGGATCCGCAGCCCGGCGCGCTGCGCGAGCACGAGCAGTTCGGTGTCGAAGAACCATCCGGTGTCTTCGACGTGGGGGAGCAGGCGCGCCGCGACATCTGCGCGGATCGCCTTGAACCCGCATTGCGCGTCGCTGAACCGGGCGGCGAGCGTGCTGCGCAGGATCAGGTTGTAGCACCGGGAGATGAGCTCCCGCTTGGGCCCGCGGACCACCCGGGCGCCTCTGGCGAGCCGGCTGCCGATGGCGAGGTCGGAGTGTCCGGAGATCAGCGGGGCGACGAGTGGGCCGAGTGCGGCGAGATCGGTCGATAGGTCCACATCCATGTACGCCAGTACGGCGGCGTCCGAGGTGGACCAGACCGCCCGGAGCGCGCGGCCGCGGCCCTTTTCGTCCAGGTGGTTGACGACGACTTCGGGGAATTCGCGGGCGAGTCGCTCGGCGACGTGCAATGTGGTGTCCGTGCTCGCGTTGTCGGCAATGGTCACCCGGAACGGATACGGGAACTGTTCGCCAAGATAGGCGTGCAGCCGTCGAATGCACGGTTCCAGGTCGGTTTCTTCGTTGAAAACCGGGATGACGACGTCGAGCACCGGGTTGGGGCCGACCTTCGCGACGGGGCTGGTTCCGGGGCGGGGCATGGTGTCGGCCTCAGCCGAGGGAAGCGAGACTGTCATGGGTGCAACGGTCGCGGTCCGCGCTTTGGTGACGGTGTGATCTCGCTGTGTGTGACCTGTGTTTCGTGAATCCTTCCCCGGTTACCCCGCGGAGGCGTTGGGACACCCAGAGGTACCCCAAAGCGGGGGGGGGGGGG
>JAVXWP010000124.1:0-36559 GCA_032230695.1 Actinomycetota bacterium | reverse complement strand
CCCCCCCCCCGCCGCTTTGGGGAAACCTGGGAGCCTGGGACCCGACACTGTCAGCTGAAGTCCTTCGAGCACACCGCCGAGGTCTCCAGGTAGCCCTTCCGCAGTGCCTGCACCCGCTGGAACCCGTTTGCCGGGCGTACGCCGTTGACGTCGGCCGACACCAGGCTGTCGGGCTGCAGCAGCTCCGCGATGGCCTCGTCGAGGTCGCCGGGGGACAGGCGCAGGGTGCCTGGGCCGTCGGTCACCTTCGCCCACGCGCCGACCAGGCAGGCCGTGCGGAGTCCCGCGTTCGCGTTGTCGAGTGACGCTCCGACGCCCTTTTGGATGCCCAGCGCGTACCGCGAGGCGATCTCGGCGAACGCCGCGAAGTCGCCCATGCCGCCAGGGTCGCTGCCTTCGGACTCGGCCTGCCGGTCGATGGGCTGGGCCATCGCGGTGAGCGCGGGCAGGTCGATGCTGACGGTGTTGTTGTCCGCGCAGTAGGACGCGGGCGGCGTGCCCTTGCCGCCGGGGCAGTTGCCGCCCTGGTTGACGATCGCCGGTCCCTGCACGCCGGCGCCTTTGAACGCGTCATCGAGGCTGCTCTTGAGGATGTCGACGTTGGCCTGGTTGAACTTCTCGTCGCCCTTGCCGGTGTCCTGCTTCGCGAACGGCTGTTCGGTGATGCGGGCCTTGACGTTCGCCTCGTTCATCGCGGCGCAGTCCTTCGGGGTCTTTTCGAACCCGGTCTGGAACGCGAAGGTCCGGTCGAACGCAGTGCCGTGCGCGCCGCGCTCGGTTGCCGAGTCACCCGCCTGGTCGCGGATGAAGAACAGCGCCGCCAGCACCTGGTTCAGGCCCTCGGCGGTCGACACCCGGTAGTAGTCGCTCCTGCCTTCGGCGACCCAGCGGAAGTAGCCGCCTGCGAAGCAGTCCGCCTGCTGTTCAGTGACGATCGTGGAGGTGTTCTTGGTGATCCCTGCCTTGTCGCCGAGCCGGAACTGCACGGCGTGCCCGAACTCGTGCGCCAGCACGGTCACCACCGACATGGTGCCGAAGCGCTTCTCCAGCATCGGCAGCAGTACGCCGCGGTCCCACGCCACCGAGTCGTCGCTCCGGCAATAGAAGGCATTGACCAGGCCCTTGGTGCTGCCACACGCCGTCTTCTGCTCAGTGCCGTTCGAGTCGTAGGACAGCAGCGCTTTGACCGGCTCGAACGGCAGGCCGAAGTTGGCCGGCAGGAACTCGGCCCAGTACTTCTCGACGTCGGCGATCGCTGACGTCGCGAGCTTGTCGATCTCGCCGTCGTCGGCGTTCTTGACGTCCAGGCCGGGCGTCGGTGCGTCCGGCTTCAGGCCGCTCTCGAAATGGGTGACCGGCAGGCCCGCGACGTTTCCCTGGTCCACCGCACCGGGCAGCGAGGCGAGGCCGCCGCCACCGGAACAGGCTGTGGCGAAGCCGAGCGTCGCTACGACAATGATCGCGGCCAAGGCCGGCCGGCTTCCCCGGTGGATCATGTTCACTGGCTCCCCAAAGTGTGTCTGCTGCCGGTCAGGCGCACCCTACCCAGCATCTTTGGTGGCTGCGCGCGTTATCCCGATACCGGTGCGGAAGCGGCCGTGCGCCCGGCCAGATATGGTCGCTGACCATGAGAGCAGTCCGTCGGTTCACCGTCCGCGCGAGCTTGCCGGAGCCGCTTGCCGGGCTAGGCGCCTTGGCCACCAACCTGCGGTGGACGTGGCACCCACCGACGCGGGACCTCTTCGCGTCCATGGACGCCGAGCTGTTCGACAAGATCAGGGACCCCCTGCGCATGCTGACGGCGTTGCCCGCGGCACGGCTCGCGGAACTCGCTGTCGACGAGGAATTCCTTGCGCGTGCGCGTGTTCTGACAGCGGATCTCGATCGGTATCTCTCGGAGCCGCGCTGGTACCAGCGGCGTGGCGACGACCGGCCGGAGCAGCCGGGCGCGGTCGCGTACTTCTCGATGGAGTTCGGCGTCACCGAGGCGTTGCCGAACTATTCGGGCGGGCTCGGTGTGCTGGCCGGTGACCACCTCAAGGCCGCGTCCGACCTCGGGGTGCCGATGATCGGGGTCGGGCTGCTGTACCGCGCGGGGTACTTCCGGCAGTCGCTGTCGCTCGACGGGTGGCAGGTCGAGCACTATCCGGTGATCGATCCGAACGCGTTCCCGCTGGAGCTGCTGGTCGACGACGGCAAGCCGGTGCTGGTCGACGTCGCCATGCCCGGAGCCGCGCGCGAGCTGCAGGCGCAGATCTGGAAGGCGAACGTCGGCCGGATCCCGTTGCTGCTGCTGGACACCGATATCGACGAGAACGACGAGGATCTGCGGAAAGTCACCGACCGGCTTTACGGCGGCGACGCGGATCATCGGATCCGGCAGGAGATCCTGGCCGGCATCGGCGGGTTCCGGGCGGTGCGGCGATATTGCGCGATGACCGGCCATCCTCAGCCGAAGGTGTTTCACACCAACGAGGGGCACGCCGGATTCCTCGGGCTGGAGCGGGCCAGCGAGATCATCCAGGCCGACAAGCTCGGGTTCGACGAGGCGCTGTCCGCGGTCCGGGCCGGGACGGTGTTCACCACACATACGCCGGTCAGCGCGGGGATCGACCGGTTCCCGGTTGATCTGGTGACGCGGTACTTCGGCGACGGACGGCTGGTGCCGGACGTCGAGTTGCGGCAGGTCCTCGCGCTGGGGGCGGAGGACAACCCCGGCATGTTCAACATGGCGCATATGGGGTTGCGGCTCGCTCAGCGGGCCAATGGCGTGTCGGCGTTGCACGGACGCGTGTCGCGGCGGATGTTTTCCCGGCTGTGGCCGGATTTCGACGAGAACGAAGTGCCGATTTCTTCGGTGACCAATGGGGTGCACGGGCCGACTTGGGTCGCGCGTGAGCTGAGTGCGTTGCTGGGCGGGAATGACGAGGAATGGGGTGTCGACGGGCGGGGTGTGGCCGGGGAGTCGATGCGTGAGCGGGTCACGGACGATCGGCTTTGGGCGTTGCGGCGGGAGTTGCGGGAGAAACTCGTCGCGGAGGTGCGGCGGCGCGTTCGGGCGGCGTGGTTGCAGCGTGGCGCTTCGCCGCTCGAGCTGGGGTGGACCGATTCGGTTTTCGATCCTGACGTGCTGACGGTCGGGTTTGCTCGACGGGTGCCTACCTATAAGCGGCTGACCTTGATGTTGCGTGACGCCGACCGGTTGCGGGCGCTGCTGCTGGATGAGGATCGGCCGATTCAAGTGGTCGTGGCCGGGAAATCCCATCCGGCCGATGAGGGCGGCAAGGCGCTTATCCAGCAGATCGTCCGGTTCGTGGACGATCCCGCGGTGCGTCATCGGATCGTGTTCCTGCCGGATTACGATATGTCCATGGCCCGGTATTTGTACCGGGGGTGCGATATCTGGTTGAACAATCCGGTGCGGCCGTTGGAAGCCTGTGGAACTTCTGGGATGAAGTCCGCTCTGAATGGTGGATTGAACCTGTCTATCCGGGACGGGTGGTGGGATGAGCTTTACGACGGTAGCAATGGGTGGGCGATTCCGACTGCCGATGGGGTGACTGATCCGTTGCGGCGCGATGATCTCGAGGCCGCGGCTTTGTACGATTTGCTGGGACAGCAGATCGGGCCGCTGTTTTATGATCGGGACGCGCGGGGAGTGCCTGAAGGATGGATGTCGATGATTTGGCATACCCTTGAGACATTGGGCCCCCGGGTGCAGGCTTCTCGGATGGTTCGGGAGTATGTCGAATCGGGATATGTTCCGGCGGCTCGGATGGTCGCTGCGGCTACTGGGAATGATTATCGGGGGGCCCGGTCTTTGTCCGAGTACCGGACCAAGTTGGGGACTTCCTGGAGCCGGGTGGTGATCTTCGATTCCGAACTCGTGGTGGAGGCGCAGGACTCCTTGGTGGTGGGGACCGAGGTGCAGGTCCGAGCTCGGATCGATTTGGCAGGGTTGACCCCTGACGATGTGGATGTCCAGGCCGTGGTGGGGAAGGTCGGGGACAGCGACGAATTGCTTGATGTGGTGACCGTCGCTATGGATTCCACCGGGATCGGGGAGTTCACGGCGAAGCTTCGGCTGCCGCACGCCGGGTCTTTGGGGTATACGGTCCGGGTTCTTCCCCGGCACCCCATGCTGGCCAGCTCCGCCGAGTTGGCGAAGGTGGTCCTGGCTTAGGCCGTCGAGTGCCCCGACGCCACATTGGGGTAATCCAGGGGGCGCGCTAGGCCAGCGTTGCCTGTTCAGGTCGCTATGGGATGGCGGGGGTGCCGCCGGGGGTGGTGGGCAGGCCGGAGGCGCGCCACGCACGGTAGCCGCCGATCAGGTCGGTGGCATGGGGGAGGCCCAGTCGTTGCAGGTCTGCGGCGGCGAGGCTGGAGGCGTACCCCTCGTTGCAGACGATGATGACCGGGACGTCGGCGTTTGCCTGGGGGATCTTCCAGTCGCTGGTGGGGTCCAGGCGCCATTCCAGGTGGATGCGTTCGATCGGGATCGCGCCCGGGATTTCGCCCTCTTCCAAGCGGTTCACGTGAGGGCGGATGTCGACGATCAGGGCGCCGTCGCTCTGCAACCGCTGTGCCTCGGTGGGCTCCGCCCGGTTCAGCGTCGAACGAGCGGCGTCGATGGCGTCGTCGATGGCACTCATCAGGACAGTATGACCGGGAGGGGGGCGATTTCGGCGGGGACGTCGGCGAGGGAGGCGTATTCACGGGTGGGCACCAGCGGCGGCGAGTAGGCGTGGACGCTGGCAGCGGGGGCGGTCCCGGCGCCGGACACCTGGTGGGCTCGGCCGGCGCCGAAGCCGATGCCTTGGCCCGCGTAGTGCGCGCGCTGGCGGACGGGGCCGCCGGGGTAGCGGTATTCCTCGGCCAGTTCGCCTTGGAGGACGGTGAACGAACCCGACGCGCCGCCGTGGTCGTGCGGCTTGGTCTGCTGGCCTGGCAGCCAGGAGAGGAGCCACAGTTCGACACCGTCGGTGAGGGCGAGGCGGGCCCACCAGCGTTGGTCTTCGTCGAAGCGGAGGAGACCGCGGAGGCTGGTGGTGAGTTCCGTGGTGACGGTGTTCGTCAGGTCGACGAGTTCGCGTGCGGTCCACAGCTGGCGGGTGGGGTGCAGCAGGTCCGCCAGCAGCGGGTCGGTGAGCTGGGGGTGGATCTCGACGTCGGGACGGACGATCGACAGTGTCATCGGAGAGCTCCAGGAGAGTGCGCGGCCGTGTTGGTGAACTGGACTGCGCGACACGGGGAGCATCGAGCACACCCGAAGAAGGTGTGGCCGGGAAAAAGGCTAGAGCTCAGCCGTCGCGTCGCGCGGGCATACAGCCCGCGGAGGCGACGAGGAGCAGATCGACGGTGCGGTCGCGCCAGAAAGAGCCCCCGATGGCGGGGAAGGCGGTGGACGCTGACCGGATCACGCTTCCGATCCTGCCACAGTCGAGGCATATTCGTGAACACGCAGCGAACCGTTCCAATTACTGGGACCGCGGTGACCTGCTCGTTCGTGCCGGAGGGGCAGGCCGTTGCGACCCGTCCAGCAGCACTAGACACAATGGGCTCGTGAGTGAGTCCTCCCTGCCCAGCGACCTTGACGATCTCGTGGTGCGGATGGCCGGTGTCGGCGTCCGGCGCGGGCACAACGAGCTGCTCGCCAACCTCGACTGGAGCGTCGAACTCGACGAGCGCTGGGTGGTGCTCGGCCCGAACGGTGCGGGCAAGACCACGCTCCTGCGTCTCGCCGCGGCCGAGATGCACCCCACCTCCGGCACGGTCCACCTGCTGGGCGAGCAGATGGGGCACGTCAGCATCTTCGAACTGCGCCCGCGGATTGGCTTCACCTCCGCCGCGATCGCGGGCCGGGTCCCCGGTGACGAGATCGTGCGCGACGTCGTCGTCAGCGCCGGGTACGCGGTGCTCGGGCGCTGGCGTGAGGCATACGACACATTGGACACCGAGCGCGCCGACGAGCTGCTCGCGTCGCTGGGTATCCCGCACCTCGCGGAGCGCACGTTCGGCACGCTGTCCGAAGGCGAGCGCAAGCGCGCGCTGATCGCCCGGTCGCTGATGACCGACCCGGAGATGCTGCTGCTCGACGAGCCGGCGGCCGGGCTGGACCTCGGTGGCCGTGAGGACCTGGTCGCGCGGCTGTCCACGCTGGCGATGGACCCGGAGGCACCGGCGATGGTGCTGGTCACGCACCACGTCGAGGAGATTCCGCCCGGTTTCACCCACGCGCTGCTGCTCTCGGGTGGCCGGGCGGTGGTTTCGGGACTGATGGACGACGTCATCACCAGCGAGAACCTCTCCAAGACCTTCGACCAGGACCTGCTGCTCGAGCGGTCCGGTGACAGGTTCTTCGCCCGCCGCCGGTAACTTGTTCTACTCCCCGGTAGCCTTCGGTATGCCAACGGAAACAGCGCGTCGAGGAGGATGGCATGGGTGAATTCGTAAGCCTTGAAGTAGAGGCCGGTGTCGGCACGATCAGGCTCGATCGCCCGCCGGTCAACGCGCTGAACAACCAGGTGCAGATCGAGCTCGCCGCGGCCGCCAAAGAAGCCAGCGAACGCGACGACGTCCGCGCGGTGATCATCTACGGCGGCCCGAAGGCGTTCGTGGGCGGCGCGGACATCAAGGAGATGGCCGACAAGTCCTATGTGGAGATGGCGAAATTCGGTGCCGCGCTGACGGCGTCGCTGACCGCTGTCGCGCAGATCCCGAAGCCCACGGTCGCCGCGATCACCGGGTACGCGCTCGGCGGCGGGCTGGAGCTCGCGCTCGCCGCGGACCGCCGTATCGCCGGTGACAACGTGAAGGTCGGCCAGCCGGAGATCCAGCTCGGTATCATTCCCGGCGCCGGTGGCACGCAGCGGCTCGCGCGGCTGATCGGCCCGAGCAAGGCCAAGGACCTGATCTTCACCGGCCGGTTCGTGAAGGCCCACGAGGCGCGGGAGCTGGGCATCCTCGACGAGGTCGTGGCCCCGGACGACGTCTACGAAGCCGCGCTCAACTGGGCCTCGCAGTTCGTGAGCGGACCGGCAGTGGCGCTCAAGGCCGCGAAGGCCGCGATCGACGGCGGCCTCGACACCGACCTGGACACCGGGCTCAAGCTCGAAACCAGCCTTTTCACCGCGTTGTGGGCGACCGAAGACCAGGCGAACGGCATGCGGTCGTTCATCGAGAACGGGCCAGGCAAGGCCACCTTCGAGGGGAAGTAACTGTGACGGATCCGGCTCCGCACCCGCACGCCACCGCCGAAGAGGTCCAAGCGGCCTTCTCCGACCCGAAACTCGCGAACGTGCTCTACCACGACTGGGAGGCGGGAACTTACGACGAGAAGTGGTCGATCTCCTACGACGAGCGCTGCATTTCCTATGCCACCAACGTGTTCAACGCCGTCGCCGGTGAGGACGGCCAGCCGTACCCGACAGCGATGGAACTGGGCAGTGGCACCGGTTTCTTCCTGCTCAACCTGATGCAGGGCGGCGTGATCAAGAAAGGCTCGGTCACCGACCTCTCGCCCGGCATGGTGCAGGTCGCGCTGCGCAACGCCGAGTCGCTTGGCCTCGATGTCGACGGCCGGGTGGCCGACGCTGAGCGCATCCCGTACCCGGACAATTCGTTCGACCTCGTCGTGGGACACGCTGTGCTGCACCACATCCCGGACGTGCGGGCCGCGTTCCGCGAGGTGCTGCGCGTGCTTAAGCCCGGTGGCCGGTTCGTGTTCGCCGGAGAGCCGACAACGATAGGCAACGCCTACGCCCGCAAACTCGGTCAGCTGACGTGGTTCCTGACCACGAAGCTCACCAAGATCCCGGCGCTGAGCTCGTGGCGGCGCCCGCAGGAGGAGCTCGACGAGTCGTCGAGGGCAGCCGCGCTCGAAGCCGTCGTCGACATCCACACCTTCGACCCGTCCGAGCTGGAGCAGCTCGCGCGCGCTGCTGGTGGCCAGGACGTCAGGGCGGTCACCGAGGAGTTCGCGGCAGCGCTCGCGGGTTGGCCGATCAGGACGTTCGAAGCCGCTGTGCCGCAGGAGAAGCTGACACTGCGCTGGCGTCTGTTCGCCTACAAGCTGTGGATCCAGCTGTCC
Organism: Actinomycetota bacterium; assembly: GCA_032230695.1. Classification (GTDB taxonomy): domain Bacteria; phylum Actinomycetota; class Actinomycetes; order Mycobacteriales; family Pseudonocardiaceae; genus Amycolatopsis. The sequence continues at coordinate 28,470 of JAVXWP010000124.1, read as the reverse complement.
GCTTTGGACAAGAACGTGCTCTCGAAGGTGTTGCCGCGCAACCTGTTCTACAACGTGATGATCACCGGGACCAAGCGGTCCTAGTGTGTCTTACGGGTTCTCGCTCGACGACGTCGCGTTCCTGCGTTCGGCGTCCGGTTCGGCGGCGCTGGCAGGCTGCGCCACCCTGCCGCTGACCGACGCCACGCGGATCGCCGACGTCGCCACGGCCCGGCGTATCGCCGGTGAGGCGCACGCGGCCGCCGTCATCGAAACCGTGGTAACGCGCCGAAAGGCGGCGTCCAAAGTGGACGCTTCGGGTGCGTGGTTGTTCACCGGTGACGCGCTGCAGCAGGCGAGCGCCACGCTCGTGGCCAGGCATCGGGCCGGTCGCCTTGCGGGCCTCGACGTCCACGATGTGACGTGTTCGATCGGCGCAGACCTGGTCGAGATCGCCCGCGTCGCCGCGCGCTGCGTCGGCTCGGATCTGGACGAGGTGCGCCTGGCGATGGCACGCCACAACTGTGCCGAAGCCGGGGTCGCGCCGGCACTGGTCCGGGCGGATGCATTGCGCCCGGTGAGCCGTGACACGGTCATCGTCGCCGATCCCGCCCGCCGGGACTCCTCGGGCAGGCGCTCGTGGCGTCCGGCGGATTTCCTGCCACCGCTGGACGAACTCGTCGATGCCTATCCCGGCCGGGACCTGGCCGTGAAATGCGCGCCGGGTCTCGACCGCGCAGACATGCCGTGGGCCGACGAGGTCGAACTCGTCTCGCTCGACGGCCAAGTGCGAGAAGCGTGCCTGTGGCGAGGCGACATCGCGACGGTGTCGCGGCGGGCCACCGTGCTCCGCTCGGACGGTACACAGTGGACGATCACCGACGACGACCCGGACGACATTCCGGCCGCGGAGCCGGGCACATGGATCGTCGATCCGGACGGTGCCGTCGTGCGGGCAGGCCTGGTCCGGCACTACGGCGCACGGCACGGCCTGTGGCAGCTCGACGAGCGCATCGCCTACCTGACCGGTGACATCCCGCCGCCCGGCGTTCGCGCCTTCCAGGTGCTGGAACACGGTCCCTACAACGAAAAGTCCCTCCGAGCACTGTTACGCAAACACGAGATCGGCCGGCTGGAAATCCTGATCCGCGGCCTCGACATCGACCCGGACGCCCTGCGCCGCCGCCTCAAACTGCGGGGTTCCGCCGACGCCAGTGTGGTACTGACCCGCATCGGCCGGTCCCCGGTCGCGTTCCTCTGCCGGGCCACCCGTACCTGACGGCCATTGCGATATCGCCGCCGACGGCTGGCTTCGTCGAGCCTACCGCCGTTGTCGACCACCAGCAGGTCTTCGGATTCGGTGTCCTCGAAGGCTTCCAGGAAGATGTCGACCGCAGAGGGTCTGGATCGGTATCTTCGCCATATGCCCGAACTGGTCGCGCCGACCGCCCGCCTGCACACGGCCTGGCTCGAGGCGCGTGACGAGTGGGGTCCTGGCGTCCACGAGGACGGTTTCGGGCTGCGGCGCTCCGACGAGGTCGATTCATCGGGCGGGTTCGCGGTCTGGGTGGCGCGGCTGGCCGACGAGTCGGATCAGGCGACGCGGGCTGGCCACGTGGGCGCTGGGCCGGATGCTCGACGAGGCGAGGGTGCTCGGACTGGACAGGGTGCTGGTTGTCTGCGAAGCCGACAACGTCGCCTCGGCGAAGACGATCGAGCGCCACGGCGGCGTCCTCGATGACGTCAGGGACACCGAACACGGCATAACGCGACGTTACTGGATCAAGATCCAGTAATTGTCGGTGCTGGGTGAGAGGCTGTCGGGCATGACCGGATCGGAACCGAAGGCGGATCTTCACCGCTATCTGCAAGCTGCCCGCGACGCCCTGCTGTGGAAGCTCGATGGGCTCTCGGAGTACGACATCCGCCGCCCGCTGACGCCAACTGGCACCAACTTGTTGGGACTGATCAAACACGTGGCCGGCTGCGAGCTGGGCTACTTCGGAGACACCTTCGGACGGCCATTCGGCGAGCCGCTGCCTTGGTTGAGCGATGACGCGGAACCCAACGCAGACATGTGGGCGACCGCCGACGAGTCACGCGACGAAATCGTCGGGCTGTACCGCCGGGCGTGGGCACACTCGGACACGACGATCAACACGCTGGCGCTGGACGCGATCGGCCACGTGCCCCACTGGCCGGATGACCGGAGCGAGGTAACCCTGCACCGCATCCTGGTTCACATGATCGCCGAGACTCATCGGCATGCCGGGCATGCCGGGCACGCCGACATCGTCCGCGAGCTCGTAGATCGGGCGACCGGGCTGCGGGAAGGCAACGACAACATGGCGCCAGGCGATCAGGCGTGGTGGCAGAACTATCGGAACCGGCTGGAGCGGGTGGCAGTGGAAGCCAACCGCAGTTGAGCCTCACCCCTTGCCGGTCAAAACAGTGCCATTCGCGAGTTGACTCGGCAATCAACGCCCTGGCGACGGGAGCTCGTCGCGGGTTCTCAGACGGGCACTGAGTACCAATCGGGCAAACGGGGTAGAGCGGAGCGTCCTGATCGTTTAGGTTCCGTTCGTCTGTTCGTCACTTCCCGAGGAGCTTCAGTGCCACGTAGTAGCCGCATGACCGGTCTTCTGAAGCTCGCTGCCGCCGCGGCTGCAGGGGCGACCATCGCGAGCGGTGCCTCCGCGCTCGCCGCCACTGAGGACGCCACACATTCCGCCCGGCAGCCCGCCAACATCGACCAGGTGAAGAACGACGTCAAGGCCTACTACGGCGACAACGTCGACGCCGCTGGCAAGCACCATTACTCGGAGACGAGCCAATGGGCCAAGGAAACCGCGAAGCAGGTCGCGGACGCCAAGACCTACCTTGCCAAGCGTTTGGAGAACGGCGTCAAGAACCCGGCGATCGTACTGGACGTCGACGACACCTCCGAGGTCACTTTCGGCTGGGAGGCCGACAACGACTTCGGCTTCGACCCGGCAAAGCAGCAGACCGCGATCGACAACGGCGAGTTCCCCGCCATCAAGCCGACCCTGGAACTGGCGAACTGGGCGGCGCAGCGCGGCGTCAAGGTCTTCTTCCTGACCGGCCGCAACGAGTTTCAGGGCCCAGCTTCGCTGAAGAACCTCGCCAACGAGGGTTACCCAGCCCCGGCGGCCGCCTTCTTCAAGCCGAAGACCACCGCGCCCGCCTACCTGTCGTGTGGACTGACCTGCAACACCGTGCAGTACAAGTCCGGCACCCGGGCGCATATCGCCGCCACGGGCAGCACCATCGTGCTGAACCTCGGTGATCAGTTCAGCGACCTCGAGGGCGGCTTCGCCGAGCGTCCCGTCAAGCTCCCGAATCCCATGTACTACCTGCCTTAGCGTCTCACCTGTTGCGGTGCAACTCTCGGGCATAAAAGGGATTCTTGTCCCAAATGGTAATAAATCCGGCACCCGTTTAAAGAGTGTTGCTCCGTTTGCTCCTTATATTTTGGTCGTAGATCAGAAAGGGTTTCGCTGTACCGCGGCGGATGATCTTCTGCGGGGTCTGGGGGGATTCCGATGTCGTCCGCTGTGCGCCCATTTCAGCCGAAGCTGCGTCTGCTGGTATTAGCCTTGGTTTTCGTCCTCAGTGTCGGTTCGTTGGCTGCTGCGACGTTCACCCCATCAGCGGTTGCCGCCCCTATCGCCGTGCCTGACTCTGCTTTCGATGCCGTGACCGCGGCGAAGTTCGCGAAACAGGGGAACAAACGTGTCCTGATCGACTCCGCGACGACCGATCAGTCAGAAGCCGTGGCCAACCCGGACGGCTCGACGACGGCGACCCGGCACGTGCGCCCGGTGCGAGTCAAGCAGAACGGCGCTTGGGTCCAGCCGGATTCCACGCTGGTTAAGAAGTCCGACGGCACGCTGGCGTCGAAAGCGACATTGGCCGAAGTCGTGCTGTCCGGCGGGCGGCGTGGAGACGTTCGGCCTGTCGGCGCCCCTCCGCTGCTGCAGTTAAGCGTAGACGGGAAGTCGGTGGGACTCGACTGGCCAGGGATGTTGCCCGCACCGACCTATTCGGGGGCGACGGCCACCTACGCGGACGTACTGCCTGGCGTCGATCTGAAGGTCGAGGTCGACGTGGACAGGGTGCACGAAGTTGTGGTGATCAAGACGCCCGAAGCCGCGAGGAATCCGGCGCTGACGAAGATCAACATGGGATTGCCGGTCAAGAACGCCACCATCACCAAGGACGCCGACGGCACACTGCACGCGCGGGATATCGCAAGCGGCGAGGTGTTCACCGCCAAGCCCGCCGTCATGTGGGACTCCTCCGGCGTCGATCCGGTGGGAACGAACTTCGTACGGGGACCGGCTGCCGGTGGCAGGCAGGCAGCCGTCGGGGAAGACCTGGCAGGCCAAGTTCTGACGTTGACGCCCGACCTGAAGCTCCTCGGTGATCCGCAAGCCGTTTATCCGATTTATGTCGATCCGTCATGGCAGACGAACTTCTGTTCGTCCTGTGGCCGTAATCATTATTTGGTGCAGTACGCCTGTGGATCGTCGAAGACGCCAGGTTTCACTCAATGGGACAATGACGACCAGCTTCGTGCCGGGTTCATCGCGGACGGAGCTTCGAGTTGCTCCGGGCACCTTGTCACCGCACGTTCGTTCGTGGAGATGAGTCTTTCCGGGCTCAGGGGAAAACTCATCTACGACGCGCAATTGAACATCGCCGTCAACAACTCGAATTCTTGTCAGGGTGCGAATGCCGTGGTGCTGGCGAACGGGATAAATCCGGGCCAGTCCTTCAATAACGGACCTGGCTGGGGTCAGATGATCGGCTCGGTCGACGGGTGCCCGAGCAATGTGGGCATCAATGTGACGTCTACGATAGTCGGCCTGGTGAATGGCGGATCATCGACCTTCACCTTCGGTATTGTTTCACCGAATGAGAATGACCAGGCAACCTGGAAGCGATACTCGACCCAGGTCGGATTCTCGGTCACCTACAACTCGGCACCGAATCAGCCTTCGAATCTGCAGATCAACAACGGCACGCGTAGCTACCCTTGTGTGCAAGGGCCGGCGCGTCCGGTACTCGGCCGTACCAGTACCGGCTATGTGGCGAAGGCGAACGTGTCCGATCCGGACGGTGGAATGCTGTACGCCGGTTTTCGGGTCTACAAAGGACTCGTCACCGACGGGCCGGGGCATTGGAGCTGGGACGGTAACGAGACCGGTGTCGACAACGTCCTCAGCGACGGAAACTCCGCGAACCGCAACGCTCAGGTCACGATCCCGGGTCCGCTGATGGCTGCGGACGGGTTCTACTCCTTCAACGTGCACATCACGGATGGTAGGGAGACCACCTGGACCGTGCCGTGCGAGGTCGAGGTGGAGGTGTCCGCTCCGGCGGCGCCCGTCGTCACCTCACAGGTGTACCCGGCCGGCACCTTCGGCGGGGGCCCGGGCCGTCCGGGTGACTTCACGTTCACCGTCTCGAACTCCCCCACCACTGTCGATCACTACGTCTGGAAGCTGGACAACACCGCCGCGCCGATGTGCGACGGCACTGAGCCGGGCAGCGCGAAACCAGCAGCATTCAATGGGCCTGCCACTTCCGCTGTCGCGCCGCCCACGAAGGGCAGCCATTTGCTCAGCGCGTGGGCGTGCAACCGGGCCGGTACGCCGTCGAGCCGGGTGGACTATTCGTTCAGCGTCAAGGATGCCTCGGCGCCACTGGCTTCGTGGCAGTTCGAAGGCGACGGCGCGTCCCAGGTGACCGGTTTGCGCTACGCGGGCCAGGGATCAGGCAACTACGGTGCGGGCAAAGCCGGCCAGGGCATCACGCTCAGTGGTCAGTTCGGTGACTACTTCGTTACGGGCGCTCGCGTGCTGGACACGACCAAGTCTTTCACGGTTTCCGCGTGGGTCAACGCATCGAAGCTCGACGGCCGGCGAGCGGTCCTTTCCCAGGACGGCGGCGAAACCAGTGGTTTCGTCTTGCAGTACCTGGAAACCGGCAAGTGGGCGTTCAGCCTTAGCAACGCCGACGTAGCGAGCCCGACCATTGTCTCCGCATTGTCCACGATCGTGCCTGCGGTCGGAACCTGGACACACCTGACAGCCGTTTACGACGCCGCGGCGCACAAGGCGACGCTTTACGCGAACGGACAGGCACAGTCGACGGTATCGGCAACGGCGTGGGGAAGCACTGGCCCACTCGTCGTCGGTGGGGCGAAGGCAGGTGGTGCGCGAACGTACCTGTTCGCCGGCGGACTCGACGAACTGGCGGCTTTCGATCACGCGCTTTCCGGTGGTGAAGTCGCCACGTTGTATACCCAGAATGGGTTACCCACAGGACTTTCCGCGGTACGTGAGTACAAACTGGACGGAACGACGGCAGATGAGACCGGTACGGACGGCGCACTGAACTACGTCGGTGCGACCGGCTACGGCGCGGGCTACAGTGACGCGGCAGGTCAGTCGGCCACGGAAAGCACGGTCGGTCAGTCGGCCGGTCAGGCGCTGGTGCTGAACAGGTCCGGGTATGGGCAGACACGTAATCCCGTCTTGGACAACTCACAGAGCTTCACGCTGTCAGCCTGGATCAAGCTCGTGGACAGGGGCGACTACGCGATTGCCGGGCAGTCCGGAGAACACGCGAGTGGGTTCATGCTGACCTGTTCTCCGGACAGATGGGGCCTAGGCATCGCCACTTCCGATGCGGACGGGGATGCAGGGTTCCGCTGGGCGACGTCGGCGGGTGCCCCGGAAATCGGCGTGTGGACCCACATCACGGGCGTGTATGACGCCGCCGCGGCGAAGTCGCTGTTCTACGTCAACGGAGTGCTGGAAGGTCAGGCTCCCATTCCGGCGGGAACCGTGTGGAAAGCGTCGAGCGGTTTCACGGTCGGTGAGACCAAGATGGATAGCATCGCGGCGGGATTCTTCAAGGGAACTATCGACCAGATGCAGGTATGGGACCGGCCGCTGCCGCCTCAGGAGATCGCAGGCCTGGCGAACACCGCCGTGCTGAGGGCGAACTATCAGCTTGACGGAACCGCGGAGGACGGCGCCGGGAGTGCCGGTGGAACGCTCTCCGGAGGCGTTCGCCTGCTTGACGACGGCGGCGTCAACGTCGCGAGGTTCGATGCCAGCTGGACGGGCCGAATCGAGGCACCGCGGCCGCAGAACTTCCGGGGAGACCGCAGCTTCACGGTCGAGGCGTGGGTCAAGCACACCTGGACGCCTGAGAATGCCGCAGCGAGGCTGCAGGCCGATCCGACCAGCGGTGGGGTGGACGGGGCGAACCGCGCCGCGGTGTCGGCGAATTCGGTGCATTTCCCCACCTACGACCTCGGCTACAACCGGGACACCAAGGACGCCAACGGGATTTCGCATCCGCGGTGGAGCTGGATGATGGCCCCGCCGACGGGGACGCCGACAGATCCCCGGATGAGGTTCGACCTGACTTCGGCCGATGCCGAGGACAACGTCTGGACCCATTTGACCGGTACCTATGACGCTGTAGGCAAGACGGCTTGTCTGTATGCCACGACTGACGGACGCCAGTTCGCCCCGGCGTGCATCCAGAACGTGATCGGGTGGAACGGTGAGAACCCGCTCGAGGATCTGCTGATCGGCAGCACCGTGTGGGGTGGCATCGGCGGTGGCTTCTGGTACGGCGATATCCGCGGCGTGCGCGTGTACTCCGGTGTGCTCGACGCGCAGCACATGAACGCCGACATCGTCATCGACCACCCGTAGACCACAGCAATCCTCTTCTTCCTTCGGACAACTGGGCAGGATTCTCATGCGTGCTGGTGTCAGATGGGTTCGGCTCGGACGGTTTTCCCGCATCACGGCTGTGGTGCTCGCGGCGGTGATGATCGCTTCGGCGGGTACAGCGGTCCCCGCGTCGGGTGCCTCCGGCGCGGGCTGGAAACTCGGACCGGGGCAGAAGGACACGAGCATCCCGGTCAGTCCGGTGCTCAGTAAAGCATCCGAGGTCGTCCCGGCGAGGACCGCGCCGACTCCGGTGCCGGTCTGGCCGGCAGCGGCGGAGGTCGATGTCGCACTTCCCGAGTCCGCCGAGGACGCGGGGCAATATCGGGCGTCCGGCACTCCGGTCCGCGTGGCCCGTGCGAACCCGGGAGGACAGCAGGAGAAGACTGCCCAGCTTGGCAAAGGGGCGCCAAAGGTCAAGGTCCGGGTCTCGGACCAGAAGGCCGCCGACGCGCTCGGCCTGCACGGCGTCGTGTTTTCCGTGACGGATCTCAGTGGTGCGGTGGGTCCTGTTCGCGTAGGGCTCGACTACGGTTCCTTCGCCACCGCGATCGGCGGCGGATGGGCGGACCGGCTGCAGCTGGCGGAGTTGCCCGCCTGTGCGCTGACGACACCGGAGAAACCGCTGTGCCGCAAGGGGACTCCGCTCACCGCCGCGGAGAACAACCGGAAGGCGCAGCAGATTGCCGGCGAGGTGACCTTCTCTGCCCAGGCGGGTATCACGTCGCAAGACCGCCAGGTGCGCGTGCTTGCCGCGACGGCGGCCAGTTCCGGTTCTGCGGGCACCCCGACCGCGCAACCGCTGTCACCGGCCGGTTCCTGGTCCAGTGGCGGGTCTTCAGGTGGGTTCTCCTACGGCTACCCGTTCACTGTCCCGAACGCCCCCAACGGCGCCGCGCCCAGCCTGGCCCTGTCGTACTCGTCGTCCAGTGTGGACGGTTTGACTTCGGCGACGAACAACCAGACCTCGTGGGTCGGCGACGGCTGGGACTTCACTCCCGGCGGGTACGTCGAGCGCCACTACGTGCCGTGCAGTGAGGATCTCGGCGGGAACAACGGCCAGACCAAGACCGGTGACCAGTGCTGGGGAGTCGACAACGCCACACTGGTGCTGGGCGGCAGGTCGACCGAGTTGATCAAGGTCAGCGAAACCGTCTGGCGGCCGAAGAACGACGACGGTTCCAAGGTCGAGTTGCTCACTGGGGGAGCCAACCCGGCTTCACACGGCCAGTACTGGAAGGTCACTACCGGCGACGGAACCCAGTACTTTCTCGGCCGCAACCAACTGCCGGGCTGGACCGCGGGTAAGCCCGAAACACAGTCCGTCTGGACCGTGCCGGTGTTCGGCAACAACGACGGCGAGGACTGCTTCAAGGCCAACAATTTCGCGGGTTCATGGTGCCAGCAGGCTTGGCGCTGGAACCTCGACTACATGGTGGACCCGCATGGCAACGCCAGTTCCTACTACTACCAGCCGGAAACCAACTCCTACGGGCTGAACCTGAACGTCACCAGCGCCGGCACGTCCTACACCGCGGGTGGCTACCCCCTGCGTGTCGAGTACGGCCTGCGGTCGGTCGGCGGGAGTGTCTACGGTAGCGCGCCCACGAACCAGGTCACCTTTGACACGGCCGAGCGGTGCCTGCCATCGGGCGCCATCACCTGCGCCCCCGCCCAGCTTTCTTCGTCGACCGCGGGCTCGTGGCCGGACACCCCGTTCGACCAGATCTGTGCGGCGGGCGCGACCTGCGACTACGGTTCGCCCGCGTTCTTCACGCGAAAACGGCTCACCGCCGTGCACAGCCAGAGCTTCAAAGCCGGCGCGCCGGCTGACATCGACGTATGGAACCTCGTCCACGAGTTCCCGGGAACTGGAGACGCGTCACCTTCGGCGCTGTGGCTGGCGTCGATCACGCATACCGGGAAGAGCGGCGGCGGCAGCATCACCCTGCCACCGACGACGTTCGGCGGGTTCGACTTCGCCAACCGCGTGGACACCGCCGGTGACAAGTACTCGCCGTTGACCCGGTACCGCCTCAACGAGGTGCGAACCGAGACCGGTGGCCGCATCGGCGTCGCCTACTCCGCGCCCGACTGCCTGGCCGGGACGCGGATGCCAGCCTCGCCCGAGACCGACACGATGCGTTGTTACGCCTCGTACTGGAGCCCGCCGTCGGCGCACGACCCGGTGCTCGACTGGTTCCACAAGTACGTCGTCACCGATGTCAGCGAAGAGGACCTGACGGGCGGTTCGCTCGCCATCAAGACGCACTACGACTACCTCGGCGACGCGGCCTGGCACTACGACGAGGGCCAGTTCACCAAGGAGGACAAGAAAACCTGGGGCCAGTGGCGTGGCTATGGCGTCGTGCGTACGTCCATCGGCGCGCCCACCGCTACTCAGACCGTCACTGAAACCCTGTACCTGCGGGGAATGGACGGTGACCACCTGCCGGGCGGCGTCAGGCAGGTTTCGGTGCCTGACTCCGACGGCGGTTCGATCGTCGACCAGAACCCGTTGCAGGGTTTTTCACGGGAGACTCGCACCTACCTGCCGGGCAGCACCAAGGTGGACGCGTCGTCCATCAACGAGCCGTGGCTCCGTGGTCCCACCGCGACCAGTTCGGACGGGGTGCTCAAGGCGTACATGATCGACGTCGCCACCACGCGCGGCCGCACCCTTCTCCCTGACGGAACCTCTTATCGCCGAACCCAGGTCAACAAGACGTTCAACGACAACGGGCTCGTCACCGACCAAGAGGACCAGGGCGACAAGGCCGACGGCTCCGACGACACCTGCACCAGGACGACGTACGTACCGAATGCGACGACCGGGATGTTCGACCGGTCCAGCGAAGTCTCCATGTTCGCGGGGACCTGCGCCGGCCAGGCGTCGGCGGCGAACAGCATCACCGATGTCCGGGTGTCCTACGACAAGCAAGCCTTCGGTGCGGCGCCCACCTTTGGTGACATCACCGAGACCGGCACGCTGGACTCCTGGGATGCCGCCGGACAGCACTTCGTGCCCACGTCGAAGAACGAATACGACGCCTACGGCCGCGAGGTCATCTCGACCGACGTCTTCGGCAGTGTCACCCGGACCGCTTTCGTCCCCCCGACCGGCCCGGTCACCGGAACGACCACGACGAACCCATACGGCTGGGTCTCGAGCACCACCATCGAGCCGGAGCGGGGTAACCCGACGTCCTCGGTGGATCCGAACGGCGTGCGGACGGATGTCACCTACGACGCCCTTGGCCGCAAGACCGCCGTGTGGAACCCAGGACGCTCCAAAGTGGACAACGACAAGGCGACGGCGACGTTCGAGTATGCCGAAAGCCGGACCGCGCCCACTTATGTTCTGACGAAGACGTTGCAGGACAACGACCTGTACACCGGCTCGTACGCGATTTACGACGGACTCGGGCGGTCACGCCAAACGCAGGTGCCCGCACAGGGTGGCGGCCGGATCATCACCGACACCCAGTACGACACCCGCGGCCTGCAGTTCAAGACCAGCGGCGGCTACTTCAACGCCGATTCCGGCCCGTCCGGTGTGCTCGTCACCGCGGCGGACAACACGCTGCTCAACCAGACCGTCACCGAATACGATGACAAGGCGCGCGCGACCGCGTCGATCCTGATGTCCAAGGGCGTCGTGCAATGGAAGACGAGCACGATCTATTCCGGTGACCGCACGACAACGATCCCGCCGGCGGGCGGTTCGCCACAGACCGTCGTGACCGACGTCCAGGGCCAAGTCGTGCAACGCCTGCAGTACACCAACGGATACACCTCCGGAGCGGCCAACCCCGCGGATGTTACGAGCTACAGCTACAACGCCGCGGGCGCCATGACGTCCATGTCGGACTCCTCCGGCAACGTCTGGTCCACCGGATACGACCTGCGTGGGAGGAAGATCTGGCAGTCCGACCCCGACGCGGGTCGGTCGACGTTCAGCTACGACAAGGGTGGCCAGCTCACGTCCACAACGGACGGACAGGGCAGAACTCTCGTCTACAGCTACGACAAACTGGGGCGCAAGACCCAGGAGAACGCCGGTTCCGCAACCGGCCCGAAGCTGGCGAGCTGGGACTACGACACGCTCACCTACGGGCTCGGACTACCCACCTCGTCTACTCGCTGGGACGGCACGAACGCCTACGTCAACAAGGTCGTGGCGTACGACAAGTACAGCAGGCCACTGAAGACGGCCGTCGACATTCCCGCGAGCGAAGGGGCGTTGCAGGGCAGCTACCAGTTCTCGACGAAGTACACCGCGACAGGGGCGACAGCGGAAACGGTCAGCCCCAAAGCGGGAAACCTGCTCGCCGAACACGTCGTACACACCTACACCGATCTCGGCTTGCCGGCGACGACCTACGCGATCGATTCCCAGGGCAAGATCACTGACTTGGTGTCGTTGACGGATTACACCTCATACAACGAGCTGTCGCGGCTTCAGCTGGACGGCGCCACTTCGTCGTCGAACGTCGGCTTGACCCAGACCTACGACGAGGTGACCCGGCGACCGCTGACCACGAGTGTCCGCCGGGCGACCCAGGTCGGCGACCAGTTGACCAACCGGACCTACACCTACGACCCGGCGGGCAACGTCAAGAAGATCGCCGACACACCCTCCGGTTCGGCGGCCGACGTCCAGTGCTTCGACTATGACTACCTGCAGCGCATGACCGACGCGTGGACGCCTTCGTCGAAAGACTGCGCCACGGCGAAGTCGTCCGGCGCCTTGGGCGGGGCGGCGCCGTACTGGAAGTCCTATTCGTTCGACAAGACGGGCAACCGCAAGCAGCAGGTCGACCACAAAGCGACCGGTGACGTCACCGACACGTACACCTACCCGGCGTCCGGGGCGGCCTCGGTGAAGCCGCACACGCTGCAGAAGGTGGACACCGCCGGCCCGAACGGCACGTCGACAAGTGGCTACACCTACGACGAGACCGGGTCGATGTTGACCCGCAACGTGGGTGGCAACACACAGACGTTCACCTACGACGCCGAGGGGCGCACTGCCACCGCGTCGGAGAACGCCGGTACGAGCAAGTACGTCTACGACGCCGACGGCAATCGATTGATCACTCGTGACCCGACGGGCGCGACCCTGGCCATCGGCGACCTGGAGCTCTTCCAGACCGCGGGCACGACCGGTGTGACGGCGATCCGGTACTACGAGCATGGTGGCGGCCAGGTCGCCGAGCGGGCAGGTTCGGCCGGTCTGAAGTGGATGCTGGGCGACCTGCACGGCACCAACGGCCTTTCGATCACCTCCGGTTCGCTGATTCCGACGCAGCGCTATCAGGACCCGTTCGGCAACGCTCGCGGGGCCGCGACCACGTGGCCGGACAAGCACGGTTTTGTCGGTGGCTATCAGGACACGACCGGATTGACCCGGCTGGGCGCGCGTGACTACGACCCGGCGACGGGTCGGTTCACCTCGGTCGACCCGGTGCTGGATCCGGGTTCCCCACAAGCATTGAACGGGTACGCGTACGCGAACAACGCGCCGGCGACGTTGTCGGATCCGAGTGGTTTATCGGCGTGCTTCCAGATGGGCGAGGACGGCCTCTTCTGTCACGAAGGCACGCAGCAGGCCGCGATGTGCGCAAACCACTGCAACGTTTCCTACAACCACGTCGTTTCGCCGCGCACGGCGTCAGCCGGTCAAACAGCGGAGAAGCAGTACGCGACAGCACGCGGTCTCAACGAGACAGCGTTGCGTGACGCCCAGGTGACGGTGAAGAAGTCGAAATGGGACGTCTTCGTCGACGCGGCCGGAGAGCTGATCAAGGGATTGATCGGCTGGGACGACATCAAGGGCTGCGTCCAGGACGGCGCGTTCGGCGCGTGCCTGCGGACGGCGATCAACTTCATCCCGTGGGGCAAAATCCTGAAGGCCGGCGAGATCATCGCGGACTTCTGGAAAGGTGCGAAGGCCCTGATCACCTTCGGTAAGGAGGTGGAGAAGGCCGAGAAGGTCATCGTCGACTCCGAACGCATCCTGGTAGACGCCCGGCGCGCCGGAGCCGAGGCGCAGCGGATAGCCGCCGAAGGTGAGAGTGCCGCCGCGAACGCGGCCAGGGACGCGAAGTCCAGCGGCGCGTCGGAGAGCAGCGGTGGCGGTGCGCCCGCCTGCCACAGCTTCGTCGCGGGGACCCAGGTCGCCTTGGCTGATGGCTCGAGCAAGCCGATCGAGCAGATGCAGACCGGCGACGTGGTTGAGTCGACCGATCCGGCCACCGGCCAGGTGGAGTCGCACAAGGTGGTCGCCACCATCGTGCACGGTGACGAGTCCGAACGTACCGAGATCACTGTCGATGCGGAGGGTGTGTCGGGCACGGTGATCGCCACCGACTGGCACCCCGTCTGGGTGGAGGAGGCTGGTGGTTTCGTTGACATCGGTGCTGTTGAGGTGGGTGACCACCTACACTCGCCTGATGGTCCAGCTCCGGTCGTCACGGCGGTGCGGCACTTCACCCAGAGTGCCGCTGTCTATGACCTCACCGTGGACCGTGTGCATACGTACTATGTGCAAGCGGGGGCCACGCCGGTCCTGGTCCACAACTGTGGGACCGGTGAGATTTCTGACGAGGTGATGAACAAACACATCCTTCCAGGCCATTCATTGGAGCTTGATAACGCGCATCCGGAGTTCATGGACAAGACTAAGTTCGCCGAAGGTGTTACGTCCACCCGTATCAGGCAGTGGGCGAAAGATGCCATGAAGGCTCCCATGGACAAGATCAGTACGAGTAATGGTGCGCACCGCCATTTGTATGATACCGGTGAGGAGGTCGGCTTTTACGGTGAGACGTACGTTGCCGCGTGGGTCAGGAATGGTGTAGTGAGCACCGTGCATCCGGAGGTTCCATAAGATGATAAGTGTTCAGATTAGAAGCGGACTGGGTCAGATCTTACTGCGGTGCACGAGTGCTGGTGCTGGCAATTTCTTTCAAGCCGATAACGCCACCTATCCGCTTCTGTCTCATGTTGTCCCGTGGACTAATACGGCTTTTAATTGTAGTCAAGTCGACGCACTCCTTGTGGAGATCGATCGGTATGAGGCGGATAATGCGCTGAATCACGAGGGTGAGTCATTCGATTGGTTGCGTCAGATGTGTAAGACAGCTGCTGAAGACCCGCACCGAATGCTTTGGTTCGTCGGAGACTAGGTAATTATTTCTATGTTTCCAGAATTGCGCACGGAAGCCCTGCTGCGAGGTCTCGCAGCGAGGCTTCTGAGAGTTTGACGGCAACGGTTGACGGCAACGGCGGCTACGAGTGCTGCACAATGCGGCGAGTCGTCGCCGTCGGGCTCGGCGGGAGGCCGCTGAGACCTCCGTCGAGGAGGCAATGGCGTCACGTTTGAGTCCCAGCCGGACGTGGGCGTAGACGGTCGCGGTGGCGCCGATCATCGATTGGCACCGAGTTCAGCCTGACCTATGAGGTTCCCGCAGGCCCGATGCTGACCGTTGCGCCAGTCAAGCAAGTTGCCAGGTCGGCAACGCCACGCGCTTGACGACGGTGTCGTACTCGGTGGCCAAAGTGGACACGGTGCTGCACGCTTGCGCCAGTTCGATGCCGGAGGCGCCGCCGAACGACACCTTCACGTCACCGCCCGCCGCGCGGATCTTCGCGATTTCGTCGCCTTGCCATTTGGCTCGGGGGTCGTAGGCGCCGAACCAGCTCGCCTTGCAGCCCCACGACGTCACGAAGCCGAGGGTGAAGCCCTTCACGTTCCCGGCTGCCGACATCGCGGACAGGCTCGGCGTCGGCCACTCGCCCATGTCGACGTACGGAGCGACGGGCAGCGGCGAACCGGCCGCGGCCGCGGCGGTGCCGGGTGTCGTCAAACCCGCCGCGAGCGCGAGCAGTCCGCCGAGCAGGGTGAGGGCGCGCGGCAGAGGAATGCTTCACGAAGGACCTCCGTGCCTGGGAAGCATGGATTTGGTCTAGACCACGGAGATCCAGGTCGCGAGCGCCCATTCGGTGCCGTTTCCGGACACACGGCGGCATCAAGGGACCTTTACTGCCGCGAAACGGCAGTAAAGGTCCCTTGATGCCGTTTTTGTCTTGGGCCGATCAGGTGGTGGGGCTCGCGACGATCCATTCGCGGACTTCGTCATCCCACAGGAGATCCGACGAGGAGTCCGCATGCTGGCGGAGAGCGTCGGCGACGGCCGGGTAGAGCATGACGACATCGCGCAGCAGCATCGGGTAGTGCTCTTCTTCGTCCACGGCGTACTGGCCGAAGAAGCTCCAGACCTCCGGGGTGGAGCGCGTGATCTGGTAAACCTTTCGGACCTTCGGCTTGTCGAGGTCCTGCACCTCGGCCAGATCCGGGCTCACCGAGCATTCGAGCTCCGGCGCGAACGGGAGATCCCAGTCCCTGACCCAGGTCGCGAGCTCGTCGGGTTCCAGATCGGCGGGCTCATAGGACTCGACGAACCAGGTTATCGGCGCGTCTCCCGCCACCGCGACCATGCCCGGCTTCAGGAAGTCCAGCAGGGCCAGTTCCGGCAGGAGAACCAGTGCTTCTTCCAGCGTGATGGAAACGATCTTGGACTGGTCGCCGGTCGAGAAGAGCTGCCATTCATCTTCGACGTCCAAGACCGCGTAGCCGATCTTCGCCGGATCCTCCAGCAGGTCTTCTTCGCACAAGACCCGTGAATCCTGGGATTGCCGCAAGTTTCCACTCCGTTTTCGCTGGTTGGGGTACGGCCCAGCGTACTGACGTCAAGCGGTGAGCCCGCGCAGGACGTCGCCGAGTGTGGTGATCCCTTCCTCGATGGCGGTCGGCGTGCTCGCGGCGTAGCCCAGCACAAGCCCCGGCCTGCCGGTGCGTTGGTGGTGCCAGGACAACGGCTGCACCTTGACACCCCGTGCGAGCGCCGTCGCGGCGAGGTCGGTGTCGGCGAATTCGGTGTCGAAGGTGACCATCAGGTGCAGGCCCGCCGCGGCGCCGTGCACGACCGCGCCCGGTAGATGTGTGCCGATCGCCCGGATCATCGCGTCCCGGCGGCGCCGATGCCGTCCGCGGAGGAATCGCAGCTGGCGTTCCATCTCACCCGATTCCATCAGCTGGGCCAAAACCAGCTGTGGCAGCACGGCGTTGCCGAGGTCGGCGTACCGCTTGGCGGTGATGAGCGCGTCGCGGTACCGCGGTGGCGGTAGTAGCCAGCCGATCCGCAGGGCGGGCGCGAGGAGCTTGGAAACACTGCCGGTGTAGCAAACCTGTTCCGCGAGCATCGATCGCAGCGCGGGAACCGGGGGGCGGTCGTAGCGGTGCTCGGCGTCGTAGTCGTCCTCGATGATCAGCCCACCTTCGCCGGCCCACGACATCAGCTCGCGACGTCGTTCGCCGCCCAGCACGACCCCGGTCGGGAACTGGTGGGCCGGGGTCAGCAGGACCGCCGGAGCGCCATCGGCGCGCAACTCGTCGACACGGATTCCGTCGGTGTCGACCGGGATCGGCGGGGTGTCCAGCTTCCAGCTCCGCAGATGCTGCCGCACGCCGAGCGATCCAGGGTCCTCCACCGCGATCGCGGCGATTCCATCCTGCGAAAGCACTTGCGCGATCAGGCCGAGCGCCTGTGCGACCCCGGCGACGATGATCACCTCGTCCGGGTCCACCCGGATCCCGCGATTGCGGGCCAGCCAGTTCGCGACGGCGAGCCGCAGCGCCGGTGTCCCGCTGGGATCCCCGTAACCGAAATCGGACGCCGCGAGCCGGCCGAGTACCGCGCGTTCTGCGCGCAGCCACGCAGTTCGCGGGAATGCCGCCAGGTCGGGAACTCCGGGCGACAGGTCGATCCGCGCCGGGACCGCTCGGATCGCGTCGAAGATGTCCGCGCCCGGTTCGCCGGCGAACAAAGCGCTCGACGCCGACGGCCCGGCGGACGCCGCGGCCGGTGCGGCGACGGGAGCGGCAACGACGATCGTCCCGCTCCGGCCCCGTCCGGCGACATGGCCGTCCTCGATCAGGCGCTGGTAGGCCTCGGTCACCACACCACGTGAGACGCGCAGCTCCCCGGCCAGTACCCGGGTCGCGGGCAGCCTGCTGCCGATCGGCAGGCGTCCGTCCGAGACGGCGAGCCGAAGCTGCCGGGCCAGCCAATCGGACAGCCCGCCCGCCGGAGCGTCGTCGACGTTCAGCTGGAGGAAGTCGGATCCGGAGTTTATGGACCTGTCGGAAGTCTGCTGTATGGACCTACCCATCGGTCCATAATGGCAGCAGGGTTGAGCCATGGAAACCGTGACAACGCCGACCACCTACGTGCACGGGTACTCGGAGCACGAGGTCCGCCGGCTGGGCCACCAGGCCGACACCCTCGCGGAATTGCTGCACACCACCACGGAATTTCCCGCGGGCAGCCGCGTGCTCGAGGTCGGCTGCGGGGTCGGTGCGCAGACCGTGCACCTGGTCACGGCCAATCCCGGGGCGCATTTCGTCGCTGTCGACGTCTCCGAGGAGTCGCTCACGCGTGCCCGCGCCCTCGTGGCGGCCCACGCGCCCGAAGCGAACGTGGAGTGGTTTCGGGCGGATCTGTTCGACCTGCCGTTCGCCGACGCGTCTTTTGATCACCTCTTCGTGTGTTTCGTCCTGGAGCATGTCCCGGACCCCGGCCAGGCGCTCATCGCGTTGCGGCGGGTGCTGCGGCCGGGCGGCTCCATCACGGTGATCGAGGGCGACCACGGATCGGCGTTCTTCCACCCCGACAGCGCATACGCCCGCGCGGCGATCGGCTGCCTGATCCAGTTGCAAGCTGCCGTCGGAGGCGACTCACTGATCGGCCGGCGCCTGCAGCCGCTCCTGGCCGACGGCGGATACCGCGAAGTCGTGGTCCGCCCGAGGACAGTTTACGTCGACCAGACCCGGCCCGCGCTCGTCGAAGGCTTCACCCGCAACACCTTCACCGCCATGGTCGAGGCCGTCCGCGAAGACGCGCTGGCCGCAGGGTTGATCACTCAGGTCGACTGGGACCGCGGCATGGCGGATCTGCGGCGGACAGCCGACGAAGGCGGCACCTTCCACTACACGTTCTTCGACGCTACAGGGCGGAAGCCATGCTGATCGCGCTCATCGCCTTGGCGCTGCCGGTGTTCCTCGTCTGGCGCCCGTGGTCACCCTCGGGCAGCACGGACCTCCAGGACCGCGACGCCGAACGCGTCCAGGCCGACCTCCGCGCCGCCGCTGACCGGCGGGTTGAGGACATCGCCGGGTCAGCGGGCCAGGTGGGTGGCTCGTGAGTGTTTCGCGGGGTTCTCACCCCGCGAAACACTCAGGGGGGGTGGCTGCCTACGCCGGGGGTCGTGCCGCGCCCGCGTAGTCGTCGCCCGGTTTCCGGTAGGTGTGCACCTGCACGGCCTGCCCCGAGGTCGGGGCGTCGATCATCTGCTCGTTGCCGATGTACAGCCCGACGTGGTGGATCTTCGTCTGCGGCACGCCGTAGAAGATCAGGTCGCCCAGCGCCGGTTCGGCCACCGCCTTGACGCTGCGGAACTGGGTGTCCGCGGTGCGCATAATGGTGATGCCGGCGCTCGCGTACGCGGCTGTCGTCAACCCCGAGCAGTCGAAGCCGGGGTCGTTGCCGCCCTTGCCGTTGCCGCCCCAGACGTACGGCAGCCCGATCTTGCTGATCGCGAAGTTGACCGCGTCGAGCACTTTCGGGTTCGGCGCTTCGGTTTCCTTGCCGACGGTGCCGTAGACGTTCGCCGTCGCCAGCGTGCGGTGCAGGAACAGGGGAGCGGACTGCAGCGAGGTGACCGCCGACCACCAGTCGGCACCCTTCGCGAGATCACGGCCGTCCGCGCAGAGCGCGCGCCCCGCGGTGAGCGCCGCGTCGTCGATGTTCTGCTGGTCGGGCGTGCCGCCGGAAGCGCTCTGCTGCCACTTCGACCAGATCGCGGGCGTCAGCTGGAGGGGGCCGGACGCGTTCGCCGTGGAGACCACTTTGCCGTAGAAGTCGCGGACCTCGATCGTGCCGATCTTGTTCGCCGAGACACCGTTTTCCCCGAGCTGGCCGCCGTTCACGCGGCCATGGTCGGTGGTCGTCTTGCCGATGGCCGCCAGCGTGATCCACGACAGGTGGCAATCGGGCTGTTCCTTGCCGAGCGCCACCGTCGTCTTCGCGTACCCGACCATCGCGCGCAACGGAATGTCCAGCCACTGGCTCGTCCTGCTGGCCCAGGCGTCGAACTCCTGGCCCTGCTTCTGCGGCACAGCCACCTGGTCCCCAACGGCTACGGGCAGTTCGGTCGGCAGGGCGTCCGGGGACGGGGATGGCGGCGGGGCCGCGGGAGCCGCCTGCTGTCCGGCCGGAGCGAGCTGTACGGCCGCGAAGAGCGCCCCGGCGGCGACCACCACGGCCACCAGGATCACCGGCAACCGGCGCTTGTGCGGGGCGGCTTCCGGAGTGTCCATCATCGGCTCCCGGACAGACGGTCGAACACGAACGCGCGCAGGCCGTCGAGGTCGGTGTCCACCGCCACCTCGACAGTGTTGTCCGGCGTGGTGCCTTCCGGATGCTCGGCGCGGGCCTGCGCCCGGCGGCGATCCACCACCGTCGAGCCACGGCTCGGGCCGAAGGTGGTGTCGACGTCGATCGGGTACCGCTCGGTCTTCAGGATGCCGGGGCTGATCGCCTCCGCGACGGCGACAGTGTCGTGCAGCACGATGCCTTCGCGGCCGAGTGCCTTGGGATAGTGCTTGAGGTAGCTTCCGGTCAGCCCGGTGAGCACACCGCCGACCCCGCCCGACGCGGCGAGCTTCTCCAGCCACTCGAAGTCCACCGCGCAGCGATGGGTCAGGTCCAGCGGCACCAGCACACACGGCACTGTTTCCTCGACGAGCACGCGCCGCGCCGCTTCCGGGTCGCTCCAGATGTTGAACTCGGCCGACGTCGTGGAGTTGCCGAAGTTCAGGCCGCCGCCCATGATCACGATCCGCGCGATCTTCTCCTTGATCCCGGGATGGGCCGCGAGCAGCAGCGCGATATTGGTCAGCGGGCCGATCGGCGCGATGGTCACCGGCTCGTCGGCGGCCTCCAGCAATGACACCAGCAGGGTCACCGCGTCGACCGGTTCCAGCTCGCGTGTCGGCTCCGGCAGCGTGCTCGACAGGCCGGACAGGCCGTCGGCGCCGTGGACGTACGCCGCGGTGAACGGTTGCGGGTGGACCAACGGCCTGTCCGCGCCCGCCGCCACAGGGACGTCCGGACGGCCGCAGAGGGCCAGCAGGCGCCGGGCGTTGATCGTCGTCGCCGCCAACGGGACGTTGCCGAACACCGTCGTGACCCCGAGCAGATCGACGTCCGCGCTGACCGCGGCCAGCGAGATCGCGAAGGCGTCATCGATGCCCGGATCGGTGTCGATGATCAGCTTGGTCCCCATGCCACTCCCTCGATGCCTGTTTTGCCCACCCACAGGTTACGGTCAGCGGCATGACGTCCATGTGGGGTTCGCCGGCGCTTTCCAGGCTCAAGGCTTGGCGACAGGCGCGCCAGGACCCTCAGCAGGCAAGATTTCTGACCGCGGACTCCTGGCGGTGGGTGCTGCGCAACCGGGCGTACACGCCCTGGTACCTGGTGCGGTACTACCGGCTGCTGAAGTTCCGGATCGCCAACCCGCACATCATTTTGCGGGGGATGGTGTTCCTCGGCAAGAACGTCGAGATCCACTGCCGCCCAGGATACGGGCGGATGGAGATCGGCCGCTGGGTGCACATCGGCGACGGCAACGCGATCCGCTGCCACGAAGGCTCGCTCCGGATCGGCGACAAGGCCGTGTTCGGGCGGCAGAACGTGATCAATGCGTACCTCGACATCGAGCTCGGCGAGGCCGCGCTGGTCGCGGACTGGGTGTACATCTGCGACTTCGACCACGTCACGGCCGACATCACCGTGCCGATCAAGGATCAGGGCATCGTGAAGGCGCCGGTGCGGATCGGGCCGGACACCTGGCTCGGGACGAAGGTCTCGGTACTCAAGGGCACCCGGATCGGCCGCGGCTGTGTCATGGGCGCACACGCCGTCGTGCGCGGGGACATCCCGGACTACTCGATCGCCGTGGGTTCCCCCGCCAGGGTCGTCCGCAACCGCAAGGACGACTACGCCGCCGACGCCGCGCGCCGCGAAGCGATCGCCGACATGGCCCGCAAGGCGAACAAAGCCCTGCAAAAAACCCTCGGCGAGGTCTGACCCGCCGTTTTCGGCGGCCCCGCGCGCTGACGGTTTCGCGTCGCCAGGGCGTGGCTACAAGTTCGCGTCAGCGCGCCATAGACAACTGCGAGCGGACTTCCATGAGGGCGAAGCCCAGGAGGTTGAGGCCTCGCCAGCGGTCGGGGTTGCGGGCGTTCTTGTCGTCGCGGTCGAGGCCGATGCCCCAGACGGTGTCGCTCGGAGCGGCCTCGACGAGCACCTGGTCACCCGTGGCGAGCAGGTACTTGAGCAGCTTGCGGTTCTGGGAGAACTTTGCGAGGTTCGCGTCCACGACGATGTCGAAGCGGTGGCTCTCCCACTTTTCCTTGTCGAACCCGGCGACCTCGCGGCCGAGTATCTTCGCCGCCTTGGGGTTGGTCTCGGCCTGGATCTTGTCGGCCGTGGCGAAATCACCGAACAGCATCGCCTTGGCGGCCATCATGAACTGCTCGGCGGTGCGGTAAGTCTCGCCGTCGAGGATGAAGTCGGCCTGCCACCACTGGCTCAGGCAGGTGGCGTTGATCAGGCCACCGTAGGGCGGCTTGTGGCCGTAGAACAACAGGTAGTCGGGCTGCACACCACCGTGGACGAGCTCTTTCAGTTCGTGCAGACTCCGTACTCCGGCTACCTTGCTTTCCATATGGCAAGTGGTATCACAACAGGAATTGGAACATGGGGCTGCCCGGCTCCACCGGCTCCACGTGCAGCGGGCTGCGGGCCATCCGGTCGAGCAGTCCGGGAAGGTCCGACGACCGGGCGATTTCGATGCCGATCAGCGCCGGGCCGGTTTCCCGGCTGTTGCGTTTGACGTACTCGAACAACGTGATGTCGTCGTCCGGCCCGAGCACCTCGTCCAGGAACCGCCGCAGGGCACCCGGCTCCTGCGGGAAGCCGACGAGAAAGTAGTGCTTCAGCCCTTCGTGTACCAATGAGCGTTCAATGATCTCGCCGTACCGGCTGACGTCGTTGTTGCCGCCGGAGACCACGCACACCACGGTCTGCCCCGGTTCGACCTTCACGGTGTTGCCCAGCGCGGCCGTGGCCAGCGCGCCGGCCGGCTCCGCGATCACGCCGTCGGCCTGGTACATCGAGAGCATCTCGGTGCACACCGCGCCCTCGGCGATCGCCGTCAGCTCGGCGCCGCTGTCCCGCACGAGCGGATACGTGACGGACCCGGCAAGTCGCACCGCGGCGCCGTCGACGAACGAATCGACCTCGGCGATCCGGACGGGCTCACCCGCGGCCAGCGCGGCGGCCATGCACGCGGCACCGGCCGGTTCGACGCCGACGATCCGCATCTGGGGATGACGTTCCCGCGCCCAGCTCACTATCCCGGCGATCAGCCCGCCACCGCCGACCGGCACGACCATCACATCGGGTACGAAGCCGAGCTGCGCCACGACCTCGAGCGCGACCGTCCCCTGCCCGGCGACGGTCCGGAGGTCGTCGAACGCCGGGACAAGCGTCGCGCCGGTTCGTTGGGCTTCTTCCTTCGCCGCCGCGGACGCGTCCTCGTAGGTCTCACCGACCACGATGACCTCGATCCGCGAACCGCCGAGCGCCGCTATGCGTTCGCGCTTCTGCCGCGGGGTGGTGCCCGGCACGAAGACCCGGCCGTTCGCGCCAAGACGCCGACACGCGTACGCGACACCCTGCGCGTGGTTGCCCGCGCTCGCGCACACCACGCCACGGGCGCGGGTTTCCTCGTCGAGCTGCACGATGAAGTTGTAGGCGCCGCGGACCTTGTACGACCGGACCGTCTGGAGATCCTCGCGTTTCAGCCAGACTCTGGCGTCCACTCGCGACGAAAGCCGCGCGTTGGGTTCCAGCGGTGTCCGGGTGACCACACCGGCCAGGCGCTGTGCGGCTTCTTCCACCGATGCGGCGTTCGCCGTTTCGCATTCCTGCACGTACGGAATCTACTGCTCAGCCGATTTCCCGTTCGATGTCGGTCCAGGCACCGATCAGTTGCTCGGCTTGTCCTCGACCTGCACCGAGTAGTCGGCTTTGCCGTCAAAATGGGTTCCGATGGACTCCTGACCAGTCGATAATGCCGTCCATGGGAAAGACTTATGAAGCCATCGACGGCCGGTTGCGAAAGTTCATCGAGGCGCAGCCGATCTTCTTCGTCGCTTCGGCGCCGCTCACCGGGGACGGGCACGTCAACGTCTCGCCGAAGGGCCGGTCCGGTTCGCTCGCGATACTCGACGAGCAGACCGTGGCGTTCCTCGACTTCGGCGGCAGCCACGCGGAGACCATCGCCCACCTGCGGGAAAATGGCCGCATCACGCTGATGTGGTGCGCCTTCACCGGCCCGCCGAAGATCGCGCGGGTCCACGGCCGCGGCGAACCGGTATTCCGCGACGACGAGCGCTTCGCCGAGCTGATCGGGCGGTTCGGCGACGCGGACGCGCCCGCGCTCCGCGCGATCATCGTGGTGAAGGCCGAGCTGATCACCGACACCTGCGGGTTCGCGGTCCCGTTCATGGACTATCGCGAGGAGCGGACGCAGCACGCGGACCACTTCGGCCGTAAGACCGATGAGGAGTTCGCCGCGTACTGCGAGTCGAAGCCGTACAACGGGCAGAGCATCGACGGCCTGCCCGCCCTCCCCCTGCCCCTACCTGCCCGCGTGGTTTGAGCGAGGCGGCACGTGCCTATGCAGCCTTCGGGAACCGCTCGCAGGCCCAGTCGGTGAAGGTGTGTGGGGCGCGGCCGGTCAGGTCGTGGACGGTTGGGGTCACCGTGGAGTCGTCGAACTCGCCGTCGACGAAGAAGCGGAAGAAGGCGTCGACGTACTGCGGAGGTGTCGTCTTGCTCATCTCGGCGCGAGCTTCCTCATCGGATTGTGGTTCGAGCCGGAGGTCCCGGCCCAGCACCTCCGCGAGCACGCGGACGCGTTCCGCGGGCAGGATCGCTTCCGGGCCGGTGACGGCGTAAGCCTGCGAGGCATGCCCTTCCGAGGTCAGCGCGACAGCGGCCACCGCGGCGATGTCGTATGGGTCGATGGCGGCGATCGGTACCTCGGCGAACGGTTCGCGGATCACGTCGCCCTCACGTAGCTGAGGAATCCATTGCAGCGCGTTGGACATGAACCCGCTGGCCCGGACGAACGTCCACGCCAGCCCGGATTCGCGCACCGCACCCTCGGCCGCCAGGTGCATCGCCACGACGGCGTTGCTCTCCTGCCCGCCGACGACCGAACGTGAAGACAGCAGCGCCACGTGCTCGACACCGGCGTCCCGCATCAACGCCAGCGCGCCCGGCATCTTCGGGTAGCCGCCCAGCAGGAACACCCCACGCACGCCGTCGAACGCCGTTTTCAAGCTTGCCGGATCGCCGAGATCACCGATCACGGCCTCGACGCCGTCAGGCAGAGTCCGCTCGGCGCGGACCAGTGCGCGCACCGGCTCCCCGCGCTCTGTCAGGTGCTTGACCACTTCGCTGCCGACATTGCCGGTCGCCCCGGTCACCAAGATCATCGCAAACTCCCCAGTCAGTCAGTCGATCGAACTTCGACACTAGGCCGGTTTCGGCACCGCCGGGTACGGAACGAAGGTGCTGGTGTTCTCGTCCACCGTCAGCTGCTTGCCGATGGTCGGGAACGCGCGTTGCGAGCACGCGGGGCGTTCGCAGACTTTGCAGCCCATGCCGATCGGAGTCGCGGCGGCGCGGTCGTCGAGGTCGAGCCCGGTCGAGTAGACGAGCCGCCGCGCATGCCGCAGTTCGCACCCGAGCCCGACGGTGAACGTCTTGCCCGGGCTGCCGTAGCCGCCGATGTTGCGCGACACCGTGCGTGCGACCCAGAAGTAGCTCTTCCCGTCGGGCAGGGTGGCGATCTGCGTGAGGATTTTGCCTGGGGAGGTGAACGCCTCGTAGATGTTCCACAGTGGACACGCACCGCCGACACGCGAGAAATGGAAACCGGCCGCGGACTGGCGTTTCGACATGTTCCCCGCGCGGTCGACTCGCACGAAGGAGAACGGCACCCCGCGCAGTTTGGGGCGCTGCAACGTCGAAAGGCGGTGGCACACCGTTTCGAACCCGACGCCGAAGTGGTCGCACAGCCGCTCGATGTCGTAGCGGAACTTCTCGGCCGTGGAGTGGAAGACGCCGTACGGCAGGATCAGCGCTCCGGCGAAGTAGTTGGCCAGCCCCACCCGGCCCAGTGAACGCGCGGCTGGGCCGGAAAATGTCCACGAATCGGCCAGTTCGGTGATGAGGTCGTCGTATTCGAGCAGCGCGATCTGCGACGCCATCCGGAACGCCTGCTGCCCGACGCGCAGGCTGGGCGCGAGCCGCAGCACCTTGTCGCCGGGCTGGTAGCGGTGCTGCTCGCCGGCGGCTTCGTCGATGCCTTCGTTGACCACCTTCACGCCGTAATGCCCGGTCAGGCGCTCGCGCAACGCACTGAGCACGTCGCCGCGCTGCAGCGGGATCTCGGCCGCCATCCGCTCGGCGCGTTCGTCGAGCTCGGCGACGTAGTTCTCGCGTTCGTAGAAGAAGTCGCGGACTTCTTCGTGCGGCAGTGAACCGGCGGCGCTCCCGTGCAGGCCGAGGCCGTTTTCCACGGTCAGCGCGGCGGTGTTCTCCACGGCGTTGCGATAGCTGCGGTGCAGCTTGACCAGCGCTTGGGCGATCGCCGGCAGGTTGGTGGCCAGCTCGTTGAGCTCGCTGATCGACACCTCGACGCCCAGCGACTCGTCGAGCAGGGCTTCCTTGACGTCGGCGACCAGCCGGGAGGTGTCGTTGTTGGCGAAGAACTCGGTGTCGACGCCGAACGCCTCGGTGATGCGAAGCAGGACGGGAACGGTCAGCGGGCGCGAATTGTGCTCGATCTGGTTGAGATAACTGGGTGAGATCTCGAGCACACGGGCCAGGTCCGCCTGGCTCATCGACCGGCTTTCACGCAGGTGCCGAAGGCGCGCTCCGGCGAAGGTTTTGTCCACGACGGCCTCTCTGTCCGGAAGGTTTGCGGCCCGGAACGATTCAGAAACCGATCAAGCCCGCAACGTTGCCAACAGCGCGTTCGCAATCTTCGCAGGGAGCGTACAAAAGATTTACAAGAATTGGCAAATTGGCTCTCTGGATCTGTTTTCGCTGTTCATGTCATGGTTCTGGCAAGCAAGCGAGTAGTTGCAAAGTTCGCAAGCATGAGCATGGGAGTCACCGATGACTGAGCAGGCCGACCGACGGGCACAGGCGGCAGCCGAGCTGACCGAGCAGTGGGCGACCGATCCCCGCTGGGCGGGCGTCAAGCGGACCTACACCGCGGAAGATGTCATCAAGCTGCGCGGCAGTGTCGTCGAAGAGAACACGCTGGCCCGCCGTGGCGCGGAGAAGCTGTGGAACCTGCTGCACACCGAGGACTACATCCACGCGCTCGGCGCGTTGACCGGCAACCAGGCCGTGCAGCAGGTCCGCGCCGGCCTGAAAGCCATTTACCTGTCCGGCTGGCAGGTCGCCGCCGACGCGAACCTCTCCGGCCAGACCTACCCGGACCAGAGCCTCTACCCGGCCAACTCGGTGCCCGCCGTCGTCCGCCGGATCAACAACGCGCTGGGCCGCGCCGACCAGATCAACTGGGCCGAGGGCAACACCGACACCGACTGGTACGCCCCGATCGTCGCCGACGCGGAGGCAGGCTTCGGTGGTCCACTCAACGCTTTCGAGCTGATGAAGGGCATGATCAACGCCGGTGCGGCGGGGGTGCACTGGGAGGACCAGCTCGCTTCGGAGAAGAAGTGCGGCCACCTCGGCGGCAAGGTGCTCATCCCGACCAAGCAGCACGAGCGCACGCTGAACGCCGCTCGCCTCGCGGCCGACGTCGCCGGTGTCCCGACCGTCGTTATCGCCCGCACCGACGCGCAGGCCGCGACGCTGATCACGAGCGACGTCGACGACCGCGACAAGCAGTTCGTCACCGGCGAGCGCACCGCGGAGGGCTTTTACCGCGTGCGGGGCGGCATGGAGCCGTGCATCGAACGTGGCCTGGCCTACTCGGACTACGCCGACCTGCTGTGGATGGAGACCTCCGAGCCCGACCTCGAGACTGCCCGCAAGTTCGCCGAGGCGATCAAGGCGAAGAACCCGGATCAGCTGCTGGCCTACAACTGCTCGCCGTCGTTCAACTGGAAGAAGCACCTGGACGACGCCACGATCGCTAAGTACCAGCGCGAACTCGGCCACATGGGTTACAAGTTCCAGTTCATCACCTTGGCAGGTTTCCATGCGCTGAACTACTCGATGTTCGACCTGGCTCATGGCTACGCGAACGATGGCATGACCGCCTACGTCGAGCTGCAGGAGCGCGAGTTCGCCGCCGAGTCGCGGGGCTACACCGCGACGAAGCACCAGCGTGAGGTCGGCACCGGCTGGTTCGACCAGGTCGCCACCGCGCTGAACCCGGAGAGCTCCACCACCGCGCTCACGGGATCCACCGAGGAAGCCCAGTTCTGAAGCCCCTCCGCAAGCTCCGGGGTCGTGAGTGTTTCGCG
>JAVXWP010000115.1:0-16067 GCA_032230695.1 Actinomycetota bacterium | reverse complement strand
TGCCGGTGCTCGCGCACGGGCCGACGTTCATGGGCAATCCGCTGGCCTCGGCGGTTGCCAACGCCTCGCTGGGGTTGCTGCGGGACGGCGGCTGGGCGGCCGACGTCCGGCGCATCGAGGCCGGACTGATCGCAGGGCTGGAGGAGGCGCGGTCACTGTCCTCGGTGGTCGACGTCCGGGTACTCGGCGCGATCGGGGTGATCCAGCTCGACCATCCGGTGGACATGGCGGTGGCCACGCAAGTGGTGACGGGGAACGGTGTGTGGCTGCGCCCGTTCCGGGACCTGATCTACGCGATGCCGCCGTACGTCAGCGAGGACGCCGACGTGCGGGCGATCACCCAGGCGATGGTCGCGGCGGCCGAAAAGGCCTGATTTCACGAGATTCACCATAAAGAGTGGGACTTCCACCTGTCGCTACTTTACGCATACAACTGCATACGATCCGTAGCGGATTTCGGTGCGATCAGACGCGAACGGGCGAGTGGTGATGCCTTGCCTAATGTCCCTTACGTCTGATTTATCCTTCCGGTTCCTTGTTCCTCTTTTCGCAAGAGAACATGAGAATCATTTGCATAGCGGACTTTTCCGGTTTTGTTGGGTTTCCTACCACCATGATCAAGACTGCAGGCGACGAGCGGACCACCGGACCCCCAGGCAAGAGCCGGTGGGACACCGCTCTCGACCACCTCCGGCACGACCTCCCGGCATCACTCGTGGTGTTCCTGGTGGCCGTGCCGCTTTCGCTGGCGATAGCGCTCGCCGCCGGCGCCCCGATGGTCGCGGGGCTGATCTCGGCCGTTGTCGGCGGTGCGGTCGCGACCGTGTTCGGCGGCTCGGCGCTGCAGGTCAGCGGGCCGTCCGCCGGGCTGACGGTGGTGCTCGCCGAGACCATCACGACGTTCGGCTGGCCCGTCACCTGCGCGATCATCGTCGCGGCCGGCGCGGTGCAGGTCGTGTTCGGGCTCAGCCGGGTCGCCAGGGCCGCGCTGGCCGTCTCACCCGCGATCGTGCGCGGGCTCCTCGCCGGTATCGGCGTGACCATCGTGCTGGGGCAGGTCCACGTGGTGCTGGGTGGCACCGCGCACAGCTCGGCGGCCGACAACGTCCTCGCGCTGCCCGGCCAGATCCTCGGGCATCACGACGAAGCCGTGGTGATCGGCGTGCTCACGATCGCCGTGCTCCTCGTCTGGCCGCGTCTGCCGCCGCCGCTCCGCCGCGTTCCCGGCCCGCTGGCCGCGATCGTGCTCGTAACGGTTCTGGCCGTCCATACCGGAATGACCCTGCCCCGCGTCGAACTCCCGGCCGACCTCACCGCGATCCGCTTCACGCCGCAATTGCCCGACCACGGCTGGGTCCAGGCCGCCGTCCTCGCGGTGACGATCGCCTTGATCGCGAGCGTCGAGAGCCTGCTCTCCGCCGTCGCGGTGGACCGGCTGCGCGACGGCCCGCGTGCCGACCTCAACCGCGAGCTGATCGGCCAGGGCATGGCCAACATGGCTTCGGGCTCGCTCGGCGGGTTCGCCGTCACCGGGGTGGTCGTGCGCAGCCTCGCCAACGCCGAAGCGGGCGCGCGGACGAGGATGTCCGCGATCGTGCACAGTGGCTTGATCCTCTTGTTCACCTTGGTGCTGGGGGGTCTCCTGCGGGACATCCCGCTGGCCGCGCTCGCCGGGTTGCTCGTCTACGTCGGCTCGAAGCTGGTGAACCTCGATCACCTCAGGGAAGTGCGGCGGCACGGTGACCTGCCGGTCTACCTGGTGACGCTGGCCGGAACCGCGGCCGTCGACCTCCTGACCGGAATGGCGCTCGGTGTCGCCCTGTCGCTGGTGGTCATGCTGCGTCGCATGGTGTGGTCCGGGATCCACGTCGAGCGCGGCGAGGCGGGGTCGCGGGTCGTCATCGAAGGTGCGCTGACCTTCCTGTCCGTGCCCAGGCTCGCGCGGGTGCTGGGCGAAATTCCCGAGCGCGGCGAGGTCACCCTCGAACTGCTCGTCGACTACCTCGACCATGCCGCCTTCGACAGCCTTTTCAGCTGGCAGAACGCATACACCCGCTCGGGCGGCAAGGTGATCGTGGACGAGATCGGCCATCCGTGGTTCGCCCGCAGCCGGTCTGGTTCGCCGACCGTCCGCCGGGGCCTGGCGGGGAAGGTGGTCCCGCGCTGGCTGGCACCGTGGTCCGAGTGGCAGGCCGGCCACGCCGGAGTGCCCGCACAGCGCCCCGGCCCGGCGACGACGGCGATGTGCCGGGGGACTTCGGAGTTCCAGCGCCGGGGAGCGCCGCTGATGCGCAAGACCTTGAGCAAGCTCGCACACGGGCAGGTGCCGCACGCGCTTTTCATCACCTGTGCCGATGCCCGGATCGTCCCGAGTCTCATCACCACGAGCGGGCCCGGTGATCTCTTCACCGTGCGGAACATCGGAAACCTGGTGCCCTCGAAGGAAACCACTGGTGCGGAGCCGGACTCGTCGGTCGGTGCCGCCATCGAGTACGCGGTGGAAGTGTTGCGGGTGAGCGAAATCGTGGTCTGCGGGCACTCCGGCTGCGGCGCGATGAAGGCGATGCTCGGCGAGGGGCCGAGCCTGCTGCCGAACCTCGTGAACTGGCTGCGGCATGCCGCGCCCAGCCTGCGGAGGCGAGCCGGAAACCGTCCGTTCTTAGTGGACGGTTCGCGCACGGAGGCCGAAGCGGATCAGCTGGCCCTGCACAACATCGTCCAGCAACTGGAGCATCTTCGGGAGCACCGGGTCGTCGCCGACGCGGAGGCCAGGGGAGAATTGCAGCTCACCGGGATGTACTTCGACGTCGGGGCGGCGCGAGTGTCCCTGTTCGACAGGGCGGACCAAAGTTTCTTATCCCCCAACGGAGTTCACTCGAAAGTGTGATCATCTTCGGCGTTTTTTGGGGATATCGCTGGTCGACGTGTCAACGGCCGCAAAGGGTTAAATGAGAATTTCCGTACATAGCAAACATTTAACCTACTTGCCGGGAGTCTGGTGATCATGAAGCTCTTCACCGTCCTGCGTCATGACGTCCCCGCCTCGCTGGTGGTGTTCCTCGTCGCAGTCCCGCTTTCCCTGGGCATCGCGCTCGCCTCGGGGGCCCCCATCGTCGCCGGGTTGATCGCCGCGATCGTCGGCGGTGTGGTCGCCGGCGCGCTCGGCGGCTCGGTACTGCAGGTCAGCGGGCCCGCCGCCGGGCTGACCGTGGTGATGGCCGAGACGATCAACACCTTCGGCTGGGCGGTCACGTGCGCCATCACCGTCGCGGCCGGCGCGCTGCAGGTCCTGCTCGGCATCAGCCGGATAGCCAGGGCCGCGCTGGCGATCTCCCCGGCGATCGTGCACGGCATGCTCGCCGGCATCGGCGTGACGATCGTGCTGAGCCAACTGCATGTCCTGCTCGGCGGCCTACCCGAGAGCTCGGCGATCGCGAACATCCTCGCGCTCCCTGGCCAGATCATCAAGCACCACGACGAAGCCGTGTTGATCGGCGTGCTGACCCTGGTGATCCTCGCACTTTGGCCGCGGCTGCCCGCTGCGGTGCGCAAGGTGCCCGGTCCGCTGGCGGCGATCACGCTCGCCACCGTGATTTCGCTCGTGTTCGGCCTCACGCTCGACAGGGTGCAGTTGCCGGGCAACCTGCTCGAGATCACTTTCATGCCCCGGTTGCCGTCGGGCGGGTGGTTCGATTTCGCCGTCGCCGTGGTGACTATCGCGCTCATCGCCAGCGTCGAGAGCTTGCTGTCCGCCGTCGCCGTGGACAAGCTGCACACCGGGCCGCGTTCCGATCTGAACCGGGAACTCATCGGCCAGGGTGCGGCCAACATGGCCTCCGGCGCGCTCGGCGGACTGCCCGTCACCGGCGTCATCGTGCGTGGCTCCACCAACGTCGCCGCCGGCGCGAAGACCAAGGCATCGGCGATTCTGCACGGCGTCTGGGTCCTGCTGTTCGTCGTCCTGCTGGCCGGGCTGATCAACAACATCCCACTCGCCGCGCTCGCCGGGCTGCTGGTGCACGTCGGCGCGAAGCTGGTGAACCTCGACCACATCCGCCAGGTGTTCAAACACGGTGACCTGGCGGTCTATCTGGTGACCCTGACCGGGGTCGTGCTGCTCGACCTGCTCATCGGCGTCCTGCTCGGGATCGCGCTGTCGCTCGCGATGATGTTGCAGCGGACGGTCTGGTCGGGTATCCGCGTCGAGCGTGACGGCGAGGACTGGCGGGTCGTGATCGAAGGCGCGCTCACGTTCCTGTCCGTGCCGCGCCTGTCGAAGGTGCTGGCCACAATTCCGGCGCCGGGCCGGGTGACGCTCGAAATGGTCGTGGACTATCTCGACCACGCGGCCTTCGACAGCTTGTCGAACTGGCAGCAGGCCTTTGAGCGGGCCGGCGGCACGGTCATCGTCGACGAGGTCGGGCACCCGTGGTTCGCCCGCGGGAAGTCCGAGGCGCCGACGGTGAGCCGCGGGCCGTCGGCGCGGGCGGTGCCACGCTGGCTGGCGCCGTGGTCGGAGTGGCAGGCAAAGGACGTGCGGCTGCCCGGCCAGCGGACGGGCGCACTGCACCGCGGCGCGAGCGAGTTCCAGCGCCGGACGGCGCCGCTCGTACAGTCGACGCTGTTGCGGCTCGCCGAGGGGCAGGATCCGCACACACTGTTCATCACCTGCGGCGATGCGCGGATCGTGCCCAACCTGATCACCAGCAGCGGGCCCGGTGACCTCTTCGCCGTCCGCAACATCGGCAACCTCGTGCCGGCGCCGCACGACCCGGACGCCCGCGCGGACGACTCCGTCGGCGCGGCCATCGAGTTCGCCGTCGGCGTGCTCGGCGTGCGGGAGGTGGTGGTGTGCGGGCATTCCAACTGCGGCGCGATGAAGGCGTTGAAGTCGGGTTCGCCCGCCGACATGCCGTCGCTGAACAACTGGCTCCGGCACGCCCAGCCCAGCGTGCGGCGCTGTGAGACGTCCGACACCGTCCTGCTGGAGGGCCCGCCGCTGGTCGAGCACGACCAGCTCGCCCTGCACAACGTGCTCCAGCAGCTGGAGCACCTGCGGGGATACCGGGTGGTCGCCAACGCCGAAGCGCGGGGTGAGTTGCACGTCACCGGCATGTACTTCGACGTCGGCGCCGCTCAGGTCTACCTGTTCGACCAGGTCACGGAGTCCTTCGTCGGTGTCGGCGTGGAGCAGCCCGTCGCAACCGAATCGTGACGGGGAAAACACGCGTGGCCTCCGAGTGCGATTCACGCGCGCGGATTGCAGTCACCTGGGCCGCCGAGACCCCCGACGGACCACCGATCCTGACCACTAAACTCAGTGAACGTGAGCATTCTGGTAGTGACCGGCACGGGTACCGGCGTCGGGAAGACGGTGACCGTCGCGGCTTTAGCGGCGCTGGCCCGTGAAGGTGGCCGGCGGGTCGCCGTGTTGAAGCCCGCGCAGACCGGTGTGTCCCCGGATGAGCCGGGGGACCTCGAAGACGTCCTGCGCCTCGCCGGGCAGATCACCGTCCAGGAGCTGCGGAGGTACCCGGACCCGCTCTCCCCGGAGGCGGCGGCGCGGCGCAGCGGCATCCTGCCGGTCAACCCCGGCGAGGTCGCCCGGGCAGCGAGTGCCCTCGACGAGAGTCACGACCTGGTACTCATCGAAGGCGCGGGTGGCCTGCTGGTCCGGTTCGACGCGCAGGGCAGCACGATCGCCGACGTCGCGTGGTCGCTGGGCGCGCTCGTGCTCATCGTCGCCGAGGCGGGCCTCGGCACCCTCAACGCGACGGCGTTGACAGCGGAGGTCGGCACCCGGCGCGGGCTGAACGTGGGCGGGGTCGTCATCGGCTCGTGGCCCGCCGATCCGGACCTGGCCGCGGTGTCGAACCTCGAAGACCTGCCGGTGGTCGCCGGAGCGCCGCTGCTCGGCGCGTTGCCGGCGGGGATCGGGGACACCGACGCTCAGAAGTTCCTCGAGCACGCCAGGGCGGGGATCTCGCCGTGGTTCGGCGGCGAATTCGACCCCGAATGCTTCGTCGGGAGCGCGACGGCGCAGACGTGAGATCCGTCGCTGTGCCCGCGCCCACACATCAGGCTGTGTTAAATCTGCTCGCACTGCTTGCACCACGAACAGGAGACCCCGTGACTTCAGCCCCCGAGAAGACGAGCCCCTCCGTCACCGAGACGGATGTGCTCGCCGTCGCGCGTGCGCAGGTGCTGGAAGGCGGCGTCGGCCTCACCGAGGAGCAGGTCCTGGCGGTACTGCGGCTCGACGACGATCGGCTCACCGACCTCCTCGCGCTGGCGCACGAGGTGCGGATGCGCTGGTGCGGTCCCGAGGTCGAGGTCGAGGGCATCATCAGCCTGAAGACCGGCGGCTGCCCGGAGGACTGCCATTTCTGCTCGCAGTCCGGCCGGTTCCCGACGCCCGTGCGCTCGGCTTGGCTGGACATCCCGGGACTGGTGAAGGCCGCGCGGCAGACGCTCGTCGCGGGCGCGTCGGAGTTCTGCATCGTCGCCGCCGTGCGCGGGCCGGACGAGCGGCTGCTCAAGCAGGTTCGCGAAGGCATCAAGGCGATCCGCGAAGACGGCAACGAGATCCAGATCGCCTGCTCGCTGGGCATGCTGACGCAAGCGCAGGTCGACGAGCTCGTCGAGATGGGTGTACACCGCTACAACCACAACCTCGAGACCGCGAAGTCCCATTTCCCCGAGGTCGTCACCACGCACTCGTGGGAGGAGCGCCGGGACACGTTGCGGATGGTCCGCGACGCGGGCATGGAGGTCTGCTCCGGCGGCATTGTCGGCATGGGGGAGACCGACGAGCAGCGCGCGGAGTTCGCCGTCCAGCTCGCCGAGCTGGACCCGCACGAGGTCCCGATGAACTTCCTCATCCCGCAGCCGGGTACGCCGTATGAGAACTACGACATCATCGAGGGCAAGGACGCGCTGCGGATCGTCGCCGCGTTCCGGCTCGCGATGCCGCGCACGATGCTGCGCTTCGCCGGGGGCCGCGAGCTGACGCTGGGTGACCTCGGCGCGGAGCAGGGCATGCTCGGCGGGATCAACGCGATCATCGTCGGTAACTACCTGACCAACCTCGGGCGCCCCGCGAGCCAGGACATCGAGATGCTCGCGGACCTCAAGATGCCGATCAAGGCACTCAGTGACACCATCTGACGCGTTCTGCATCCACTGTGGACAGTCGGTGGCCGGTGGGGAGCACCCCGCCTGCCAGAACCCGCGTACCGCGCTGGAACCGCCTCGGTTCTGTGGGCAGTGCGCGCGGCGCATGGTCGTCCAGGTGACCCCGACGGGCTGGTCGGCGAAATGTAGCCGACACGGTGATCGGACAAGCACGGTGGCGTAAGCCTCCGTTGAGATGGTGGTGGGAGACGGGTGGGCGCCTCCTACCTTTACGGTGCGAACGGTTACTCTCGGTGGAGACAAGCGAAGGAGGCCCGCGTGGCTGACTCGTCCGTCGGGGCCCACCGGCCGGCGGCCATCGATGATCCGTGGACGCCGCAGTCGTACGTGGTGCCGCACGAGCGACCGAAGGTCCGGATCAAAGCCGACCTGCTGCCCGCGATCAGCGTGTTGTCCACCGCGGGCCTGCTGGGCATCCCGCTCGGCTGGCTGTGGTCGCGGATGGCGCCGCCGCAACGAGTCAGGGTGGTTTCGGCCGCGCCCGGCGATCAGCCCATCCCGCTGGAGCTGGAGAGCTGGCACCGCTTCGACGACCTGGCGATCTTCGGCCTGCTCACGCTCGGGCTCGGCATCGTGATCGGCGCCGTCGTGTGGCTGCTCCGCGAACGACGTGGCCCGGTCGTGCTCCTTGCCGCCGCCGGTGGTTCGACGTTGGCGGCCTGGCTCGGAACGCAGATGGGGTCGGCCTTCGCCAAGAGCCGGTACGAAATCACCGGCGCACCCGTCCTCGGTGCCGTGCTCGAACAGGCGCCGATCCTCGAGACGTCATGGGTGCTGCTCACGGCTCCGCTGGGCACGGTGCTGGTCTACGGCCTGCTCGCCGCGTGGAACGGCCGCGACGACCTCGGCCGCCGGCTGGGTTAGCTTTGGCGCTCCCCCTATCCAGGGCATCTTCGGCCAAATCGCCACGACCGGTCCGCGGCACGCTCTAGGCTGCTCCGGACCGAGAGGGGCGGCAGCGTGCCGGACGAGATCCAGGTTTCACAGTCCACCAGTCGAGTGCGGTTCCGCGAGATCAGCCCGAGGGCGTACGAGCATCCCGTCGATAGGGGTGCGCTGGCGTCGCTGCGGGTCATCCCCGGGTTCGCCCAGGTTCTCAAGAGCCTCTCCGGGTTCTACAGCGAGCGCGGCGAGCGGCTGATGGCGCTGGCGTCGTCGATCCGCGTCGGGCCGACGCAGTACCCGGAGCTCGACAAGCTCCGCCACGAGTGCGCCGAGACCCTCGACATCGACACGGTGCCGAACCTGTTCGTGGAGCGCAATCCCGCGGTCAACGCCATGACGATCGGCATGGACGAGCCGTTCATCGTGCTGACCACCGGCGCTGTCGAGCTGATGGACACCGAGACGCTGCGGTTCGTGATCGGCCACGAGATGGGGCATGTGCTCTCCGGGCACGCCGTCTACAAGACGATGCTGATCCGGCTGCTCAGCCTGCAACTGTCGATGTCGTGGACGCCGGTCAGCGCGCTGGGCATCCGCGCGATCGTCGCCGCGCTCAACGAATGGTTCCGCAAGGCCGAGCTGTCCTGCGACCGCGCGGGGTTGCTGTGCAGCCAGGATCCGGCCGTGGCGCTGCGCGCGCACATCCTGACCGCGGGCGGGATCGACCCGTCGAAGGTCGACATCACCGCTTTCCTGCAGCAGGCCGCCGAGTACGAGTCCGTGGACGACATCCGCGACAGTTTCCTCAAGCTGCGCTACGTCGAAGGCATGTCGCATCCGATGGCCGTGGTCCGCGCCGCGCAGCTGCAGAAATGGGCGGCTTCCGAGGAGTATCGGGCGATTGTGGCCGGGGACTACCCGCGGCGGGACGCCGATTCCCCGACGAGCTCGTGGTCCGAGGACGTGAAATCCGCCGCGAAGTCCTACAAGGACTCGTTCTCGACGTCGGCCGATCCGCTGACGAAGGTGTTCAGCGACGTGGGCGAAGCTGTTTCCGGTGCC
Organism: Actinomycetota bacterium; assembly: GCA_032230695.1. Lineage (GTDB taxonomy): Bacteria > Actinomycetota > Actinomycetes > Mycobacteriales > Pseudonocardiaceae > Amycolatopsis. The sequence goes on along the minus strand of JAVXWP010000115.1, from coordinate 6,926 downwards.
GCGGGCAAGGTGTGGAACAAGTTCGGCACCAAGGACAACGGTTCCACCGGAAACTGAGGCCGACGCTGGGAAGGCGGGTTGGCTCATTCGGCGACGAAGAAGGTGTACTTCGCTTCGTAAGGCGAGCTGACCTGGGTTCCGGGTAAGCAGGTTCCGGCAGGTGCGAGGCCGCCCAAGGTGTCGAGCCGCTGCACGAAAGTCACCTTGCCGAAGACCCCGTCGCCCCGTGTCGCCGCGGCTTTGAGCAGGAGTTCCGGCACGGCGCCGTCACGCTGGACGGACGCGCCGGGCACGGCGGCGGCGTTCACCGCGCTGCCGTCCACTGTGGACACCCAGATCGGGCCGCGGCTGTGCAGCGCGACGACTTCGTCGCCGTCCTTGAGCGTCGCGTCGGGTTCCAGCAGGGTCCACGCCTTGTCGATGCACTGATAGACCTGGACACCCCGCGCCGCCAGGGTGGCGACGAGCTTGTTGCCCTTGGGGACGTCGATCGAGGCTGGGGCGGCCGTGGTCGTGAGCGAGATGTTCCGCGCCGGGAGTGTGGCTTCGGCGCCCGCCGTCGAACATGCGGTGAGCGCTCCCGCGATGGCAAGGCCGCCCAGGGTTGCGGCGATGGCCTTAACACGATTCATGGGACTCTCCTCGGTGCGTTCGGTGTGCGACGACACTCACACGGAGAGAATCCGCGAACGGTTCAGATCGATTTCCCGACGAAGCTCTAGTTGAGGCTCGCGGGCTCGGTGAGATCCGCGGGTGGTGCCGGGACGGCTCGGAGCATGCCGAGGAAACCGGCTTCTCTGGTGAGCATCCGGCAGACGATGCGCAGCCGGCGCAGCGGGTGGGTCTCTTCGAGCAACTGCTGCCGGTCTTCGATGGGGAGCAGGCAATCCGCGGAGAGGAGGTAGGCCAGTGCGGCAGTGTTGGCCTCGGCGGGCGGGACGTGCCAGTCGTCGCGGTCCCACGCCGATTCGCAGTATCGCTCGTGAGCCGTGCGCGCGACGGCGGCCAGCCGTTCGGCCGCTTCGGCGCTGCCGTCGGGCATCGGCTCGTCGGGGAGCCACTCGACCGTCCCGACCAGGTAGGGCGCCGCCTGGGTGTCGATGTCCAGCAGCTTGAACCGCCGCTTTCCCGTGGTCACGACGTCGAACCGGCCGTCGGGGAGCCGCTTGGCCTCCCTGAGCAGCGCCGTGCAGCCGACGGCGTGCACATGGTCGAGGGTCTCGATTTCCCGCACGAGCGAGCCGCGAATGGCGATCACGCCGAATTCCCGCCCCGGCACCGCGTCGGTCACCAGATCCACCGTCAGCTGCCGGTATCGCGGCTCGAAGACGTGCAGGGGTAGGTGCACGTCGGGGAGCAACACGGTTTGCAGCGGGAACAAAGGCAACGTCGCCGTCTCACCGCTTCTCGCTGCTGGTTCCGCCACGTCGTCAACCGTACGGGGAACGCCTCCGGCGCGCAGTCTGATGGGACGGGCCGTCCGGATCACCGCTGCGGCGGCCGGAATACCGCAAACGGGTCGGTGACCAGCACGCTGTCCTCGGAGAAGGAGAACAGCGCAGCCGGACGCCCTCCGCTGCGCCCCGGGGGCGACGTGTGCCCGGTGGCGGTCAGCAGACCGCGGCGGGACAGCACACGCTGCAGGTTGGTCGCCGAAACCCGGTAGCCGAGCGCGGCCGAATAGATGCCCCGGAGCGCGGAGATCGTGAACTCGCCGGGAGCCAGCGCGAAGCCGAGGTTGGTGTAGCAGAGCTTGGAGCGCAGCCTGTCGCGGGCGCGCAGCACGATGGCCTCGTGATCGAACGCAGTGCGGGGGAGCGCGGCGATGTCGTGCCACTCGGTGTCTTCGGGGATCTCGGGGTCGACTCCGGCCGGGATGAGGCCGACGAACGCCGTCGCCACCACCCGGGGGCCCGGCACCCGGTCCGGCGCACTGAAGACGGCCAGCTGCTCGACGTGTTTCAGCTGCCGGATGTCGACCTTGTCGGCGAGCTGGCGCCGGATCGACGTCTCGACGTCCTCGTTGGGCCGCAGGCGGCCGCCGGGCAGCGACCAGCGCCCGAGGTGCGGATCAAGCGCTCGGCGCCACAGGAGGACGCGCAGTGTGTCCGAACGCACTTGAAGTACCGCCGCCAAGACCTCGTGTGCCAGGGGGGCGTGGGTGTTAATATGAGATCGCACGGTTTTCGATTATAAGGCGAAAACCGGGAGTCAGTCTAGGAGGGCCACATGGCCGGCACCACGACCTTTGCGACCGAGATCCCGCGGGCGGACAACCTCGTCCCGTACGGCGGAGTCGAGGCGGACGCAGCTTGGGCGGAGGAGGTGCGCCGGCTGGTACGGCAGCGCGACGCCGTCCTGCTGGCGCACAACTACCAGCTGCCCGAGATCCAGGACATCGCCGATCACACCGGCGACTCCCTCGCGCTGAGCCGGATAGCGGCGAGCAGCGACGCCTCCACGATCATCTTCTGTGGTGTGCACTTCATGGCCGAAACGGCCAAGATCCTCGCCCCGGAGAAGACCGTTCTCATCCCCGACGCGCGGGCAGGCTGCTCGCTCGCGGACTCCATCACCGGCGAACAGTTGCGGGCCTGGAAGGCCGAGCACCCGGGCGCGGTGGTGGTGTCCTACGTGAACACGACCGCCGAGGTCAAGGCGGAGACCGACATCTGCTGCACGTCGTCGAACGCGGTCGACGTTGTCGCTTCCATCCCGGCTGACCAGGAAGTTCTCTTCTGTCCGGATCAGTTCCTCGGCGCACACGTCAAGCGGATCACCGGCCGCCGGAACATGCACATCTGGGCCGGGGAGTGCCACGTGCACGCCGGGATCAACGGCGACGAGCTCGCCGCGCGGGCCGCCGAATACCCGGACGCGGACCTGTTCATCCACCCCGAATGCGGCTGCGCGACCTCGGCGCTCTACCTCGCCGGCGAGGGTGCGGTTGCGGCGGACCGGGTCAAGATCCTGTCGACCGGTGACATGGTCCATGCCGCCCGCGACACCAGGGCGACTTCGGTTCTCGTGGCCACCGAAATCGGCATGATCCACCAGCTTCGCAAGGCCGCGCCGGAGATCGACTTCCGTGCGGTGAACGACCGGGCGTCCTGCCGGTACATGAAGATGATCACTCCGGCGGCGCTGCTGCGCTCGCTGCGGGACGGCAACGACGAGGTGCACGTCGACCTCGAAACGGCGGCCCGCGCGAAGGCTTCGGTGCAGCGGATGATCGAAATCGGCAAGCCGGGTGGCGGTGAATAATGCCCGAGGTTAATGCCTATCGGGCGAAAACCGATCCGGTGTGGGAGGCCCGCGCCGATCTTGTGGTGATCGGCAGCGGGGTTGCCGGGCTGACCGCCGCGCTGCGAGCGCAGGAGCTCGGCTTGCATGTTCTTGTCGTCACGAAGGCGGCGGTGGAGGACGGCAACACGCGCTGGGCGCAGGGCGGTGTCGCGGTGGTGATGGACGGGGAGCACGACGACAATGACTCCGTCGCCCGCCATGCGGAAGACACCTTGACCGCCGGCGCTGGGCTCTGCGAGTCCGACGCCGTGCGGGCGATCATCGAGGGCGGCCCCGCCGCGGTGGCCAGGCTGCGTGCTCGTGGCGCTTCATTCGACCTCGCCGAGGCTGCGGGCGGCGAGCTGGCGCGAACCAGGGAAGGCGGGCACAGCGCGTTCCGGGTGATCCACGCCGGTGGGGACGCGACGGGCGCCGAAGTCGAGCGCACGCTGGTCGCACAGATTTCCGATCGCCGGGTCCCGGTGCTGGAACGGCATATCGCCGTCGACGCCGTGCGCACGCCGTTTGGCGATGTCGTCGGCGTGACCGTGCTCGATCTCAACGGTGTGCCCGGTGTGGTGCGCGCGCCGGCGGTGGTGCTGGCGAGTGGCGGGCTCGGCCAGCTGTATCAGGCGACCTCGAATCCCGAGATCGCCACCGGTGACGGACTCGCGCTCGCGCTGCGGGCCGGGGCGACGGTGTCGGACATCGAGTTCGTGCAGTTCCACCCGACGGTGCTGTACACCCCCGGTGCCCGCGGCCGGTGCCCGCTGGTCACCGAGGCTGTGCGTGGCGAGGGCGCCACGCTGCTCGACGCGACGGGGGCGCCGGTCATGCGCGGGGTGCACCCGCTGGGTGACCTGGCGCCGCGGGATGTCGTGTCCGCCGCGATCACCCGGCGGATGATGCTCGCTCCCGGCGCGGTCGACGACCACGTGTTCCTTGATGCCACCGGGATCGCGGGTTTCGCGGCGCGGTTCCCGACCGTCCACGCGGCCTGTGCCGCGGTGGGCATCGACCCGGCGCACGACGCGATCCCGGTGACCCCGGCGGCGCATTTCGCCTGCGGTGGTGTGGTGACGACGGTCGAAGGGCGGTCCAGTGTGCGCGGGCTGTACGCGGCCGGTGAGGTGGCGCGGACCGGTCTGCACGGCGCGAACCGCTTGGCGTCCAACAGTTTGCTGGAAGGACTGGTGGTCGGGGAGCGGGCCGCGGAAGCCGTCGCCGCGGATCTTGCCGCCGGGCTGCTGGCCGATCCGAAACACGGTCTGCTTCCGGAACGCACAACGGCACGCGTCGCCGAGCGGGACTCGCTGCAGCGCGTGATGAGCCGCTACGGCGCGATCGGCCGGGACGCCGAGGGCCTCGCCGTCATCGGCTCGGTTCTCGATCTGTCGGCAGTGGACAGTCCGTTGTGGACTCCCGAAGCGGTGGAAGACGCGGCGCTGACACTGGTCGCGCAGGCACTGGTTTCGGCGGCGGCCCGCCGGACGGAATCACGGGGATGTCATGTGCGGACGGACTTCCCCGATCGCGACGACGTCAACTGGCAACGCGGTCAGCTGATCCGGCTCAGCCCATCGGGCCAGCCGGTGCTGGCCGATCCCATTCTGGTCGAAGGAGCGGCATGACATTCGAACTCTCCGACAAGGTCCTCGCCGAACTGGTCGTTGCCGGCCTCGACATCTCCGACGTCCGGCGGGTCGTCCAGACCGCGCTGACCGAAGACCTTCGTTACGGCTCGGACGCCACGACCGAGGCGACCGTGCCGGAGCGGGCGTCGGCGCTGGCGGAAATCACGCCACGGGTCGCCGGAACCATCGCCGGGCTGCCCGTCGCACTCGCCGTGTTCGACGCGGTGCTGAACGGCGAGTACGAGGTTCTCGGCCGTCGCGAGGACGGCAACCGATTGGTGGCTGGGGAACCGGCGCTCGTCGTGCGTGGCTCGGTGCGCGGTCTGCTGACCGCCGAACGGACCGCGTTGAACCTGCTGTGTCACCTGTCCGGAATCGCGACGGCCACCGCCGCGTGGGTGTCCGAAGTGGCCGGTACGAGTTGCGCGATCCGGGACTCCCGCAAGACGTTGCCCGGCCTGCGGCTGCTGGAGAAGTACGCCGTGCGCAGCGGCGGTGGGGTCAACCACCGGCTGGGTCTCGGTGACGCGGTGCTGATCAAGGACAACCACGTCGTCGCCGCGGGTTCGGTCACGGAGGCGATGCTGGCCGTACGGCGTCACGCGCCCGCGTTGGCGTGTGAGGTCGAGGTGGACGACCTGACCCAGCTGGACGAAGCGCTGGCCGCGGGTGCCGACGAGGTGCTGCTGGACAATTTCACGCCCGAGCAGTGCGTGCTCGCCGTGGCGCGCCGGGACGAGGTCGCGCCGAAGACCAGGCTGGAGGCGTCCGGTGGGCTGCGACTGGAGAACGCCCGTGCCTACGCCGAATCCGGCGTGGACTATCTCGCGGTGGGCGCGCTGACGCATTCGGCCGACGCGCTGGATCTCGGGATGGACCTTCGCTGACGGCCTTCGGGGTAGGGACTGCCCTACCCGGGTTCCGGTGGTCGGCGCCAGTGTTTCCACAGTGGCCGCTGGCCAGGCTTAACGCCATGTCCAGCAACGAATCCATGCTCCGCCGAGCCGGGGCGCTCCACCGTCCCCTCGTCGTGTTCGCCGCCGCCATGGCGGTCCTCTCGGTGGTTGCCGCACTCGGCGTGATCTTCGACGATCGCACACTCGTCAACGCGTCGATCTGGCTCAAGCCGTTCAAGTTCACCATCTCGATGGCGCTGTACGCAGTAACATTGGCGTGGATGATTTCGTTGCTGCCCAAGGCGCGGCGGTGGGGCTGGTGGCTCGGCACCCTTGTCACGGCGGGGCTCGCCGTCGACATGGTGCTGATCTTCTGGCAGATGATCTTCCGGGTCCGGCAACTGCACTACAACGGCGCCGACGAGCTCGACCGGCTATTGGCCCAGACCATTCTCCCGGACGCCACCTACCTCGCATGGACCGCTTCGCTCGTGCTCGCGTTGATGCTCGTTTTCCAGAAGATGCAGGACAAAGCGCAGGCCGCGGCCGTCCGTATCGGACTGTTCGTAGCGTTGCTCGGGCTGGCGCTCGGGATGCTGATGTTCAAGCCGACCCCCGGTCAGCAGGGCCTGATCGACGCCGGCACCAAGCCGACCATCATCGGCGCGCACAACGTCGGCGTACCCGACGGCGGACCGGGCCTGCCGATCCTGGGGTGGAGCACGATCGGCGGGGATCTCCGCATCCCGCACTTCGTCGGAATGCACGCCCTGCAGTTGCTGCCGCTGTTCGCGATGCTGCTCGCCGCGCTGGCGACCCGATTCCCGGTGCTGACCGACGCGGCGGTGCGAAGGCGGCTGATCCGGGTGGTCGGGCTCGGGTACGTCGGGGTGATCGCGATCCTGACCTGGCAAGCGCTGCGTGGGCAGTCGATCGTCGACCCGGACGTCTGGACATTGCTGGCGGTGGGTGCGGACGCGGCTCTCGTCGGTTTGGGGGTCGCGGTCTCCGTCGCGGTTCCCGCGCGGGAGAAAGTGAAGGTCTGACTTACCGGCTCGCGCTCTTGGGCACTTTCTCGTAGTGGCCCGGGGATTCCCCAAAGCGGGGGGGG
>JAVXWP010000103.1:0-43517 GCA_032230695.1 Actinomycetota bacterium | reverse complement strand
CCCCCCCGCTTTGGGGGCGCTCACAGCGCTTTGTCCCCGGCTAGCACGCTCACGCGGTCAGGTCGTACACCGTGACCCCGTCGACGGTGGTGGCCGTGTAGTGCCCGGCGACCCAGTCGGCGATCTGCTGTGCGGCATCGCTGCCGGTTTGGGACTGCATCGTCGCGCCCCCGCCTAGGAAGTAATGGATCTGTCCATTTTGGACATATTGCTGGAACTGGGCCAGGGTCGGCGAAGGATCGCTTCCGTTGAACCCGCCGAGTGCCATCACCGGGGCATCGGCAGCCAGCTGATATCCGGCGGCGGGATTCGATCCGACGGTCGCGCCCACCCACGTGTAGGCGCCACTGTCCTGCCGCAGCAAGGAGGTCAGTGCGGCTCCTGGGGTGGTGCTGGTCAGCAGGCTCCCGATCCCGCCACCCCGGCCGCCACCAGTGGGCATGCCGCCACCCCGCCCGCCCCCGCCGGCGGAACTCGGCCCGGCGGAAGGGATCGCGCCGCTGTGCGCCGACGCGGCCGTCGCCACCGTGTACGCCCCGGTCCCGGCCAGTGTCGCCACCACTGCCAGCACGGCCACACCGCGACGCGCCACGGTGGGAAGCTGACCGGCGACGAGCATCAGCGCCGCGGCTATGAGCCCGACGATCAAAACGGTGGTACCGAGCCACGGCAGCCACGTGGGTTGCTGCGACAGCAACAGGTACGCGGTCATCGCCGTCAGCGCCACCCCGGCCGCGAGCACCCCTGAAGACACGGCGTCATCACGCCGTCGCCACAGCTGGACCGCCGCCGTCCCGACCAACGCCGCGATCGGCGGGGCGAGCGCGATCATGTAGTACGGATGGATGATCCCGTTCATGAAGCTGAACACCAGCGCCGTGACGACGAACCAGGCGCCCCACAGCACCAGCGCGGCACGCCCGCCATCAGTCCTCGGTGCGCGGCGCGTGAACCACAGCCCGGCCACCAGTGCCAGCAACGCAGCCGGAATCAGCCACGCGATGCCGCCGCCCATCTCACTGCCGAACAGCCGGGACCAGCCCGCGCCGTTCTGGGCTCCGCCGAGACTGCCGACCTCGTCGCCGGTGAGTCGCCCGAGCCCGTTGTAGCCGAAGGCAAGTTCCCACAGGCTGTTGTTCTGCGAGCCGCCGATGTACGGCCGGTCCGCGGCAGGCCACAGTGCGACGACGGCGAGGTACCAGCCCGCCGAGACGATCACCGCGGCGAGTGCGCCGAGCAGGTGCAGCAGGCGTTTTCCGAGCGAGACCGGCGCCGCGATCAGGTACGCCAGCGCAAACGCGGGCAGCACCAGGAAGGCTTGGAGCATCTTCGCCAGGAAACCGAAACCGACTGTCGCTCCCGCGAGCGCGAGCCAGCCTGGCCCGGCCTTTTCGACGGCCCGTGTCACGCAGTACGCGCCGGCGACGAGCAGAACCACGAGCAGCGCGTCGGGGTTGTTGAAGCGGAACATCAATGCCGCGACGGGTGTCATTGCCAGCACGAGGCCGGCGATGAGCCCGGCGGCGGGTCCGGAGATGCGCCGCACGGTCGCGTAGAGCAGGCCGACCGAGCCGACACCCATCAGGGCTTGGGGGACCAGGATGCTCCACGCGTTGACCCCGAACAGGCGCGCGGAAATTCCGGTAACCCACAGCGCGGCCGGGGTCTTGTCGACGGTGATCGAGTTCGCGCCGTCGCTGGAGCCGAAGAACCACGCTTTCCAGCTTTCGGTGGCGGCCTGTGTCGCGGCCGAGTAGAACGCGTTCGCCCAGCCGGAGGCGCCCAGCCCCCAGATATAGAGCACCCCCGTCCCGAGCAGCAGCGCGAGCAGCGCCGGTCGCACCCAGCGTGGGTCGCCGGCGGAGGGGCGAGGGGAGGCGGAGGTCGGGAGGCGTTCGGCGAGAACCGTCATGCCCCTAGAGTCACTGGCTCACCTGGGGCAATCTTGTGGCCACGCTGTGTGTCGGCTGTGTGCACGGAAGGCGGACCTCGAACTCGGTCCGGCCCGGCCTGCTGGTCACCTCGACCGTGCCGTGGTGCGCGATCACCACCGCGGAGACGATCGCCATGCCGAGACCGGTGCTCCCGGCGGCGCGGGAGCGGGACGAGTCACCGCGCGCGAACCGCTCGAACACCGACGGCAGGAGGTTGCGGGGAATGCCGGGGCCGTCGTCGGTGATCGTCAGCACGGCCTGGCCGGTGGACGAGCGGGTCAGTGACGCGGTGACGGTCGTGCCGGGCGGGGTATGGACGCGGCCGTTCGACAGCAGGTTCGCCAGGATCTGGTGCAGGCGCTGCGAGTCGCCGGGCACGATCACGGGTTCGTCGGTGAGTTCCAGCCGCCACCGGTGGTCCGGCCCGGCGACATGCGCGTCGCTGACGGCGTCGACGACGAGTGCGGTCAGGTCGACTTCCCCCTCTTCCAGTGGCCTGCCCGCGTCGAGCCGCGCGAGCAGGAGGAGGTCTTCGACGAGCGTGGTCATCCTGGCCGCTTCGGATTCGATGCGGCTCATGGAATGCGCGATGTCCGGCGGCACCCGGTCGTGGCTGCGCCGGGAGAGCTCCGCGTAGCCGCGGATGGCGGCCAACGGCGTGCGCAGCTCGTGGCTCGCGTCCGCGACGAACTGCCGCACGCGGGTTTCGCTGGCGTGGCGGGCTTCCAGCGCTCGCGCGATGTGGCCGAGCATCAAGTTCAGCGCCGCTCCGACCTGCCCGACCTCCGTGCCGGGATCGGTGTCGATGGTGGGCACGCGCACCGACAGCGCGACGTCACCACGGTCGAGCGGGAGCTCCACGACGTGCGCGGCCGTGGTGGCGACCCGTTCGAGCGGCCGCAAAGTCCGCCTGATGGCGAGTGCGCCGAGGAATCCGGCACCGAGCACGCCCGCGCCCGCGACGCCGCCGAGGATCAAGCCCACGGTCAGGAGCGTGTCTTCCACGGGCTTCATCGGCAGTCCGGTGACCACGACGCCGTTAGCGACCGACACCGCGGTGAGGCGGTAGTCGCCGGGCGCGCCGAGGGCGAGGGTGTACGGCTGACCGTCCACCGGGAGCTGGAGGATAGAGGCCAGCTGGGCGGAGTCGAGGGCCTGGGGCAGACCGTGGGAGGACAGGATGGCGGCGTCGAGGGTTTGCCCGCCGACGAACTGGGCGTTGAGCGTCCCGGCGGCGTGGCCCGGTGCGTCGAGCGGGTTGTACCGGGCCAAGCCGCCGGGTGGGCGGGTGGCGTAGTCGCGGGCGCGGGTCGTCGCGGCGCTGAGCTGGCCGTCGACCTGGCCGGTGAGGAACGCGCTCAGGGCGAACTCGCTGACGACGCCGACGGCCAGGCACACCGCCGCGAGCAGGGTCACCATCGAGCCGATCAGTTTTGCGCGCAGCGGCCATCGGCTGGGCCTGCGCCAGCGAGGCCCTTTCGTCGCCGTATGTGCCGCCATGTCATCGAGAGTGCGCGTCGCGTGTGTGGGCGGGATGTGCCCGCGCTGTGAGCGCGCTGTGTGACTCGGTCACAGGGAGGTCCTGCCGTGCGCACAGTAATCGCACAGTGACGGCCCCGAGTGTGGTTGGCACACAACGAGTTCGACGCACCCTGAGGAGACAAGCATGACCACCGAGCAGCAGCCCGCCGTCCCGCCGTTCCCGCCGTCGCCGCCGCTCCCACCGTCCACACCGGACGCTCCGGACGTTCCGGGCGCTCCGGCGGCGTCGTGGTCCCGGCGCAAGACCCTCACCGCGGTGGCTGTGGCCGTCGTCGTGGCGGGTGCCGGTGGGGGCACGATCTGGGCCGTCAGCGGGTCCGCCGACGCCGCCGCCGCTCCTGCCGGGACCGTGGCTCCCGGCGGCCAAGGCATGGGCGGCGCCCCTCCGGGTGGCGCGGCGCTCAGCGCGGCATTGCACGGCGAGTACGTCGCCTCCGACGGAAACGGCGGCTACACCACAGAACTGATGCAGGTCGGTAAGGTCACCGAGCTCAGCGCGACCTCTGTGACCGCGCTCAGCGACGACGGCTTCAGCCAGACCTACACGATCGACGCCGCTACCGCGACGGCCGATTCGAGCGCGCTCGCCACCGGCGACACCGTGACCATCGTCGCCACCACCGCCGGTGACACCGCCACCGCCACCACTATCACCGAAGGCGCCGCCCCAGCCGGCCTGGGCGGTCAGGGCGGTCAGCCCGGGCAGATGGGCAAAGTCCGGCCCACCGCTCCGGCCAACTGACCCTCGCCCCGGCGATACACCGACACAGCGTCAGGGGTACGGCACGTCGACGCGCTTCCGGAAGGCGGCTTCGAGCATGGTCTCGTCGGTCGCGGCGATCTCCGTGCTGGTGAGCGTGGCGGGCACAGCGGCACCGGTTCGCGGAGTGTCCACATGGAACAGTTCATAGTGGACGGACTCGTCCGGTACATCGTGGTCTGCCAGGTTCGTGCGCACCATGTCGACGAGGTCGGCCGGGCCGCAGAGGAACCAGTCGTCGATCTTGGCGGGGTGCAGCCTGTTCTGCAGCATCGCGCGCAGGTGTGTCCCGCTGAGCCTGCCGCGCCGGTAGTGCTCGTGGGAGATCGCGAGCACCTCGCCGACCGGGTCGAGCAGTTTGGCCGGGCGCGTGGTGTGCAGGTCCGGATCCTGTGCGTCGGTGCGGAAGTGCACGATGTGCAGGCGGCCTTCGAACTGCCGGGAGAGCATCGTGAGTTCGGCGGCGAACATCGTCGACGAGCCGAGCCGGTTGATGTAGAGCAACGTCACCCGGTGGTTCTCCTCCGCCGTCAACGCCGTGGAGAGCATGGAGATGATCGGCGTGATGCCGCTGCCCGCGGCGATGGCGACATACCGGTGCGGGCGCCGGGTGTCGGGCGTCAGCGTGAACCCGCCCGCCGGCGGCAGGACCTCGAGCAGATCTCCAGGACGCAGGGTGGTGTTGAGGTAGGTGGAGAACAGGCCGCCGTCGAGCCGCTTGACCGCGATCCGTAGTTCCCCGGAGGCCGCCGCGGCACAGATCGAGTACGTCCTGCGCACTTCGCGCCCGTTCACCGTCGCCTTCAAGGTCAGATGCTGCCCGGCGGTGAACCGGAAGGTCTCCGCCAGCCGCTGCGGAACCTCGAACGTCACCAGCACGGATTCGTCGGTGAGCGTGCGGACTTCGTCGACCCGCAGCCAGTGGAACCGGGCCGACCGGCGCGGTTCGGGGTGGTTCGTCTGCTCGGGGCAATCCTGGATCAGCCGCCGCCAGTCGCGGTACTCCGACGCCGACAGCTCACGCCCCCAGGCCGTCGCGATCGGCACCGACCGCTCCAGGTATGCCTCGCGGTTGGTGTTCCACGCCTTGATGTACCGGTAGAACGGGATGGCCGGGTGCAGATGGTGCACGAGGTGGTAGTTCTGGTAGAGCATCAACGGGGTCATCAGCCATTCCAGGCCGACCCGCACCCTGGTCGCGCCGAAGCGGTTGCGGCGCTGGGTCTCCCCGAGGCCGTGGTGCGGCAGCCAGTCGAACCACCACGCCAGCACACCGAGCCCGATCCGCTGCGGGACCAGGTAGATCAGCAGCAGGTCCCAGCCGTTGCCGATGGCGAGGACCCCCGCCATCGCCGCGGACGCCACGGCCATCACCGCGAACGTCTCCGCCTGCTCGGCGCGCGGCCTCCCCTTGGCCTTCGCGGCATAGAACCGGACGTACCAGGCATCGATCGTCAGCCACCGGAACGGCAGCTGCCACCAGTGCCCGTGGGAAGTCCACGCGTCGGGATCGGTGTAGGCGTCCTCGTTGGTGTTCCGGTGGTGCTCGATGTGGATGTAGCGCAGGAGCGGAAAGGACGCGTACGCCGCCACGAAGGGCATAGACAGCCGCCCCAGCACCTCGTTGGCCCAGGTCAGCTTGCCCGCCGCGTGATGGGTGGACTCGTGCAGCACGGTGAACATCGTGAAGGTCACCAGTGCGTGCATCCCGATCGTGACCCACACCGGCGCGAGGTCATCGAGGTACAGCCAGGTCGCAGTCACCCATATCGCGACGCCGGCCGCGAACAGCGCCACCGTCGGCGCGGCCACCGGCGGCAGCGGGATCCGCGGGTTCGGCACCTCGCGGCGGACCGTCGTCGCTTCGGCTTCGCTCAGTACCGGACCGGGCACTGGGCTGGGGAGATCGATGGACATCTACCCGGGGCTCCTCGGGTCTGCGGGGCAGCGATCACAGTCGGCGTCGAAGCAGGTAACCGTAGACAAGTCGACCCCAGATGTAAATTTCAACAACATAGTGAGAAAGCGTGTAAAGCGTTGAGTAGGGCAGGAGTGACGGACGCTGGGTAAACGTCACGGCCGGCAGGTCGCAGTCAGTGTCGGCGTCCGGGGGCCGGCTGTCTACCTGCAACCCGCAACTCGCCGGTGAGATTCGCTCTGTCGCAGTTCCGTCACCCCGCGTGGCCGGTGCCGCGCCGCCCCGCCGCCTCGGTGAGGGGGCCTGAACAAGCCCGGGCCCATCGCCGGTGGGCCGGGGGCCTAGACTCGGGCGTCCCGGTCTGCAGGTGACCTGGGAATGTGTGTCACCCCTTGTTCAACTACACCATCACGGCTCGAGGAGATTACGTTGAAGAGCACCGTCGAGCAGGTCAGCCCGACGCGAGTGAAGATCAATGTCGAGGTGCCGTTCGACGAACTCAAACCGAACTTCGAGCGCGCCTACCGCAAGATCGCCCAGCAAGTGCGCATCCCGGGGTTCCGCCCCGGCAAGGCGCCCGCTCGCGTGTTGGAAAGCCGGATCGGTCGCGCCCCGGTGCTCGATGAGGTCGTCAACGAGGTCATCCCGGCGAAGTACCTCGAAGCGGTACGCGCCGAGGACATCCGCACGCTCGGCCAGCCCGACTTCGAGGTTACGAAGCTCGAGGACCGCGATGTCCTGGAGTTCACCGCCGAAGTCGACATCCGCCCCGAGATCACGCTTCCCGACTTCTCGGACTTCACGGTCAGCGTCGACGACGTCGAACTGACCGACGCCGAGGTCGACGAGCAGCTCGACGAGCTGCGCGCCCGCTTCGGGACGCTGGCGGGCGTGGACCGCCCGGCCGAGAACGGCGACTTCGTGTCGATCGACCTCTCCGCTTCCGTGGACGGCAAGGAGGTCGAGGAGGCCTCGACCACCGGCTTGTCCTACGAGATCGGTTCCGGCCAGCTCGTGGACGGCATCGACGAGGCGATCATCGGCGCGAACGCCGAGGAGACCAGGACCTTCACCACCAAGCTGGTCGCCGGGGAGTTCACCGGCCAGGACGCCGACGTCAGCGTCACCGTCCAGTCCGTCAAGGCGCGCGAACTGCCTGAGCTGGACGACGAGTTCGCCCAGCTCGCCAGCGAGTTCGACACCCTTGAGGAGCTCAAGGCCGACCTGCGTGAGCGTCTCGGCCGCGTCAAGAAGATGCAGCAGGGCGTGCAGGCCAGGGATCAGATCCTCGAGGCGCTCCTGGAGCGCACCGAGGTCCCGGTGCCGGAGAAGGTCCTCGAAGGAGAGATCGAGAACCGCAAGCACGACGCGATCCACCAGTTCGACCACGACGAGGCCGCGTTCGCGCAGGCTCTCGAGGCCGAGGGCAAGACCGTCGAGCAGTTCGACATCGACGTCCGTGAGGAGTCGGAGAAGGCGGTGCGCACCCAGCTGCTGCTGGACACCATCGCCGACGCCGAGAAGACCAGCGTCAACGACGGCGAGCTCACCGAGCGGATCATCTACCAGGCACAGCGGTTCGGCATCAGCCCGGACGAGTACGTGCAGCGGGCCCAGCAGTCCGGCCAGCTCACGGCCATCTACGCCGACGTCCGCCGGGGCAAGGCGCTGGCGGCCGTGGTCCGCCGGGCCACCGTGACCGACGCGTCCGGCGCCGAGATCAATCTCGACGAGCTTTTCGGAACGGATGAGGCCTCGGCGGAGAGCACAGTGACCCCCGCAGCTGTCGAGACACCTTCGGGTGAGCTCGAAGAGACCCAGGTCACCGACGAGGCGGCCAAGAGCACCGATAAGTAAAGCTCTCAGCGAACTTGGGCGGTGTCAGGCATTCTGCACCGCCCAAGTTCGTTAGGGTCGGTTGCAAGATCTTCTCTCGAACGAAGCACTGGCCCCTACGAGTGTGGGTCAGCGAAGCACTGGCCCGTTCCCTGGGGCCGAAGCGGCGAAAAGGCAGGCAGACGTGACGCAGCACATGCCCGAGGCGCGGTCCACGACCGCAGGGCTCAACTTGACTGACTCGGTGTCCGAGCGGCTGCTCCAAGAGCGCATCATCGTGCTCGGATCCGAGGTCAACGACGAGATCGCGAACCGGATCACAGCTCAGCTCTTGCTGCTGGACGCCGATGACTCGGAATCGGACATCCGGTTCTACATCAACTCGCCGGGTGGCTCGGTCACGGCCGGGTTCGCCATTTACGACACGATGCAGCTCATCAAGCCGGACGTGCAGACCTACGCGATGGGCCTGGCGGCGTCGATGGGGCAGTTCCTGCTGTCCTCCGGCACGCCCGGCAAGCGCTACTCGCTCGCGCACGCCCGGATCCTGATGCACCAGCCGTCGGCGGGTGTCGGTGGTACCGCTTCCGACATCGCCATCCAGGCCGAGGTGTTCGGCAAGTGGAAGCAGGAGCTCGCCAAGATCACGGCGGATCAGACGGGGCAGACCGTCGAGCAGATCATCAAGGACGGCGACCGCGACCGCTGGTTCACCGCGCAGGAAGCCAAGGAATACGGCTTCGTCGACCAGGTTCTGACGCGGGAGAACCCGACTCCGAACGCGGCCGGCTGACCGGGCTCTGGGAAAGGCACAGGAGAACTTCAATGAGCAATATGCACCTTCCGCAGTCCCGGTACATCCTGCCCTCATACGTTGAGCGCACCAGCTACGGGATCAAAGAGTCCAACCCGTACAACAAGCTGTACGAGGAGCGCGTCATCTTCCTCGGCGTGCTGGTGGACGACGCGTCGGCCAACGACGTGATGGCCCAGCTGCTGCACCTCGAGCACGAGGATCCGGACCGCGACATCACCATCTACATCAACTCGCCGGGTGGCTCGTTCACCTCGTTGATGGCGATTTATGACACCATGCAGTACGTGCAGCCGGACATCCAGACCGTCTGCCTCGGTCAGGCCGCCTCGGCCGCCGCGGTGCTGCTGGCCGCCGGTACCGCCGGCAAACGGCTCGCCCTGCCGAACGCCCGCGTGCTGATCCACCAGCCCGCCACCGAAGGCACGTACGGTCAGGTTTCGGACCTGGAGATCCAGGCGAACGAGATCCAGCGGGTGCGCCGCCTGCTCGAGACGACGCTGGCGAAGCACACGAAGAAGACTCCGGAGCAGGTGAGGCTCGACATCGAGCGCGACAAGATCCTGACCGCCGCGGAGGCGAAAGACTACGGAATCATCGATGAGGTGCTTCCGTACCGCAAGGCTTCGGACGGCTAGGACCGCACGCGCCGGTGCTCGTCCTGCCCTGCCGGGGCAGGACGAGCACGGGTCATGCGGCCCGGGTTCGGGCCGACGCGCTACGAAAACCCGTTGGTGCTCCCGCCAGGCGCATCGGGCGGGTACCGTCAGTGGCGATGCGTGAGGGCCCGGTCGCCTGAGACGTGACCGGGCCAGCAGACATTCAGGTGCACGCAAGTGCGCCGGAGGGGACGAGGTCAACGGACATGCCACGAATCGGTGACGGCGGCGATCTGCTCAAGTGTTCTTTCTGCGGGAAGAGCCAGAAGCAGGTGAAGAAGCTCATCGCCGGCCCCGGCGTGTACATCTGCGATGAGTGCATTGATCTCTGCAACGAGATCATCGAGGAAGAGCTGGCCGAAGCTGGTGAGGTCAAGCTCGACGAGCTGCCCAAGCCCGCGGAGATCCACGAGTTCCTCGAGCAGTACATCATCGGCCAGGACGACGCCAAGCGAACGCTGGCGGTGGCCGTGTACAACCACTACAAGCGCATCCAGGCCGAAGAAAAGGCCGGTCCGAAGGATTCCAAGGACGAGACCGTCGAGCTGGCGAAGTCCAACATCCTGATGCTCGGCCCGACCGGTTGTGGCAAGACCTATCTCGCGCAGACCCTCGCGAAACTGCTCAATGTCCCCTTCGCGATAGCCGACGCCACCGCGCTCACCGAGGCGGGCTACGTCGGCGAGGACGTCGAGAACATTCTTTTGAAGCTGATCCAGGCCGCCGACTACGACGTCAAGCGCGCCGAGACCGGCATCATCTACATCGACGAGGTCGACAAGATCGCCCGGAAGTCGGAGAACCCGTCCATCACCAGGGACGTGTCCGGCGAGGGTGTGCAGCAGGCACTGCTGAAGATCCTGGAAGGCACCACCGCTTCGGTCCCGCCGCAGGGCGGCCGCAAGCATCCTCACCAGGAGTTCATCCAGATCGACACGACGAACGTGCTCTTCATCGTGGCAGGCGCGTTCGCCGGCCTCGAGAAGATCATCAACGAGCGCGTCGGCAAGCGGGGCCTCGGTTTCGGTGCGGAGATCCGCACCAAGGCCGAGATCGAGGAGAGTGACATCTACTCGGAGACGATGCCGGAGGACCTGATCAAGTTCGGCTTGATCCCGGAGTTCATCGGCCGCCTTCCCGTGGTCGCCAGTGTGACCCACCTCGACAAGACGTCGCTGGTGAGCATCCTGACCGAGCCGCGCAACGCGCTGATCAAGCAGTACAAGAAGCTCTTCGAGATGGACAATGTCGAACTCGAGTTCACCAAGACGGCACTCGAGGCGATCGCCGACCAGGCCGTGCTGCGGGGAACCGGTGCACGAGGGCTGCGCGCGATCATGGAGGAGGTCCTCCAGTCGACGATGTACGACATCCCGAGCAGGGATGATGTCGCCAAAGTCGTGATCACCGAGCAGACCGTACGAGACAATGTGAACCCGACGATCGTGTCGCGGCAGCCGTCAAGGCGGCAGCGTAGCGAGCGTGGCGAGAAGTCCGCATAGCGGTTTCGGGGCCCGCTTGCCCTGAGACGACTGGAAAAACAGGATGACAACCGTGCCGCTTACCGCACCAGGCGGTGAAAACGAAGCCCTCGAATCCGTTGCCGCCGAGGGTTCCGGAGAAGTCCGGGGAATCAGCGATCTCGCGCAGCGAATCGTGACCATGACCTATCTCGGTCACCCGAAACTGCATCGATCACTGGTCGTCGTGCTCACAGTGCTCGCGGTGACCTGTCTCATCGCGACGGGCACACGGTTGTCATTCCTTCCGCTGCTGCCGATCCCGCTGCTCGCGATAGCTGCGTTCGCGCTTCGGCGGATCCGCTCCACGAAGGAGGACCATCGCCTTCTCCTGGCGTGGTCCGCGTTGTTCATTCTCGCCACGTTGCTCGGCTTCTGGTTGATGTCCGTGGTCGCCCGCTGGGTCGAATAAACCTTCACCCCGGGTTACTGTGGCGCATCGCACATTCGGAGAGTAAGGGCGAGAGGTTTCGCCGGCTTCCTCCTCGGGTAGCTCACCGCAGGCTACCGAAGTCAGGAGGCTGGTTTTGACGGTGACAGCCGACCCTTTCTTGCATCCGGCGTTCCTGTATCGGGGAGCGGCGGAGTATCTCGCGGGCACGTTGCCGTTCATCACGAAGGGCCTGGACGCGGGTGAGCCGGTGACCGTGGCTGTTCCGAGGCCGAATCTCACGCTCATCGAAGCCGCGCTGGGCGCCAGGGCGGCTTCGGTGACATTCATCGACATGGCGGAAACCGGGCGTAATCCCGGCCGTATCATTCCGGGCATTTTACTGGCTTTCGCCAATGCGCATCCCGGCCCGGTCCGCCTTGTCGGGGAGCCGGTGTGGGCGGGGCGCTCCGAGCTGGAGTATCCCGCGTGCGCGCAGCACGAAGCCCTGATCAACGTCGCCTTCGAAGGCCGCGAAGTCGCCATTCTGTGTCCCTACGACCTGGACGGGCTCGACTCCGCGGTGCTGGTTGATGCCTTCCGCACGCATCCGGTCATGTGGGACGCGGCCGGTTCGCGGCCGAGCCGCGCGTACTCACCCGACGACGTCGTGGCCACCTACAACCAGCCCCTGCCGCGGCCGCAGGTCGCCCGTGCGACCTTCGAGTTCGACCTCATCTCGCTTTCGGCCGCACGGCACTTCGTCGCTGAACACGGCGCCCGGTGCGGGCTGGCCCCCGGCCGCATCGAGGACCTCATCTTGGCTGCGTCGGAACTCTGTACCAACAGCGTCCTGTACGGCCGCGGGCAAGGGACGTTGCATGTGTGGGACGAAGCCGGCTACGTGGTTTGTGAGGTCGGTGACCGTGGCCGGATCACCGACCCGCTGGCCGGACGGCGCCCGGCCGCGGCCGGCCAGGTAGGCGGCCGCGGGCTGCTGCTGGTCAACCAGGTCGCGGACCTGGTCCGGACGCATCACAGCTTCGACGGCACCACGGTCCGCGCCTACCTGCGGGTCTAGTGCCTCGTGACTGTTTCGCGGGGTTAGAACCCCGCGAAACAGACACGAGCCACTCAGGCCTTTTTGGGGACGTGTTTGCCCAGGAAGCTGACGACGCTGGGGACGACGGTGCGGTTGAAGGTGTCTCCGTGCTTGCCCCTGGCTGTATGTGCGACCGCCGGCTGGGCTTCCTGGATGAACCGGCGCACCCCCGCGATGAACTCGTCCTCGGTGCCGCACCAGACGCCTGTCGGGACCGACTTCGTGGCGTCGACGTGGCGCAGCGGGTCCATCGAGCCCCAGTCGGTGGCGTCATGGAAGGCGTGCCGCTTGCTCATCTCCGGCCATGACGTGATCAGCGCGGGGGCGATCGCCGCGACGGCCTCGGGCGGCTGACGGCGTTCGATCCGGCGACGCGTGTACAGCAGTGCGCCGAAGCCGCCCATGGACAGGCCCGTGGACGCGAACGGCAGGCCATCGGGCCCGGCCAGGCCGCGCTCCTGGAGCCAGCGCGGGACTTCTTCGAGCAGCATCGCCATCGGGTTGTCACCGGGGGTGTTCTCGTGCCAGTAGTTGTCGCCGCCGTCCACGGCGACGAAACCGTAGGCGGGTACCGCGCGCTTGGCGACGTCGCTGCTGAGCTGCTTGAGCAGGCCCGTCGGGGCGGAGTGCCGGGCATTGCCGTGCAGTCCGTGCAGCATCAGCGACATCGGCAGGCCCTTGGACGGCGCTTTCGTCGGCAGCATGGTGAGCAGGTCGACTTCGCGGCCGCGCGCCGCGGAGTACACGCGCTCGACAGTGGGCGTACCGAGCTGGGTCGCCGGTGTGGGCGAAGCGACGCCGACGGCGCGCTGCAGGGCCGCGCTGAACGGGAGCACACCCGTGGCCGTCCCCACGGCCAATCCGGCGACGCCGAGCCCTGAGGCCCCGGCGATGAGCACGGACCGGCGGCTCAGCCACCTGCGAGCGTCCGCCCGTGCCCGCGCGCCGGATTCCGTGCCGTCCAAAGTGCCCTCCGCCCCCGATGACCCCGCTGGTTGGACGCCGGCAAGGCACCCTCGCGTTGCCTTGGCCCAGACCTTTGTTCACCTAATCGCCGGAATGGGCACCGGCGTTTCCACCAGCTTGCTGCAGATGCGGCGTGGTCGCTTCTCGGTGAGGGACGGGGAGCCCCCGGCCTGACGTCTCCTCAGCTCGCCTGTGAAGCCGCTTCGTCGGTGATGACGCGGTGGTCGGCGGTGTAGAGATTCATACTGTCTCCGCGCAGGAAGCCGATGAGGGTGATGCCGTTCTCGTCGGCGAGTTCAGCGGCGAGCGAAGACGGCGCCGACACCGCCGCCAGCAACGGCACACCGGCCATCGCGGCCTTCTGGACCAGCTCGAACGACGCCCGGCCCGACACGAGCAGCCCGTTGTCCTTCAGCGGGATCAGCCCTTCCAGCAACGCCCAGCCCAGCACCTTGTCGACGGCGTTGTGCCTGCCGACGTCCTCGCGCACGACCAGCAGTTCACCGTTGGAGTCGAACAATCCGGCCGCGTGCAGCCCGCCGGTCGAGGAGAACACCTTCTGCTGGGTCCGCAGTGAGTCCGGGAGCTTCGCGAGCACGTCGGTGGTCACCGAGAACTCCGAATCCCCCGGCGGGAACCGGGTGCTCAGCTTCACCGCGTCCAGCGCAGCCTTGCCGCAGACACCGCACGACGACGTCGTGTAGAAGTTGCGCTCCACCCCGGTCTCCGGGGGCGGGACGCCGTCGGAGAGCTTGAGGTCGAGCACGTTGTAGGTGTTGCGGCCCTGGTCGTCGACGCCGTCGCAGTACCGCGCGGACCAGATGTCCTCGCGGCTGCCGATCACGCCTTCGGTGAGCAGGAAGCCGTGTGCGAGCTCCACATCGTGGCCGGGGGTGCGCATCGTGACGGCCAATGCCTTGCCGTCGACGCGGACTTCCATCGGTTCCTCGGCCGCCAGCGTGTCCGGGCGCCGACGCTCGCCGTTCGCCGAGAGCTTCCGGACCTGCCTGCGTACGGTCACGCGACCCATCGATCCCTCACTTCTGCCCAAATAGTCCGATGTTCGACAGTTCGGTTGTGCGCCGACATCGGCTTAGTAATACATTGCACAAGTCTCAACTCATAGCTTACGGAGGCGCCTCAATGGCCGTCGGCTTCCTTGATCGTTCCCGCACGATCGCACCGGCGGATTGGAGCCGCTGGCTCATTCCGCCTGCCGCACTCTCCGTGCATCTGTCGATCGGTCAAGCTTACGCCTGGAGTGTGTTCAAACCAGGCCTCGAGAAGACTCTCGGGCTGTCCGGAACACAGAGCGCGCTGCCGTTTCAGCTCGCCATCGTCATGCTCGGGCTGTCCGCGGCCTTCGGCGGGACGCTCGTCGAACGCAACGGTCCGCGCTGGGCGATGTTCGTCTCGATGTCCTGTTTCTCGACCGGCTTCCTCGTTTCGGCGCTCGGTGCCTACACCTCGCAGTACTGGCTCGTCGTGCTCGGCTACGGCTTCATCGGCGGTATCGGTCTCGGGATCGGCTACATCTCGCCGGTGTCGACGCTGATGAAGTGGTTCCCGGACCGGCCGGGTATGGCCACCGGCATCGCCATCATGGGCTTCGGCGGTGGCGCGCTCATCGCTTCGCCGTGGTCCAGCCAGATGCTCACCTCGTTCGGCGTGACGCCGCACGGGATCGGGGCGGCGTTCCTGGTGCACGGCGTCGTGTACGGGGTGTTCATGTCGCTCGGCATCCTGCTGGTGCGGGTCCCTGCCGACGGCTGGAAGCCCGCGGGCTGGGAGCCGAAGCTCGACCACGGCAAGGCGATGATCTCCACCGGCAACGTCTCGGCGTCCAACGCGCTCAAGACCCCACAGTTCTGGTGCCTTTGGGTCATCCTGTGCTTCAACGTGACGGCCGGGATCGGGATCCTCGAGAAGGCTTCGCCGATGATCACCGACTTCTTCAAGCAGACGTCCGCGCCGGTGCTCGCCGCGTCGGCGGCCGGGTTCGTCGCGCTGCTGTCGCTGATGAACATGCTCGGCCGGTTCATCTGGTCGTCCACTTCGGACCTCATCGGGCGCAAGAACATCTACCGCGTCTATCTCGGTGTCGGCGCGCTGCTGTACCTGGTGATCGCGCTCAGTACGAACTCGTCCAAGGTCGTGTTCATCCTGGCGGCCATGTTCATCCTGTCGTTCTACGGCGGCGGGTTCGCCACGATCCCGGCGTACCTGAAGGACCTGTTCGGCACCTACCAGGTCGGCGCCATCCACGGCCGCCTGCTCACCGCATGGTCGGTGGCCGGGGTGCTCGGGCCGCTGATCGTCAACCGGATCGCGGACAGCGAAAAGGCCGCCGGCAAGCAGGGACCGGACCTCTACACGAACTCGTTCTACATCATGATCGGGCTGCTGGTGATCGGTTTCGTCGCCAATGAGCTGGTGCGGCCGGTCAACCCGAAGTTCCACGAGCCGGCTCAGAGCGTGGTCGGCGCCACAGCCGGGAGTGAAGCGAAATGAGTGAGCAGCCGCAGGTACACAGCCGGATCGGGCTGATGGCGCTGGCCTGGCTTTGGGTCGGGCTGCCGTTCGCATACGGTGTCTATGAACTCGTCCGCAAGGTCGTTCAGCTGTTCGGTGGATAAGCACTGTGGTGGCTGAGCGGCCTTCGAAAAGGAGCACAGATGACCACCTCCACCCGCCCGGGTTTCCACCTGGCGATACCCGTCGACGACCTGGCCAACGCCCGTGCTTTCTACGGGGATGTCCTTGGCCTGCCTGAAGGCCGCTCGGCCGAGGCGTGGGTGGACTGGAACTTCCACGGTCACCAGGTGGTGACTCACGTCGTACCGGGCGCGCGCGGCGAAGCCGGGCGCAACCCCGTCGACGGGCACGACGTCCCCGTCCCGCACTTCGGGCTGATTCTTTCGGTCGAGGAGTTCCAGGTGCTGGCCGGGAAGCTGCGCGACGCGGGCACCGAGTTCGTCATCGAGCCGTACCAGCGGTTCGCCGGCGAGGCAGGGGAGCAGTGGACGATGTTCCTGCACGACCCGGCTGGGAACGCCTTGGAGTTCAAGGCTTTCCGGGATGAGTCGCAGCTCTTCGCGAAGTGAGCGGCCGGGGCATTCTGGTCACCGGCGCGTCGCGGGGAATCGGCCGCGCGGTCGCGTCGGCGTTCGCCGGATTGGGCGACAGCGTCGCCGTGCACTACGGCTCGAACCGGACCGACGCCGAGGCGACCTTGGCCGCCCTGCCGGGGGACGGCCACGTCCTGATCCAGGGCGACCTGGCTGATCCCCTTGCCGCACAACGTGTCGCGGACGCCGCCGAGGAAGCTCTCGGTGGCGTCGATGTGCTCGTCAACAACGCCGCCGTGGCGACGTCGGAAGCCAATGCTCATCCTGTGGACAAACTGTCCTATGCGGACTGGCAAGACGCGTGGCGGCGGACGGTCGACGTCAATGTCTTCGGCGCCGCCAATGTGACCTACTGCATCGCGCGTCACCTGATCGGCAGGGGCGCCGGCGGGCGGATCGTGAACATCGGCTCCAGGGGCGCGGTCAAGGGCGAGCCGGACCATCCGGCGTACGGGGCGAGCAAGGCCGCGTTGCACGCGTTCGGCCAGTCACTGGCCGTTTCGCTGGCGCCGCATGGGATTTCGGTCACGTCGGTGTCGCCGGGCTTCACCGCGACCGACCGGGTGGCCGGCAGGCTCACCGGCGCGTCCGGGGAGGCCTTGCGCGCGCAGAGCCCGTTCGGTCGGGTCAGCGAGCCCCATGAGGTCGCCGCCGCGGTCGTCTACCTGGCTTCGGCGGGCGCGATCTGGGCATCGGGTACGGTCCTCGACCTCAACGGCGCCTCGTACCTGCGATGATCGGTGTGAGCTGAGTCACCGCAGTCAACAAAATGAGGGTTTTCTCGCGTCTAGGGACTGACAAGGTCCTTGGCGAACGGAGATCCCCGTGGTGTGGCGCATCGGCGCGAAGATCGTCGTCGTGCTGCTGGCCTCCAGTGTGTTCGGGGCGACCGCGTACGGCTACTCGGCGCTGACCTCCCTGGATACCGGCCTGACGCGGTCCGATGTGATCGGCGGCGGCCACGAAACCCCGCCCGGTGAGCAGCCCGCCGACGGCGCGGTCGACATCCTGCTGGTCGGACGCGACGCGCGGAACGACAACCAGGGCCGTCCGCTGGCGCCGGAGGTCCTGCGGGAGCTGCGGGTGGGGGCGAACGGCGACGATCTCACCGACACGCTCATCGTGCTCCGGATCCCGAACGGGCAGCAGCAGGTCAAGGCGTTCTCGATACCCCGCGATTCCTATGTGGAGCTTCCCGATGGCCTGGGGAAGAACAAGATCAACGCGGCGTTCGGGATCGCGAAGGCCGCCACCGGGACAAAACTGCGCAAGCAAGGCGTCACCGACAGGGCCAGGATCGACGCCGATTCCCTGACGGCCGCCCGCCGCGCGACGAGGCAAGTCGTCGAGGACCTCAGCGGAGTGACCATCGACCACTACGCCGAAGTCAATCTGCTGAGCTTCTACGAGATCAGCAAGGCCGTCGGCGGTGTCGAAGTCTGCCTGAACCGGGCGACGAAGGACGAGGATTCCGGCGCGGACTTCCAGGCGGGCAAGCAAATGATCGAGGGCGCAAGCGCCCTCGCCTTCGTGCGTCAGCGGCACGATCTCCCCGGCTCGGACTTCGACCGAGTGCGGCGCCAGCAGACTTTCCTTGCCTCCCTTGCCAAAACCGTCCTGTCGGGTGGCACCCTTGCCAACCCCGCCAAGCTCTCCGACCTGATCGGCGCGGTCAAGAAGTCGGTCGTGCTCGATGACGGCTGGAATCTGCTCGACTTCGTCCAGCAGATGAAGGGACTGTCCGGTGGGGCGATCGAGTTCTCCACCGTGCCGGTGGTCAACCCGGACTACCGCTACGACCCCGCCAGCCCGCGCAGCACGGCGGTGCAGGTCGACCCCGCGCAGGTCAAGGCGTTCGCCCGGAATCTGATCGGCGCGCCCGCTCCGGATGCTCCCTCACCGGGCGCCACTGTCGACGTCTACAACACGACCGGCAAGGCCGGGCTCGCGGGCCGGGTCGTGGCCGAGCTGAAGAAAAAGGGTTACGCCGAAGGGACTTCGGGCAATCAGCCGACGCGGAAGACTTCGCTCGTGCGGTTCGGAGCCGGTCTGGCCGCCGAGGGTGAGCAGGTGGCGAAACTGCTCGGCGGCCTGACGGCACAGCAGTCCGAGGAGGTACCCGCGGGGCACATCGAAGTCGTGCTGGGACAGGCCTATTCGGGCCCAGGTGCGACCGTGACCGGTGGCGGCTCGCCGTCGGGGCAGGGAAAGGCCGTTGTGGAGCCGATTACCGCGGGTGGCGGCAACTGTGTGAACTGAACCATTTTCTCGCGCGCGTCAGGCGACGGGCTCCAGGCGGATGACGATGGCCTTGGAGACCGGGGTGTTGGAGGTGTCGGCGACGGCGTCCAGTGCCACGAGGGCGTTGGCCTCGGGGAAGTACGCCGCGGCGCAGCCCTTGGCCGTCGGGTAGGAGACCACGCGGAACTTCTCCGCCCGGCGGTCGCCGCCGCGCCACTCCGACACGAGGTCGACGATCTGCCCGTCGGAGACACCGAGTTCGGTGATGTCGTCCGGGTTCACGAACACCACGCGGCGGCCGTCCTCGATGCCGCGGTAACGGTCGGAAAGGCCGTAGATGGTGGTGTTGTACTGGTCGTGGCTGCGCATGGTCTGCAGCAGCAGCCTGCCTTCGGGAACAATCGGCCACTCGAGGTCGCTCGCGGTGAAGATCGCCTTGTCGTTCCTGGTGCCGGTGAATTCGCGGGCGTCGCGCGGCGCGTTGGGCAGGACGAAACCGTCCGGCTGGCGCACGCGGGCGTTGAAGTCCGCACAGCCGGGCACGACCCGCGAAATGCTGTCGCGGATCCTGTCGTAGTCCCGTTCGAACGCGGCCCATGGCACCGGGTGTCCCTCGCCGAACAAGGCAGAGGCGAGCCGACAGACGATCGCGACCTCGGAGATAAGGTGCTCGCTCGACGGCTTGAGCCTGCCTCGCGAGGAGTGCACCACCGACATCGAGTCCTCGACGGTCACGAACTGCTCGCCGCCGGCTTGGACGTCGCGTTCCGTGCGGCCCAGCGTGGGCAGGATCAGCGCGGTGCGGCCGTGGACGACGTGTGAGCGGTTCAGCTTGGTCGAGACGTGCACGGTCAGTTCACACGACTTCAGCGCGCGCTCGGTGAGTTCGGTGTCCGGGGTGGCGGAGGCGAAGTTGCCGCCCATGGCGAAGAAGACCTTGCCCTTGCCGTCGCGCATCGCGCGGATCGAATCGACGGTGTCCAGGCCGTGCTCGCGGGGGATCGGGATGCCGAACTCGTCCGAAAGCGCGCTCATGAACTCTTCCGGCATCTTCTCCCAGACACCCATCGTCCGGTCGCCCTGGACGTTGGAGTGGCCGCGCACCGGGCACAGGCCCGCGCCGGGCTTGCCGATCATCCCGCGCAGCAGTGCGACGTTGGCGATCTCCTTGATCGACGGCACCGCGTGCTTGTGCTGCGTCAGGCCCATCGCCCAGCAGAAGATCGTGCGCTCGGAGTCGACAAGCATGTGCGCGATGCGTTCGATCTGCTGGCGGGGAAGCCCGGTGGCTTCGCCGACGGCGTTCCAGTCGAGGTCGCGGACCTGCTTGGCGTAGTCCTCGAAACCGGACGTCGAGGCTTCGATGAAGTTCCGGTCGAGCACACTGCCGGGGGATTCCTGCTCCCATTCGAGCATGAGGTGCCCCAGTGCCTGGAAGAACGCGAGATCGCCGCCGAGGCGGATCTGCGCGAACTCGTTGGCCAGCGGAGTCCCGTTGCCGACGACCCCGCGCACCTTCTGCGGGTTCTTGAACCGCATCAACCCGGCTTCCGGCAGCGGGTTCACCGCGACGATCTTGGCGCCGTTCCCCTTGGCCTGCTCCAGCGCGGAAAGCATCCGCGGGTGGTTCGTGCCGGGGTTCTGCCCGACGACGAAGATCAGGTCGGCCTGGTGGATGTCGGCCAGTGTCACCGAGCCCTTGCCGATACCGGTGGTCTCCGCCAGCGCCGCGCCGGACGACTCGTGGCACATGTTGGAGCAGTCGGGCAGGTTGTTCGTGCCGAACGAACGCACCATGAGCTGGTAGACGAACGCGGCTTCGTTGCTGGTGCGGCCCGAGGTGTAGAAGATTGCCTCGTCCGGGTCGTCGAGCGACTTCATCTCGCCGGCGATCAGGTCGAACGCGCCGTTCCACGAAATCGGCTCGTAGTGGGTGGCCCCGTCGCGCAGCACGAACGGTTCGGTGATGCGGCCCTGCTGGCCCAGCCAGTAGTCGGTCTTGCCGCGCAGTTCCTCGATCGTGTGGTTCGCGAAGAACTCCCGGCCGACACGGCGCTTGGTGGCCTCTTCCGCGACGGCCTTCGCGCCGTTCTCGCAGAACTCGGCGAGGTGGCGGTGGCCACCGTCGGCCTGCTGCGGCTCCGGCCACGCGCAGCCGGGGCAGTCGAAGCCCTCGCGCTGGTTCAGCAGGCGCAGCGTGCGGATCGTGCGGCCGGTCCCCATCTGCTCCACGCCGCGGACGAGCGACGTCGCGACGCCGGGTATTCCGGCGGCCCAGTCCTTGGGCTTGCCCACCTGAATGAGGCTCTCGTCGATGTCGTTTCGGGGCGCATTACGGGTCACCTCTTCATCGTGCGCTCAGGACGGTCGTCGCGCATCCAGAGGCGCGGTCTTCAGCCCGCGATCGAGCGCCGTGACCGTGAGTAGTACCACACCGACGGCGGTCAAAGCCCAGGCCAGGTGATGCAAACCGGTCGAGCTCGCGTGGGCGCCGAAGCACAGTGCGATCAGCGTCGACGCGGCGATCGCACCCAGATATTGGGCCGTCCGGAACAGCCCGCTGGCGGTACCCATCTGCTCCGCCGGTGCCTCGCGATACAGGGTTGTTTGGTTTGTCACACTGGTCAGTCCTTGCGCCATCCCGAACACCGCGCCGATGACGAGCAGCGCGCCGATCCAGGTGCCGCCGTCGATCCACAGCAGTAGTGCCGAGCCCACCGTCAGCGCCAGCGCGGTCAGGATCAGCCGGGTCCGTACGCCGGTCGCCCGGCCCGAGAGCGCGGCCGCCGCGACGGCCACCAGCGACATCGGCAGCAGCATCGCCCCGGCTGCCGACTCACTCAGCCCGCGGCCGGCTTCGAGCCACTGCACATAGCCGAACATGATCGAGTAGATGATCAGATACGACAGCGCCTGCCGCAGGTAGGTGCGCAGGATCGCGCCGTTCGACGCGAGCATCCTGAGATCCAGGAACGGGTGCCGGGCGCGCAACTCGACGACGGTGAACGCGGCGCCGAGCACGACGGCGACGCCCAGCAGGTACAGATCGCGCGCCCGCGGGTCCATCACGTAGAACAACACTGCCAGCAACGTCAGGGAGAAGAGTGCGATCCCGGTGACGTCGATGCCGCCCGCCGGCCTGGCGTCGGCCGGCCGCACGTCGCGCGGCACCCACAGCAACGCGCACACCATCGCGAGCCCGGCGAGCGGGATGTTCACCGCGAAGATCGCGGGCCAGCCGAAGAGGCCGATCAGCGCGCCACCGAGGGTCGGGCCGATCACCATGATCGTCTGCGAGGAGATCGACAGCACCGAAAGCACCCGTGCCGGCACGTCCTGCCCGGTCGCTTCGGCGTGTTTGCGCAGCACTGCCATCGCGGCCGGGAAGCCGGCGCAGGTGCCGAGACCGAGGATCACGCGGACGCCGATCAACCAGCCGATGGAAATCGGGAACAGGCCCGCGATCCCGGCCACCAGCACGATCGACGCGCCGCTCAGCAGTACCTTGCGCGCGCCGAAGCGGTCCACGAACAGGCCCACCACCGGCTGGCCGACGGCCGTGGCCAGGTAGAGCGCGGAAATCAGCCACGCGGTCTGCCCCGGTCCGGCCCCGAAACTCAGCCCGATCGGTACGAGCGCGACCGCGATGAGCGTCGAGTTGATCGGGTTGAGGATCGCGCTGGCGACCAGGGGGGTGACCATCTTCGGGCTGAAACGGGTGCCGGTTCGGATGGGCGTGGGTACTCCTCGGGGCGCGCTCGTCGCAGATACTAAGGCCATACACACAGCCTAGACTGTTTAATTCACCCGTGCTCACCCTTGAGTCGACACTTCCCTCGGCTCAGAACTTCGGAACATGTCGACATATTCGCCAGTTCTGGGCTTGAAATCGCCTCACCAGTCCCACCGGCCCCAAATTCACCGAATACGTCGACATGTTCCGAGCGGGATTGTGTTGACACATTCCACGGCGGCGGGTCAGAGCTGGGTCAGGCGGCGCAGGAGGGGGAGGGCCTCGACGACGGTTTCGAGCTCCTCGGCGTTGAGTTCGCCGGCCAGCGCGTGCGTCAGCCATTCCTCGCGATGCTGGTGGACACCGCGGACGGTCCGCTCGCCGAGCTTCGACAGCGAGATCAGCATGCGACGGCCGTCTGCGGGGTCGGGGCTGCGGGTGAGGTGGCCCAGTTCGTCGAGCACGCTCAGGGTCGCGGCCATCGACTGCTGCCGGACGTGTTCGGCTGTCGCGAGTTCGCCCTGCGTCGCGGCGCCATCACGGGCGAGGCGGCCTAGGACGGCCGACTGGGACGGGGTGAGGACGTCGGCGTTGTCGACCTGGCGCAGCCGCCGGTGCAGCTGCCCGACGACTCCGCGCAGCTCACCGGCGGTTTGTGCGACATGCGGGGAAACTCTGCCCATAAATACAGCTTAGGCTGTCCAGTTGGCTACTTACACCCGTCGGTGCCGGTCATCGTCTTGTCCAGGTTGTACATCATGCCCTCGTCGAACTCCCCTGAGCCGGACGAGCTCGAGGGCGCCTTCTCGCTGTAGGCGGGCGCGAGGTACCCGGCCTTGAGCGGCGCGCACGCCATCGAATAGGTCATGCCTTCTCCGGCCCCGGACCTCAGCCCTAGATCCTCGTCGTAGTACTCGGAACCCTTCAGCAGTGAGTAGTTCTCGTCCTGGCGGTAGAACGCCACGATGTCGCCCGGGTTCGTGAGGTCCTCCGGCTTGGCCGTGTCGAAGGCGTAGGCGATGAGGTATTCGGCGTGGACGATCAGCTCGCCGCCCTCGTTACCCGGCTTGGCGGACAGGCGGCCGCTGAGCTTGGGGCCGGTGGGGAGCAGGGTGAACCCGTCGGCCACCTGAGTCACGAAGGACGTGCTCTCGAACTTGTCCGGCTTGTCGAGGATCTCCTTGACCCGCTTCGCCTCGTTCGTCGCGAGCAGCGCGAGATAGGCCGAAGGATCGTGGGCGATGAGCATCTTGCGGTCCAGGCGGCTCTGCGTGACGAGTTTGGTCACCTGGTCGTAGGCGCTCGCGACTTCCTCGGCGGAGAACGCGCCGACAGCGGCGGGCGCGGGGACACTGAATCCGGCCGCACCGTCCTTCCAGGTCGCGGCCGGGGTGCGGGCGAACGGCTGAGCCAGATCCACCTTGGCGTACAGCGGCAGTGCGTTCTGCGGCGTGGTGACGCTGTCGTTCGCGCTCGTGTCCCGCAGCTGGTTCAGCGCCACGGCGCCGGCCACCAGCACCACGAGTCCCAGTGAAACCCACAGCCCGGGCCGCTTGTTGCCCGGCGATCCGTTACGGCGCTTGGA
Organism: Actinomycetota bacterium; assembly: GCA_032230695.1. Lineage (GTDB taxonomy): Bacteria > Actinomycetota > Actinomycetes > Mycobacteriales > Pseudonocardiaceae > Amycolatopsis. The sequence goes on along the minus strand of JAVXWP010000103.1, from coordinate 19,409 downwards.
CTTCTTCACCTCTGTCCACGCCTCGCGTTCGGCGTGCTTCTGCCAGTCCGGATCCATCAGTCCGGATGTGTCTCGATACGCCGATCGTCCATCGTGGACAGCCTTCCCCCAGGGTCGTGACAAAGTCATCATCGCCACGGACGGGTGAGCGTTACCGCCGGCGACCAAGGCGGATGAAACCGTGTTGAGCGGGTTCGTAGACTTGACAGGTGACCGAGAATGCCCCGCAGCAGCAGACCGACCTACCGGGTAGCTGGACGCCGTCCGAAGAAGAAGCCGCGATCTACCAGCGCTGGGTAGATGCCGAGTACTTCACGGCCGATCCCACGTCGGACAAGCCGCCGTTCTCGGTAGTCATCCCGCCGCCGAACGTCACCGGTTCCCTGCACATCGGCCACGCTTTCGAGCACACGCTGATCGACACCATCACCCGCTATCACCGCATGCTCGGCGACGAGACGCTGTACCTGCCGGGCATGGACCACGCGAGCATCGCCGTCCACGCACTGGTCGAGAAGCAGCTCCGCGCCGAGGGCACCAGCCGTCGCGAGCTAGGCCGGGAAGCCTTCGTCGAGCGCGTCTGGCAGTGGAAGAACGAGCACGGCGGCCGCATCCTCGCCCAGATGAAGCGCCTCGGTGAAGGCGTGGACTGGACGCGCGAGCGCTTCACCATGGACGCGGGCCTGTCGCAGGCCGTGAACACGATCTTCAAGAAGCTCTACGACGACGGCTTGATCTACCGTGCCGAGCGGCTGGTCAACTGGTCGCCCGACCTGCGTTCGGTGCTTTCGGACGCCGAGGTCGAGCACAAGGAGGTCGAGGGCGAGCTCGTCTCCATGCGGTACGGCGACGGCGCGGATTCGATCGTCGTGGCCACCACTCGGGTCGAGACGATGCTGGGCGACACCGCCGTCGCGGTGCACCCGGACGACGAGCGGTACGCCCACCTCGTCGGCACCGAGGTCGAATTGCCACTGACCGGCCGCAAGATTCCGATCGTGGCGGACAAGCACGTCGACCCCGAGTTCGGCACCGGAGCGGTCAAGGTGACCCCGGCGCACGACCCGAACGACTTTGAGATCGGCCAGCGGCACAACCTGGCGCTGCTCACGATCATGGACGAGACGGGCCGGATCGCCGGCACGGGCACGGAATTCGACGGAATGGACCGGTTCGAGGCCCGTGTCGCCATCCGGGAGCGGCTGCGCGAGCAGGACAGGATCGTCGCGGAGAAGCGCCCGTACCTGCACAGCGTCGGGCACTCCGAGCGCTCGAAGGAACCGATCGAGCCGCGGCTTTCGCTGCAGTGGTTCGTCAAGGTGGCGCCGTTGGCCAAGGCCGCCGGTGACGCCGTGCGCGACGGACGCGTCGCGGTGCATCCGCCCGAGATGGCGAAACGCTACTTCGACTGGGTCGACAACCTGCACGACTGGTGCATCTCGCGTCAGCTGTGGTGGGGCCACCGGATCCCGGTCTGGTACGGCCCGAACGACGAGGTCGTGTGCGTCGGACCGGACGAGGAGCCGCCCACCGGTGAAGGCTGGAGGCAGGATGAAGACGTCCTCGACACCTGGTTCTCGTCGGGCCTGTGGCCGTTCTCCACGCTGGGCTGGCCGGAGAAGACGCCGGATCTGAACAAGTTCTATCCGACCTCGGCGCTGGTCACCGGCTACGACATCCTGTTCTTCTGGGTCGTGCGGATGATGATGTTCGGCCTCTACGCCACCGGCGAGCCGCCGTTCAAGACGATCGTGCTGCACGGGATGGTCCGCGACCAGTTCGGCAAGAAGATGTCGAAGACCGCGGGCAACGGCGTCGACCCGATCGAGTGGATGGACCGCTACGGCACCGACGCGCTGCGGTTCACCCTGACCCGCGGCGCGAACCCGGGCACGGACGTGCCGATCAGCGAGGAATGGGTCAACGGCTCGCGCAGTTTCTGCACGAAGCTGTGGAACGCCACGAAGTTCGCGATGATGAACGGCGCCACAGTCGCCGACGGGCTGCCCGCCGCGTCGGAGCTGACCGAGGCCGACCGCTGGATCCTCGGCAGGCTCGACAGTGTTGTGTCCGAAGTGGACGGCCAGCTGGCCGACTACCAGTTCGCGAAGGCGACCGAGACGCTCTACCAGTTCACCTGGAACGAGCTCTGCGACTGGTATCTCGAACTGGCGAAGGAACAGCTCTACAACGGCTCCGACGCCGTCGCCGGTGCGACCCGCTCGGTGCTCGGCCACGTGCTGGACACGGTGCTGCGCCTGCTGCACCCGTTCATCCCGTTCATCACCGAAAAACTGTGGATCGCGCTGACCGGTGGCGAGTCGTTGGTCATCGCGAAGTGGCCCGTGCCCCATGGTTCCTACGCCGACCCCGCGGTCGACGCCCGGATCGCCGACGTGCAGAAACTCGTCACCGAAGTGCGCCGGTTCCGTGCCGACCAGGGCCTGCGCCCCGGCCAGAAGGTGGCCGCCAAGCTTTCCGGCGCCGGCCACGACGAACTCGCGGCGCACTCGGCCGCGATCCGCTCGCTCGTCCGGCTGACCGAGCCAGACGACGCCTTCTCACCGAGTGCCTCGATCGAGGTCGGCCTCGCGGGCGGTGTCGCGACGGTGGAGCTCGACCTTTCGGGGACCGTCGACGTCGCCGCCGAGCGCAAGCGGCTGCAGAAGGACCTCGCGGTCGCGGAGAAGGAGCTGGCGCAGACCGATGTGAAGCTCGCGAACACGGCGTTCATCGACAAGGCGCCGGCGAAGGTCATCGACAAGATCAAGACGCGGCGGGAGACCGCGATGGCGGACATCGAACGCATCAACGTCCGACTGGCGGCCCTGCCGGTCTCCTAGCTCCGGCACTCCCGTCACCTCTCGTCGGAACTACCTCACCCGGAAAACGTCAGTTGCTGGTAGACGACGTTCGCCATCCCGGCCATGCCAGCCCGGAACGGGTGGTACGCGGCGGCCGGGATGAACAACCCGGCCTCCTGGCCGTTGATCCACGCCGAGCCGCCCGTCGCGCAGGCGTCGTGGCCCAGCGAAGGTCCATACGTGTCGACATATGTCGTCGCACCGTCCAGCGCGGCCGCGTTCGCGACGGCGGCGTTCAGTGTCTCTTCGATGCTGTTCAGCCAGGCGTAATCGCCGTCGGCGAACGGCAGGATTCCCGGGCAGTACCCCGATTCCGGGGCAATCCTGGGGTAGCCGACGACGAGCACCTTCGCGTGTGGCGCGTAGTAGTGGACACCGCGCAATGCGGTGACGATGTTGGCCTGTGTGCCGGGGATGGCGGCTTTCAGCGTGTCGACACCGTTGGCGGTGAAGTACTGCTGACAAGGGTTGCCGGTCGGATCCGCGGCGCGCAGGGTCGGGCAGGTCGAGATGATCCGGCCGAACACGCCGTAGTCGTTGCCGCCGATGCCGAGGGTAACCAGGTCGGTGTGCACGCCGAGCGCGTAGAACTGGGCCTGGTTGACGCCGAAGGGCACGTCCTGGGACTGGGCCAGGTTCGCCGTGGTCGCACCGGCGCAGCTGATGTCGGTGAACGATGCCACGCGGAGCCGTTTCGCGAGGAACGACGGGTAGTTCTGCGTCGATCTGCCGCAACCGAGCGGGTCGAGCCGCTGCGCGGGGATGAAGGGGCCGGAGGTGTAGGAGTCGCCAAGGGCGACGTAGTTCCGGAAGCTCGGGGCCAGGGGTGCGGCCGAAGCTGTCAGGGCGGACGCCGCCAGCAAGATCGTTGCGGCGAGGGCGGTGAAAAGCAGCCGGGCGGTACGCATGGAAACCTCGTTCTGTTAGGCCGTTCTGCGGACTCCATTCACGTTTTTAGCGATCATCGATCGGCCGAAAAGCCGCCAACCGGGTGGTCGCGGCTCAGCTTCACCCGGCCGGGTTGTCACAACGGGTGATGATCGAGTGGCTGTGTGTAGGTCAAGAGGTAACGCCAAAATAGCAACGGCCGGACCGTGCTCCCGGGCAGCAGCATGGCCGATTCGCGCCGGATCTCGTTCAAGGTGGGGTAGTCGTCCTTGATCGGCGGCAGCAGCCGGGGATCGGGACCACCGTTGAGGCGTTCGCCGAAATGCACGACCAGCCGGGCGAGGACGTTGACCGGTGCCGCGGCCAGCCAGCGCGCGAAGTCGCCCGGCTTGCTCGGCTTCGCCAGGCCGAGCACGACGAGCACCCCGCCGGGTGTGAGCGCTTCCCGCAGCGACTTCACGGTCTCGAACGAAACGTGGTGCAGCGACGCGATGCACGAGATGAAGTTGTAATGGGCTTCGGGCAGTGGTCCGGCGGAGATATCCGCGTGGCGATATTCGACTTTGCCGGGGCCCGGTGAGCCCGCACCGCGGGCCGCCTCGACCATCACCCCGGACACGTCAAGGCCGTCGACGCGCAGCCCGGCCGCCGCGAGCCGCCGGGCGAACCTGCCGGTGCCGCAGCCGACGTCCAGCGCCCGCCCCGGCCCGGGCGGCAGGTGCCGCAGCAGGAGCGGGTGGTAGTGGTCGTTGTGGTTGAAAGGCATGCATGGAGAGTGCCAGTAAAGCCGCACGTAGACTCGCCGAAGTAAGATTGAGCTGCAAAGTTTGGAGTTTGCGTGCCGCGAGGTGAGGTCGGCGACACCGGCGACGAGTCGTTCGACACCGATGAGTTCGAAGCACCGGCGACCAGGGGACGGCCCGACCTGGCCGACCTGGACAGCTACGCGGGGATCGACGAGCTCGGACCACAGGCACACGAGTTCGGGGACGATTCCGATCCCGCGCTCGGCGCTGTCGACGAGGCGTACGCGGCCGGTGGTGGTTCGCGCGGCGGGATCGGCGGGGTCGGCCAGCTCGGGGACAACCTGGCGCTCGGCCCGGTACCGGATCTCGCCAACATCGACGAGCAGGAGTTGCACGAGCTCGACGACCAGGGCGTGGACGGTCCCGCCGTCGACCCCAACGGCCAGGAGGCCCGGCGCGAGCTGATGGCCGTCGAGGCCGAGCTCAACCAGCGCTGGCCCGAAACCAAGATCGAACCGTCGCTGACCCGCGTGTCGGCGCTGGTGAACCTGCTGGGTGAGCCACACCGCGGCTACCCGATCCTGCAGGTCGCCGGGACCAACGGCAAGGGTTCGACCACGCGGATGATCGACGCCCTGCTGACGCGCATGGGCCTGCGGGTCGGCCGTTACACCAGCCCGCACCTGCAGCTCGTCACCGAGCGGATCGCGCTCGACGGCGCGCCCATCTCGGCGGCGGCGTACACGGACCTCTACCACGACATCGCGCCGTACGTGGCCATGGTCGACGGTGCCGGCAAACCCGGTGACCCCGCGATGAGCAAGTTCGAAGTCCTCACCGGGATGGCGTTCGCGGCGTTCGCCGACGCACCGGTGGAGGCCGCGGTGTTCGAGGTCGGCATGGGGGGCTCTTGGGACGCGACGAACATCGCCGACGCGGAGGTCGCCGTGATCGCCCCGATCGCCATCGATCATGTCGAGTACCTCGGCAGCGACATCACGAAGATCGCCGCCGAGAAGGCCGGGATCATCAAGGCCGGCAGTGTCGTCGTGATCGCCGAGCAGGAGCCCGCGGTGATGAACGTGCTGGTCGAACGGGCCATCGAGGTCGACGCCAGTGTCGCCAGGGCAGGCAGTGAATTCGCCGTGCTGGAGCGGGAGATCGCCGTCGGCGGGCAGTTGCTGAAGCTGCAGGGCCTCGGCGGGGTCTACGACGACATCTTCCTGCCGCTGCACGGCGCGCACCAGGCCGCCAACGCCGTGCTCGCGCTCGCCGCGGTCGAAGCGTTCTTCGGGGCGGGCAAGGATCGTCAACTCGTGGTCGAGGCAGTCCGCGAGGCCTTCGCGGAGGTCGAGACCCCGGGCAGGCTGGAGCGGGTCCGCTCCGCGCCGCAGGTGCTGCTCGACGCCGCGCACAACCCGCACGGCGCCCGCGCGCTGGCAACAGCGGTCTCCGAAGAGTTCGCCTTCCGGCGCCTGGTCGGCGTGGTCGCCGTCATGGAGGAGAAGGACGCCCACGGCATCCTCGAAGCGCTCGAGCCGATCCTGTCCGACGTCGTCGTGACGCGGAACAGTTCGCCGCGCGCGATGGGCTTGGAAGAGCTGAACGAAACAGCCATCTCGATCTTCGGCGAGGATCGCGTGGTGGCGGAAACCAGCCTGGAGTCGGCCATCGAGTCCGCGATCGCGCTCGTCGAACAGAGCCAAGAGCCCGACGAACCGCTTTCCGGTGGCGGGGTATTGATCACCGGCTCCGTCTTCACCGTGGGCGAGGCACGCACCATGTTCGGAAAGGCACCGGCATGAGCGAACCGGCAACACCGAAGCCGCCCGCCAAGGACCCGATGAAATCGTTCCGCGGGGTGATGGCGGGCTCGCTGATCATGGAGGCCATCGCCGTCGCGCTGGCGCTGCCGGTGGTCGCGAACCTCGCCGGCGGCATCGGCTCCGGCACCGCGTGGGCCGTGGTCGCGATCGCGGTCGCCCTCATCGTCCTTTGTGGTCAGCTCAAGCGTTCGTGGGCAGTGAACGCGGTGCTGGCGCTGCAGGTCGCGATGATCGCGTTCTTCGTCGCCGTGCCCGCTGTCGCCATCCTCGGGTTCGTTTTCCTGGCGTTCTGGCTGTGGATCCTGTGGCTGCGCCGCGACGTCGCCCGCCGGATGGCCGAAGGCCGCCTGCCAAGTCAACAGCAGTAGCGCCCCTACTTCCCTGACGCGTCACCATGGCCACTTTGGCCATGGTGACGGCTGGGGAGCGTCAGTGCGGGGGAGTAGTGGTGTCGTCCGGGTCGTAGGGCAGGAACGAAGTGCCGTACTTCGCTTGCCAGGCAACGGTCAGCAGTTCGCCGTTGAGGCCGCCGGGCGCCGGTGGGAGGAAGCCGATGTCGATCGGTGTGCCGAACGCGACGACGTGGAACGGCTGCGGGGAGTCGAGGCTCATCGCAGTGCCTCCCGGACGGCGGCTTCGCCGATGAGCGGGTCGTTGCTGGGGCCTTCTTCTTGTGCCCCAACCATGAGCTGCCTCGGCGAGGCTGCCGACGCGACGGGGTCGGCGGGCACGGCCCTGTGGTAGTCCGGGAAACGGTCCTGGAAGTCGATCATCGCCTGCACGATATCCGGTTCGGAGAACCGCGGTCCCCAGAACTGTGCGGAGACCGGCAGCCCCTGGACATAACCCGCGGGAAAGCTGACCATTGGCCAGCCGAGCGCGTTGGGTACCTGATAGTAGGCGCGGTACACCGGGAAACCGGTCCCGCCCGAGCGCTGCCCGATGACGTCTCCGAGCGCGAGGACGAGCATGAAGTCGACACCGGCGTCGTCGAGCGCCTTGGTGTAGTTGGCGATGAGCTGCCGTCGCCGGTTCTCACCTTCGTAGCGCACGGACGCGGTGATCCCGCCGTTGAACCTGTCGGCGCTGGCGAAGCTGGCCGTCGATTCGCCCGGCGCGCGGCGGCCGTACTGACTGGTGAGGGTCGCGACGGCTTCGGGGGTCGGGATGCCGCTCGCGCAGAAGTCGGCGACGGCGGCCGCGTACCGGATTTCGTAGCGGTTCGAGTTCACCACCGCGGCGGACGGTGAAACGGGCGAACCGTCCACAGTGGCCAGTACCGTCGAGGACGCGAAGTACGGGTTCTGCTTCGGGTCGGTCATGTCCAGGCCCTGGAACGGGATCACCTTCGCACCCAGGGACGTCAGCTGCCCGACCAGGCGGTTGAAGACCTGGAGATGCCCGGCGCCGTACGTCGACTGCGGGGAGACGCCCACCTTGATCGAGCCGTTGACGTTCATCCAGTCCGTTTGCGGGATCCCGATCGTCAAGCCCTGCAACGGTTTCCGGCCCTGACGTGCCGACGTCGGGATCCTGGGGAACGGGGTGGGCGCGGCCAGCGTCTGCGGGTCGTTGACGCCGTCCGGGCCGAGGATCGCGTTGAGGATCAGGGCGGAGTCGCGGCCGCTGCGGGACATCGGGCCGAGCACGTCGTAACCGGGCGAGAGTGGCATCAGCCCGGCGATCGAGACCGTCCCGAGCGAGGGCTTGATCCCGGACGCGCCGTTGGCGGCGGACGGCATGATGATGCTGCCGCCGGTTTCCTCGCCGATGCTGGCCGCGGCGAGCCGGGCGATCGGCGCCACCCCGGAGCCCTGGCTGGAGCCACCGGGGACGTAGGCGGGATTCCAGGCGTTGCCGGCGAAGGTCCCCGTGATCGTGCCGGAGAACGCCGAGCAGATCGTGTTTCCCAGCAGTACCACGCCCGCCGCGCGCAGCCTGCCGACCGCGGTGGCGTCCTGCAGGGCGATGTTTCCCGCGAAGGTCGGGCTGCCGTCCTGGGTGTTCATCCCCTTGATACCGACCGAATCCTTGATGCCCATCGGGATTCCGCACAGCAGTGGGACGTTGTCGCCGTGGCGACGGGCGCCGTCGAGCCTGCTGTCCGCCGCCTTGGCCGCGGCGAGCGCGGCGGCTGCGTCGATCCGGACAAAAGCGTTGTAGAGCCCGTTGTTCGCGTAAGTCTCGAAGGGGCCGTTGAACTTCGTGATCCGGTCGAGATAGGCCTGCGTCAGTTCGACACTCGACAGCCTGCCCGCGCGGAGCATGGCCGCGAGCTCGAAGATCTCGTAGTCGACGATCCGCGGCCGGGTGGGGATCGAGTTGACCTGAGGGAGGGTGTCGCCGTCCGAAGGGGTGGACGGCGTGGCTCTCGCGACTCCGCCCATGGCCACCGACAGGGCGGTGCCGACCACGGCCGAACCGGCGCCGCCCAGCAGTGACCTCCGGGTCAGCCCTTTGCCGGTTGTATCGGAGATATGAGATTGTATACGGTCGCTCACGTCCGTGCCTCGTCTCTGCCAGGATTCGGGTGAGGTGAGTGGTGGGCGCCTGGCGGCGTCCGGACCGATGCGAGACGCTAAGAGTGTTGTGTTACAACGGTGTGTGTGGAGGTGACGAAGATATTTCCAGCCGTCTCGAGTGGTCGTCCCGTTACCCGCTGGCCAGTCCGCAGGTTGGGTTTCGCATACAATGTCCGGATGAGCGATTCGACGGCGAGCCCAGGAGGACGGCATGTGCCCTTACGGGACATGGTCGTCGACGAGGTCCGGCGGCTCATCCTGGACGGGCAGCTGCACCCCGGCACACACCTCGTCGAAGACCGGCTGGCCGAACAGCTCGGCGTGTCGCGGAATCCGGTCCGCGAGGCCATCCGTGTGCTCGGAGCCGAGGGTTTTGTCACGTTGTCCGCGCGGCGCGGTGCCTTCGTCGCGACCCTTTCGGCCATCGAGGCCCAGGACTTCTTCGACGTGCGCCTCGCCCTCGAACCGCTGGGTGCCAGGCTGGCCGCGAAGGCCGCCGGCCCGGATGGTGTCGCGCAGCTCGAGGAGATCCTGGAGCGCGCCCGCGTGGCCATGGAGATCGGCGAGCACAGCGCGCTCGCCGAACTCAACAGCGAGTTCCACGCCCGGGTCTTCCAGCTCAGCGGCAACGAGTATCTGGTTTGCGTGGCGGTGCCGATGGTGCGGCGTGGGCAATGGCTCTTCCGACAGAGTGTCGCTCGCCGTGCCCCGGATTCGTGGACTGAACATCGGTCACTGGTCTCGGCCATCAAGGCCGGTGACGCCGAGCTGGCGGAGGCCGAGTCGCGGCGGCACGTGCTCGCCGCCCGCGCGGCCTTTCCCAGATCCTGACCAGGTTGTATATCAAGACATTCGCAGCAGGGAGCCAGCAAATGACCGAACACCGCCTCGACCCGTCGCCGGACACCGTGACTGACGTCTTCTCCCCGGACCGGAAGCCGGTGCTCACGATCGAGGCGGGGGACACGGTGGTCGTGCGGTCCCTCGACGCCTCCGGCTATCTCGAACGGCAGGATAAGCCCGGCGGCAAACCGCCCACGATGTTCAACCCCGGCCGCGGGCATTGTTTGACGGGCCCGATCGAGGTCCGGGGCGCCGAGCCCGGCACGGTGCTCGCCGTGCGTTTGAAGTCGCTGATCCCGGGTGACTGGGGCTGGACCGTCGCGGCTGCGAAGGACAACGCGCTGACCCGGCGGCTGGGGCTGGCGGACGGCCCACCGTCGTGGCTGCTGTGGGAGCTCGACAACGAGGCGGGAACCGGCACCAACGACCGCGGCCACACCGTCGGCCTGGCACCTTTCCTCGGCGTGATCGGCGTCCCGCCCGCGGAGCCGGGGGAGCATTCGACGATCCCGCCGCGCCCGGTCGGCGGCGGCAACATCGACTGCCGTGAGCTGGTGGCAGGCTCCACGCTCTACCTGCCGGTCACGGTCCCGGGTGCACTGCTGTGCGTGGGCGACGGGCACGCCGCACAGGGCGACGGTGAGGTCTCCGGCACCGCGATCGAGTGCCCGATGACCACCGAGATGACGCTGGACGTCGTCACCGGCGTTCCGGTGGAAGGCATCCACGCCGACACGCCCGCCGGCCGCATCACCTTCGGATTCAACGAAGACCTCAACGAAGCCATGGCCGACGCGCTGGACGCCATGGTGATCTGGCTGCAGTCGCTGTACGACTTGGACAAGGCCACCGCGCTCGCGCTGGCTAGCCCGTCGGTGCACCTGCGCGTCACGCAGGTCGCCAACGGCGCCTGGGGCGTGCACGCCCTCCTGCCGACGGGAGCGATCCGATGACCGAATGGCCGATCCTCGACGGAGTGTTCGAACTGGGCGATCTTCCGGTGGAACGTGGCGGGGTCATCCGCGACGCGCGGCTGGCCTGGCAGGCGCACGGCACACTCAACACGGCGCGGGACAACGTGATCGTGTACCCGTGCAGTTACGGCGCACAGCACGACGACCTTACGTGGCTGATCGGCCCGGACGGTGTGCTCGACCCCACACGCTGGTTCGTGGTGGTGCCGGACATGTTTTCCAACGGGCTCTCCTCGAGCGCGGCCGACGACCCGGAATTCCCGGCCGTGGTGACCGCGAGGGACAACGTGCTCGCCCAGCGCAGGCTGCTCACCGAGCGGTTCGGCGTGGACCGCATCGCCGCGGTTTACGGGTTTTCGATGGGCGCGATCCAGGCGTACCACTGGGCCGCGGCGTTTCCCGACGCGGTCGAGCGAGCGATCGTGGTCTGCGGGAGCGCGCGGACGGCGACGCACAACAAGGTTTTCCTGTCCGGGCTGCTGCGGCTGCTCGAAGCGGCGCCGGAACACCTTGGCAAGGGCCGCTTTTCGGCCGAGCCGCTGGCGGCTCTGCGGGCCTTCGCGCACGTCTACGCCGGGTGGGGACTGAGCCAGGACTTCTACCGCGAGGAGCTTTTCCGTACCGCGCTGGGCTTTCCGGATCTGGACTCGTTCCTGCGCACCGATTGGGAGGAGTCCTTTGGGCGGCGCCGGGCGGCGAACCTCTATGCGCAGGCGATGACCTGGCACGACGCCGACATCAGCGCGAACGACACCTACGGCGGTGATCTCACGGCGGCGCTCAAGGCGATCCGGGCGCGCGTCCTGCTGGTGCCGGGCGAGACCGACCTGTACTTCCGCGTCGCGGACAACGCCGCCGAGCTGCCGCATCTGGCGAAGGCCGAGCTTCGGTCCATACCCAGCGTCTGGGGCCACCGGGCGGGCAGCCCGCAGGGAATCCCGGCCGATTTCGCCTTCCTCCGGCGGGTAACACGAGACTGGCTGGACACCTAGCCCCTCGTGAGTGTTTCGCGGGGCTAGAACCCCGCGAAACACTCACGAGCCACCTACTGGAGCTGCACGACCCGCAATGCCGGGGACCTGGCAATGTCCGTTTCACAGAACCGGCTCCGGACCCACTCGCCCTTCGAGAAGAGCTTCGTCTGGTCCGAGAAGTACGGCGACGTCGGATCTGTCGACTGCGAGTACGTGAGCAACGTCGACGCGTCCGGGCAGCCCGCCGCGTCGAAGCCGACGACCTGCACGAAGCTCGTCCCGTGCGCGATCTCGACGTTGCCAGCGGCCGGGTTCCACACGGGCGTCACCACGTCGAGCACGCCGAGGCCGCCCTGCGCGCCATGGATCGGGATGCGTTCGCCGTTGCGGGTCACGGTCTGGTTGTCGGCCAGCTTCGCGTCGAACGGGATTCCGGCCACCTTCAGTTCCGCGGCCGCGTTGCCGAACGCCGTCTGGACGGCCGCGCTGGCCGTGTTCAGAGTGTTCGGTGTGGTCAGTGGCTTGGTGACGTCGAAGGGCACCTGCCACGAACCCGGCGGCAGCTTGAGCGCGAACCGCTGGAACAGCAGCGAACCCCGTGATTCCAGCGTGTACCGGTGGTTCCACGAAGCCAGTGCCTCGCACGCCGTGCCGACGTCGATGGGTCCCGAGCTCGAAGGGGCTTGCCCGGCCGGGAACGCGGCGCACATCTTCGCCGTGTCGTCGGCGGCGAGTTCCGCCAGCCGGCTCCGGTCGGCGAACAGCATGTCCTTCATCGAGTCCGTGGTGAAACCCTTGCCACGGATGCCTTCTTCGGCGGAGATCAGGGCCTCACGCGTCCTCGGCGACCGCTCGGTGCCGATGGTTCCGACGATCCGCGAGTATCCGGTGATGGGGGCTTTCGCGTTGGCGAGCCAAGCGCTGTCGTTGGCGTTGAGCTCGTAGTCCCGGCGCTGCTGGTTCGGCAGGTTGCCCGGTCCGAAGAGACCTGGCTCGACCGCGTCGGCGTCGGTTCCCCAGGCGCAGTCCGAGCGGGATCCATCCAAAATGGACACTCCGGAAGCGGGATAGAGCATGCGCCCCAACGGTGTTCCGCAGTTCTGCGCCAGTTCGTCGGTCACGTTCGGCACGGCCTGGATGTCGCTGTAGAGCGCGTTGCCCGCGCGGTCGGTGGCGACGGTGTTGACCCACGGCACCCCCAAGGTGCTCGACAGCGTCCGCTCGATCTGCCGGATGCTCTGTGCCTGGTTCAGCTCGAACCAGGTGTTGAGTCCGCGCATGTTGGTCCCGTTGCCGTCCCGCACGGAGTACGCCGATTTCGCCGTCCACGGCACGGGAGTACCGCCCACCTTCGTGACGATCGGGCCGTATTTCGTCGCGTACAGCGTGCGGCTCACCGGCTTGAGTGTGCCGTCGGGCTGCCTCGTCTGGACCTGGACGGTGGTGCTGGTCATCTTCTCGGCCTTGCCGTCGACGAGATACGTCGTCGGATCGCCCGGCACCAGCGGAACTTCGTACAGGCCGAAGGTGATGGCCGTGGACACCGTGTGCGTCCACGCCGCGTTGTCGGTGTGCCCGATCTGGATCATCGGGATGCCGAGCAGGCTGCCGCCGGACACGTTGAACTTGCCAGGGATGGTCAGCTGCGATTGCCAGAACCGGCGGCCGCCCTGCCACGGGTAGTGCGGGTTGCCGAGCAGCACGCTGGTGCCGTCCGCGGTGCCGGCGGCGCCGATCGCGATACCGTTGCTGCCGAGATCACCGGCGCCGAGTGCCTTCGTGAGCCCGTCGGTGATCTTGCCCGCGGTCTTGGCGTCCGCCGTGGCGGGCGGCGCGGCGGGCGTGGGCTGGGCGTTCGCCAGTCCTTCGGCGAGTGTGCCCTGGCCGGCGGTCGTCGCGATGGCGTAGTAGTGCCGGTAGACGTCGAGCACGCTGATCGGGCGCAGCCACGGGGCGCCGTGGCAGGCCGGGTCGGTGATGCCGTCGGCACCGGTTTCGGCGAGGTACTTGTTGTAGCCCTGCGTGTACCCGGCGATGAGCTGCCGTACCTCCGGCCGTGGCCCTTGCGGAGCCGCCTGCGCGACGAGCCGCTCGATGAGCTTCGAGTCGTTGATCCGCTGGAAATGCAGGTCGCTGGTCAGGTTCGATGCCGCCGCGCTGAACGCGGTGTTCACCGCGCCGTCCGGCCCCAGGTACTTCGACCGCTCGGCGCTGACGGTGAGATACCCGTTGGCCAGCTCGCAGAAGTTGTCTTTGGCGGCCGCGAAACCGTATCCGTACCCCAAACCGTCGTAAGTCTTCGCGACGATGTGCGGAATGCCGTGCTCGGTGTAGCGGATCGTGGCGCGCGCCCCGAGTTCGCTGCCCGCAGCCACCGGCACACCGATCGACGACGCGATCAGCATGGTGGCGGCGATGGCTCTCAAACGCATTGAATCCCCCTTGGCGTTCGCGAATCTCCCCTTCCGGACAACCTATCCACATTTCCGCCGCAGCGGTCGGCTTTCCGCCGAGGTAGTGAAGGCCGGTCGCGAACACCCTGCAGCCACGGCGGCGCTGAACCCGCCGGCCAGTCCCACCCCCGTCGCCCACCACCACCCTCAACGGAGACGCTTCGCGTCACAACTACTCCCACCCGTCGCCCACCACCACCCTCAACGGAGACGCTTCGCGTCACAACTACACTTCGGGCACTGTTAAGTAATTCACTAAAGGAGAAACATCGTCGTGACTGAACGCACCCTGGTTCTGGTCAAGCCCGATGGCGTCGAGCGCGGGCTGGTCGGCGAGGTCATTTCGCGCATCGAGCGCAAGGGACTCAAGCTGGTGGCCGTCGAGCTGCGCACCGTCGAGCGCTCCATCGCCGAGGAGCACTACGCCGAGCACAAGGAGCGTCCGTTCTTCGGCGACCTGCTCGAGTTCATCACCTCGGGCCCGCTCGTCGCACTGGCCGTCGAAGGCCCGCGCGCGATCGCCGCGTTCCGCCAGCTGGCCGGCGGCACCGACCCGGTCGAGAAGGCCACCCCGGGCACCATCCGCGGTGACTTCGCCCTGGAGACCCAGTACAACCTGGTGCACGGCTCGGACTCGCCCGAGTCGGCCGAGCGCGAGCTGAAGCTCTGGTTCCCGGAAGGCTGATCCCGGGAAGCACCGGTGGGCGGGAAGCGCGTGCTTCCCGCCCACTGCTTTGCCTCCGATGGCGCAAGTCCCCAGCAAACCGGTCGGTCCCGCGAATCGACGTCCCCACAACGAACTTGAGTCACGAATTTCCGGCGCGGGTCTCTAGTGTCGGGTGATCCTGTTTCCTGACGATTTGCTGGGGATTCGGGTCGGCACGCGACACTAGACTTGCCGACATGACCGCGATCCCCCTGTCACCGGCCGATTACCTGCCGCACCTCTCGCGGCTCGTGGCGGAATTCGAACGATTCCTGCGCATGGCCGACCTCGAGGCTCCGGTCGAATCCTGCGGTACATGGCGGCTGCGCGACCTCGGGACGCATCTGGGGAACGTCCATCGCTGGGCGGAATCGATCGTCGTCACCGGTGAGGTCTCACCGCAGGACTTCGAAACCGATCCCGGCGGCGACCTCGCCGACTGGTACGCGGAAGCAGCGGCCGGTCTGCTGACGACGTTGCGTGCGGTGAACCCGTCCGAGGCGTCGTGGACCTTGTCGAAGACCGAACGGGTCAAGGCGTTCTGGTTCCGCCGCCAAACACAGGAAGTCCTGGTACATCTGTTCGACGCGGCCCGCGCGGCCGGTGCCGAATCGAAGATGGAACCGCTGCTCGCAGCCGACGGCGTGGACGAGGTACTGGGCGTCATGATGCCGCGTGTCCACCATAAATCCGGGCCGCCGCCGCTGCCGGAGTCGCTGCTGATCAGGGCGACCGACACCGGGAACGCCTGGCTGCTGCGCCCGGCCGCGGTGGACGGCGAAGGCCCGATCGTGCGCCGTGTGTCGGGGGAGATGGTTTCGGCGGCCACCGTGGCCGCACCCGCCGAGGACCTGCTGCTGGCCCTGTGGAAGCGGCGCGGCGTGGCCGAGGTCGCGCCGCGGATCACCGGCGACGAGTCGATCGCGCACGGTTTCCTGGCGGCGAAGCTCACACCCTGACCCCCGTAGCACTGACTCGATTGCCTTAGGCCGTTCGGGCCGAGTTCACCCGTGGGACTTCTCCTGGCGACGCGTGTCCGCTGTGCTGGACTCATCTGTTTCACTCGATACTGGGGTAGCTCGTGAAAAAGTCACACGGAGTAGTAGTTCTTGCCGTCGTCACGCTGGCCGGGGTGTTCTTCACCGCACCGGTTTCGGCGGATCCGCTCAGCGCGCCGCTCGGGCCCCCGCCGATCGAAGCGGCGCCGGCCGCGTCCTCGGCCGGCGAAGGCCCGGCCAGCTACTCGACCCGCGCGGAGCCCGATGACGGCCTGGTCACCCGCACCGCGACAACGCCGGTCGCGCCCGGCCTCGACCTCACGGAGTTCGACCGCTACGACCCGCAGGGCTGGATCCGGGGTGACACTCTCGCCGTCGACCTCACGAGCAAGTCGTTGCGCCCCAGCTATCTCAGCCCCGGAGCCGTCTCCTCGCGCACCCCGCTTTCGGAGCAGGTCAAACGCTCCGGCGCGGTCGCGGGCGTGAACGGCGACTTCTTCGACATCAACGCGACCGGTGCGCCGATCGGGGTCGGCATCGACCGTGGACAGCTGCAGACCGCACCCGCAGGAGGCCACAATCTGACCGCGGCCATCACCGAGGAGGGCAAGGCGCGGCTCGCCGAGGTCTTCCTCGACGCGTCCGTGACGCTCCCGGACGGCAACGCTGTCAAGGCGTCCAACTTCAACAGCCCCGTGGTGGCTTCGAACGGCATCGGCGTCTACACCCCGCTCTGGGGCGCTTCTTCCCGCCGCAGTTCGGTGGCGGGCGCCCAGCGGGTGCTGGAGGTCGAATTGCGTGACGGGGTCGTGTCGCAGGTACGCGAGCAGCCCGTCGACGGGCCCATCCTCGCCGGAACCACCGTGCTCCTGGCCCGCGACGCCGGGGTGGACGCACTCGCCGCGCTCCGGACCGGCGACAGGGTCGACGTGTCCTACGCGCCGCGTGCCGACGCCGGGAGGATCGCTGTCGCCGTGGGCGGGAACCTCGTTCTCCTGAAGGACGGACAGCTCCAGCCGGTCGACACGGTGGCGATGCACCCGCGTACCGCGGTCGGTTTCTCCGCCGACGGAACGAAAATGTGGATCGTCACGGTCGACGGACGGCAGACCGACAGCCGGGGCATGACGGAACTGGAACTGGCCCGGCACATGAAGTCGCTCGGCGCGGACGACGCCATCAACCTCGACGGCGGTGGTTCGTCCACGCTGCTCGCCCGCGAAGAAGGCGAGGCCGCCCCGACGATTCACAACTCGCCGTCCGACGGCGGAGAACGCTTGGTGCCCAACGGAATCGGCTTCACGACCACGCCGGGCAGCGGCGAGCTCACCGGGTTCGCGCCGCGGCCCGTGCAGGACACCGAGAACGCCACCCGGGTGCTTTCGGGGCTCTCGCGCAAGCTGACCGCCGGTGGCCACGACGAGACCGGCGCCGCGGTGGCCGCCGATCCGCGGTGGACGAGTACGAATCCGCTGCGCGGCACGGTGACCAAGGACGTGTTCACCGCGCACGCCGACTGGGCCGACCCGGCGAAACGCGCGGACGTCGACGTGTACGCGGTGCGCGGCGGCGTCCGCGGCAAGACCACACTTTCCGTGCTGGGCAAGCCGGTTCGCCTCGGTACCAGCACCGAGCAGGTCGCGCTTTCGGGTTCCGGCGCGAGCGGGACGTTCAAGGTGTCCGGCTACGACGCCGACGGCTACGGCACGTGGATCGAGCCCGACGACGTCAAGCTCGACTTCGACCCGGCCGTGGTGCGCGTCGAGCCTTCAGGCGACGGGTTCTCCGTGACCGCACTGACGTCGACGGGCGCCTCGGGCATCACCGCGACCGTCGGTGGGCTGACCACGCACCTCGTCACGTCGGTCGGCACCGAGCAGCGCGTCGCGGCGCCGTTGGACGGCCCGGCGGGCTGGCGCGTCAGTGTGTTCCCGGCCGTGGTCGGCGGCGCGCTCGCCGAAGCAGAAGGACACGGCGGCGGCAAGGGGCTGGCGCTCGACTACCGGCTCACCGGGACCAACGCGACGCGCGCCGCGTACGTCACCGCGAGCACCCCGCTCGCCGTTCCGGCGGGCACCCAGAAGATCGGTGTGTGGGTCGACGGCGACGGCAAGGGAGCCTGGCTTCGGGCCGAACTCCGGGACGCGGCCAACGTCGCGTCCGTCGTGGACCTGTCGCTCAGCGTCGACTGGACAGGGTGGCGCTACGCCGAAGCGACAGTCCCGGCAGGACTCGGCGCGGGGCAGCGGCTGACCAGGTTCTACGCCGTGGAGAACGTGCCGGCCCAGCAGTACGAGGGCAGGCTGGTGTTCGACGACCTCAGCTTCTCCGTGGCGCCCTCGGTGGAGGTGCCCGCCGATCCTTCGGCGCACGATCCGGCACTCATCACCGACGGTGTGCTGGGCTCGGGCGGGCCGCGGATCGCGGTCGTCAGCGACGCGCAGTTCACTGCCGACGCGCCCGACGGGCCGCTGGTGGCGCAGGCGCGCCGGGCGATGCGGGAGGCGGTGGCGTCCAAACCGGATCTGGTGCTCATCAACGGCGACCTCGTCGACCGCGGGACCGCCGCCGATTTCGTGCTCGCGAAGTCGGTCATCGACACCGAGCTCGCGGGCAAGGTGCCGTGGTACTACGTGCCCGGCAACCACGAGGCCGACGGCGGCAACGGGCTGGCAGATTTCCAGGCGGTGTTCGGGGAGACCCACCGGGTGATCGACGTCCGAGGGATTCGCCTGATCCTGCTCGATTCGTCACGCGGCACGCTGCGCGGCGGCGGGTTCGACCAGGTCCGGATGCTGCGTGACGGGCTCGACGGCGCCGCGAGGGACCCGTCGATCCGCGGGGTCGTGGTGGCCATGCACCACCCGGTCGCCGACCCGAGCCCGACGGGCGCGTCCCAGCTCGCCGATCGCAAGGAGGCGAGCCTGCTTTCCGGCTGGCTCACCGATTTCGAGCGGACTTCGGGCAAGCAGGCCGCGTCGATCGCGTCGCACGCCGGGCTGTTCAATCTGTCCAGAGTGGACGGTGTGCCGTACCTGATCAACGGCAACTCCGGCAAGACACCGGCCGCCGCTCCCGGCGACGGTGGCTTCGTCGGCTGGACGTCGGTCCGGTTCGATCCGTCCGGGGACGTGCGGTTCGAGACCCGCCCGAATGTCGACGCGCTGACGCTGAACGGGCCCGCTGAGCTGGCTCAAGGCGCTGCGGCGAATGTCCGCGCCGCGGTGACCCAGGCCGGGCGGCAGGTGCCCGTGTCGTATCCGGTGAGCGCGGACTGGAGCGGTGGGTGGGGTACGCACATCGTCGGCCTGATCCCGGCGATGCCCTGGGACGTCGCCTCCTTCGACCCGGTCACCGGTGTCCTCACCGCCTTGCGGCCGGGCGTCGCGCGGCTCACCGTCACCGTCAACGGCACTTCCCAAACCCTCACCATATTTGTCGGCGGCGCGCGATCAGGTTCGCGTGACCAGGGCGTGATATCGGAGGTCGGTTGCGACTGTGCCGGGGGCGCCCTGCTCCCGCGAACCTGGCCTTCGGCGAGGGTAGGGAAAAAGATGCGGTGGCTGGGTGTGGGGGTGGCTCGTGAGTGTTTTGCGGGGTTCTA
Organism: Actinomycetota bacterium; assembly: GCA_032230695.1. Classification (GTDB taxonomy): domain Bacteria; phylum Actinomycetota; class Actinomycetes; order Mycobacteriales; family Pseudonocardiaceae; genus Amycolatopsis. The sequence continues at coordinate 11 of JAVXWP010000103.1, read as the reverse complement.
ACCCCGCGAAA
>JAVXWP010000098.1:0-4518 GCA_032230695.1 Actinomycetota bacterium | reverse complement strand
AGAACCCCGCGAAACACTCACGACCCACCCTCCCAACGGAAGGCGGCTCCATGTCCGTGCCCGCCCCCGCACCCGCACCCGCACCGGTGCCGGTGCCGGTGCTGATCGCCGAGGGGATCGGCAAGCGATTCTCCGGTGTAACGGCCCTCGACCAGGTCACCCTCGACTTCCGCCCCGGCGAAGTGCTCGCGCTGATGGGCGAGAACGGCGCCGGGAAATCGACTCTGCTGCGGGTGCTTTCCGGCGACCACGCCCCAGACGACGGCACCCTCGAGATCGACGGCGTGCCGGTCGCCTTCGACAGCCCGCGCGCCGCGATGGCCGCCGGAATCCGGGTCATCTACCAGGAACCCGAGATCATCCCGCATGTTTCGGTGGCGGAGAACGTCTTCGTCGGAGAACTGCCCACACGCGGACGTGTTTTCAACCGCCGGGCGCTGATCTCGGCGACGCGGGCGGCGCTGAAGGAGTACGGCTTCGAGGGCGTTCTCGATCCCGCGACACTGGGCGGCAAGCTGTCGCCGGCGCAACGCCAAGTTGTCGAGATCCTCCGCGTGCTCACCGCGAAAACCCCGCCGAAGGTGATCGCCTTCGACGAACCGACGTCATCGTTGTCCGAGCACGAAGTCGACGCGCTGTTCAGGCTCATCAAGCGGCTGCGTGAAACCGGAGTCGCGGTCGTCTACGTCTCCCACCGGATGAACGAGATCTTCCAGCTCGCCGACCGCATCGCGGTACTGCGTGACGGAAAGCTCGTCGGCGTCCAGGACGCGTCGGCCACCGACGACAACGCGCTGGTCCGGATGATGATCGGCCGCGACCTCTCCCAGCTGGTGCGGCGCACCGAAACCGGCGCCGAGGGCGAGGTGATGCTCACGCTCGACAGCGTCACCACCGACGACGTCACGGACATCTCGTTCGAGGTCCGCTCCGGTGAGATCGTGTGCCTGGCCGGACTGGTCGGCGCCGGTCGCTCCGAGCTCGCCCGCGCGATCAGCGGGGATGTGCCGCTGCGCTCCGGCACTATGGAACTCGACGGAAAGCCTTTGAAGCCAAGGAATCCCGGTGACGCCGTGCGCGCGGGGATCGGACTGGCCCCGGAAGAACGCAAGACCGACGCGTTGCTGATGCAGCGTTCGGTGCGCGACAACGTGTCCATCGCGGTGCTGGACCGTATCAGCAAATTCCGCGTGGTCCGGCGGTCGAAAGAGCGCGCGCTGGTCGAGGAGTACATCCGCGAGCTGCGCGTGCGGACGCCGTCGATGGAACAGGAAGTGCGCAAACTTTCCGGTGGCAACCAGCAGAAGACCGTGCTCGCGCGCTGGCTCGCGAGGCGGCCGAAGCTGCTGATCCTGGACGAGCCGACGCGCGGTGTCGACGTCGGCGCGAAGGCAGAGATCTACCGGATCATCGACGGACTCGCCGCGGAAGGCATGGCACTGCTGGTCATTTCCTCCGATCTCCCCGAGGTGCTCGGCCTGGCCGACCGCATCGTCGTCATGCGCGGTGGCCGGGTAGCGGGCGAACTCCTTCGCGCCGGCGCCACCGAAGAACGGGTGCTCACCCTAGCCATCCCCGAAGCGACAGAGGTGGCCTCATGAGCCTCGACACTCAGCGACCCAGCCAGGAGAACCCGATGTCCGCAGAGCCCGTTGCCGAGACGAGCCGCCTTTCCCCGTTCCGGCGGGCGCTGAACGCCGTTGGTGTGCAGAACAGCAGCCTGATCATCGCGCTGGTCGTGCTCGTGCTGATCATCGGCAGCCAGAACAGCAACTTCTTCCTCACCAACAACCTGCTGCTGATCGGCAGCGCGGTCACGATCATGGGACTGCTGGCACTGGTCCAAACCCTGGTGATCATCCTGGGGGCGTTGGACATCTCGGTCGGCTCGATGGCCGGCCTGGCGTCGGTCGCCTCGGCGATGGTGTTCCAGGCGACCGGTGGCAGCGCCGGGATCGGCATGCTCGCCGCGCTCGGCATCGGCCTGGTGTGCGGGCTGGTCAACGGGATGATCATCATCTTCGGCCGGGTGAACCCCGTGGTCGCGACGCTGGGCACGCTGGCCGCGTACAAAGGTCTCGCGCAGCTGATCTCCAACGGCAAGTCACAGGGCTACACCGGTGCGGACGACTTCTTCATCTTCCTCGCCAAAGGATCCATCGCGGGCCTGCCGACGCTGGTGTGGGTGTTCCTGATCGTCGCGGCGCTGCTGCACTTCTTGTTGAAATACACCGACATCGGGCGCAACATCTACGCGATCGGCGGCAACGACACCGCCGCCCGGCTCGCCGGGATCAACATCAACCGCTACATCATCGGCGTCTACGCGCTGGTCGGCGTGGTCGCCGCGATCGCCGGAATCCTGATCACCGCGCGAACGGGGTCCGGTCAGCCGGTGTCCGGTTCGGAAGGCCTGGAGCTGCAAGCCGTCACCGGCGCGGCGCTCGGTGGCTGCATGCTCAAGGGCGGCAAGGGATCCATCGTCGGCACCGTGCTGGCGGTGTTCATCCTCGGCGTGCTGGACAACGGGATGAGCCTGCTGGGAATCAACCCGTTCTGGCAGAACATCGCGCGAGGTGTGCTCCTCGTCGTCGCGGTCGTCCTGCAGCAGCTCCGCAGCGGCGAACGCCGCGTCGGCCTGCCGACGTAACCGGAGGAGGCGGAGGAAGGAATCCCGATGGCCGCCGCGCGGGCGGGCGGTCGCAATCTGCACGCCCGGATCATCGACGAAGTCGGCAGGCTCATCGTCGAAGGCGTCTACGGCGCCGAGCAGCCGATCGTCCCCGAGGACATCGGCCGGCGATTCCAGGCTTCCCGGACGGTCGTCCGGGAAGCCTTGCGAGTGCTGGAATCCAAAGGCATGGTCACCGCGCGGCCCCGCGTCGGTACGTGGACGCTCCCGCCGGAAAAGTGGGACGCGATCGATCCGGATGTCATCGCGTGGCGGATGCACGGCCCGGACGGCGCGCACCACCTTCGGGAACTGCTCGAACTGCGGCTGACTATCGAGCCGCAAGCCGCCCGGATGGCCGCGCAGCATCGTAAACCCGATGAGCTCGCGACCATGGCCGCCGCCTATGAATTGATGGCGGACGCCGTTGAGCGGCAGGACAGAACCGCATTCGAGCACGCGGATCGCGTATTCCATGCCGCTTTGGTGCGAGCGTCCGGAAATGCGTTGATCGCCCAATTGCAAGGCCCGGTCATCACCGCGCTCGGGGCCCGTGGCGACCTGGCAGGCGACGTCTCGGAAAACACCCTCGTCCTGCACTCCCGCCTGCTCACGATGGTGCTGGCGAAGAACGCCGACGGCGCCGAATCGGCGTGCCGCCGCCTCCTGGAGAGGGTGTCTCCGTACCACTCACCGGCATCTTGACACGGCAATCCCGGGCGGACCATAGTCGATTAGTTAAGATTGTTACCTAATTGTCGTGGGAGGGCGCCACAATGCCGGTCAAGGGATTGCGCGGGATCACTGTGCTCGCCGTCGGACTGGTCACGAGCAGCCTGCTGGTGACCGGCCAAGCGGCCGCGGCTCCGGCGGACTGCGCGGTGTCCCGGTCGATGATCTCCGCCGGCGACTACTGGGTGGCCAACGGGCCGGACCAGGCGCCGAACAACTGGCAGAACGCGACATTCCACGTCGGCAACCTGGCGTTGGTCAGGACCACCGGCGTCTCGAACCACAAGACGCTGCCCTGGGCGGACGCGGCGAAATACCAACTGCAGTCCGGCTCGTCGCCCGACGCCCTCGCGGCGGGCGAGGCGTATCTCGACCTCTTCACCTACTTCCACCCGGAACCGGCGGACATCGCCGCCCTGCGCACGCGGGTCTCCGAGGACGTCGTCTCGGTCCAGCAAGGGAAAACGGATTCCTGGGACTACGTCGAGGCGCTGAACCGGGCCATGCCGTCGTTCGCCCGGCTGGGCGTACTGGACAACAGCGATGCCGATCTCGACGCCATGCAGAAACTGTTCCACTACACCGAAAAGGTCGCCGGAGGCCACGGCCTGTTCACCGAGCTCACCGGTTTGTGGCGACGCGACGAGCAGTCCGCCACGTTCTGGTCCCGCGGAAACGGCGAGGCGCTTTCGGCGTTGACCAAGGTCCTCCAGGTACTGCCCGGGAACGACCCGCGTCGCCCGGAATACCTGCGGGTGTTCAAGAAGATGGCTGCCACGCTCAAGGTGCTGCAGCGCCGGGACGGGTTCTGGAACACCGACCTGCTCAACCCGTTCAACGCCGGTGGCCCGGAAAGCAGTGGCACCGCGTACTTCACCTATGGCATCGCCTGGGGCATCAACGTGGGAATACTCGACGCCGGTCAGTACCGGCCCGTGGTCGACAGGGGCTGGCTCGCGCTTTCGACGAAGGCGCTGCAGCCCAACGGTTTGCTCGGATACGTTCAGCCGGAGGACACCAAGCCCGCAGCGGCCGACGCGACCGACACGGCGGCTTACGGTGTCGGTGCGTTCCTCTTGGCAGGTCAGCAGCTGGCGGCTCTGACGCCAGGCTGC
>JAVXWP010000093.1:0-42348 GCA_032230695.1 Actinomycetota bacterium | reverse complement strand
GCAGCCTTATCCGAAGCAGTTATTCCTTAGCAAGTTTTTTGTCTAGATTTTGGGCCACCCACTCAATCACCCTGAAGTGAGAGCTTGGTTCGTGTCCCGCTGGCCACCCGGTTTCCCTGGCGACTTGCAAAACATTACACCGCTCAAAACCCCCTCGAACAGGGGGGTCACTTAGCGAGGTTTTTGCTGGTCAAGGCCGCAATCAGTCCACAGCGGCGTCCTCCGGAGCTCCCCTGGCCAACACCGCGAGAACGTCCAACGCGGCAGTCAACGTGCTCAACGCTGGAGAGGAAAGGGCCAGCCGCACCGCATTCGGCGCGTGGCCATTCCCGATGGTGAACGCGGCGGCCGGAGTGACGGCGATGCCGCGCCGGGCGGCTGCCGCCACGAACGTCTCCGCCCGCCACCGATCCGGAAGCTGCCACCAGCAGTGATAGGCCCTGGGATCCGCTCGAAGGGCGAACTCGGCCAAGCGGTCCGCCGCGATCGACTGGCGCACGGCGGCGTCACGGCGCTTTCCCTCCGCGATGGTCACGACGGTGCCATCGGACATCCAGCAGGTCGCGGCCCCCACCGCAAACCGCGATGCCGACCAGGTCCCCGACCGTGTGGCCGCCGCGACCCGGTCCCCGAGGCCTGCCGGCGACACGGCGAATCCCAGGGTCAAGCCCGGTGCGAGCCGTTTCGAAAGACTGTCGACCAGCACTGTGCGCTCGGGCGCGAAGGTGGCGAGCGGCGGCAGGTCGTCACGGAGGAACGCATAGATGTGGTCCTCGATGACCGGAAGATCGAGCGCGTCCAGCGTTTCCGCAAGCTCCGCTCGCCGCGACTCGGGCATCGTCACGCCGAGCGGGTTGTGCAGCGTCGGCTGCAGGTAGACCGCGCGCAACGGCGTCGCGCGGTGCGTGGCGACCAGCGAGGCCGGTGACAACCCGTCCCCGTCCATTTCGATCGGGACCAGCGTGACGCCGAGACGCGCGGCGATCCCCTTCACCACCGGATACGTGAGCGCCTCGACGCCGAGTCGCTCCCCGATCGGCACGAGCGCGGCGATCGCGCCCGCGATGGCCTGCCTGCCGTTTCCGGCGAACGAGATCCGATCCGGCTCCGGCTCCCATCCGGCGTGCGCCAGCGTCGTGGCCGTCGCCTCCCTCGCCGCCTTCGTCCCCGTCACCCCCATCGGTTGCAGCGCCTCGCCCAATACATCGGGTCGCAGCAACGGCCCCAAGCTCTTCGCGAGAAGAGCGGGCTGCTCCGGCAATACCGCGAAGTTCAGCTCGAGATCCACCCGCGCACCGCTCGGCTCGGCCAACGCGGGGTGGAGCGGCGGCTCCACGGCGCGGACGAACGTGCCCCGGCCGACCTCCCCGACGGCCAGGCCTCGCCGGACCAGCTCGCCGTATACCCGCGCCGCGGTCGAACTCGCGATCCCGTGCCGACGCGCGAACCGGCGTTGCGGCGGAAGCCGGTCCCCTGGCCGCAGCTGGTGCGAAGCGATTTGGGCGGCCAGCTTGTCGGCAAGCGCGCGGTAGTCGTCCATGGCACTCCGATTGCACCGAGAACATTGACCCTATTGCACTCGATTATTGCACCGAATAGCTTCGAGACGTCAAGCAACGAAGGGCGCGTCATGAGTAAGGCTGTTCTCGGCGGAATCACCATCGGCTACGACGATCAAGGCACGGGCGACCCGCTGGTGCTCGTGCACGGCCACCCGTTCAACCGGTCGATGTGGCGGCCGCAGGTCGAGCGGTTCAGTGCGGACTGGCGCGTGATCGCCCCTGACCTGCGCGGCTACGGCGAAACCACGGTCGTTCCCGGCAAGACCCCGTTGGAGACGTTCGCCCGCGACCTCGAGAACCTGCTGGACCACTTAGGTATCGAAAGGTTCGTGCTCGGCGGGCTGTCCATGGGCGGTCAGATCGTCATGGAGTGCTACCGGCTGTTCCCGGAGCGCATCCGCGGCCTGATCCTCGCCGACACCTTCCCCGGCGCCGAGACCGAAGCCGGCAAGAAGCAGCGCAACGATGTCGCCGACGAACTGCTCCGCGAGGGCATGGACGCGTACGCCGCCGACATGCTGCCCAAGATGCTGTCGCCCCGAAACGTCGAGGCGCTGCCCGATGTCGCCGAGCACGTCCTGGGCATGATGCGGACGACTCCACCGGAAGGCGCGGCGGCAGCCCTGCGGGGCCGGGCCGAACGACCTGACTATGCCGAGACGCTCAAGCAAGTCTCGGTACCGGCGTTCGTGGTCGTCGGCAGCGAGGACGAGTTCACCCCGGTCAGTGACGGCGAGCTCATGCACAGGCTGCTCCCCGACTCCACTCTCCTGGTAGTCGAAGGCGCCGGGCACATGCCGAACCTCGAGCGGGAGACCGCCTTTGGCGAAGCAGTGGCCGCCTTCTTGAAGCAACACGGGCTTGAAAACAGCACGAGCCTAGAGTCAGTGGCGTCAACAGCACGGATAGAACAGTGAGCTCTTCCATGGCGAACGAACAGAAGACCGTTTTCGTGACCGGCGCCAGCACCGGTTTCGGAGCCGCGATCGCGCGGCGTTTCGCGGCCGACGGTGCCCGGGTCGTGGTGACCGCCCGCCGGGCCGACCGGCTTGCCGAACTGGCAAAGGACCTCGGGGACAACGTCCTGCCGGTCGAACTCGACGTGCGGGACCGGGCCGCCGTTGCCGACGCGATCGCCTCCCTGCCCGCGGAATTCGCCGAGATCGACGTCCTCGTCAACAACGCGGGACTGGCGAAGGGCCTCGAGCCGGCGCAAAGGGCCGAGCTCGACGACTGGGACCAGATGATCGACACCAACATCAAGGGGCTGGTCTACTGCACGCGCGGCGCGCTGCCCGGGATGGTGGAGCGCGGGCGCGGCCACGTCATCAATATCGGGTCGATCGCGGGCACGTACCCCTACCCCGGCGGCAACGTCTACGGCGCGACCAAGGCGTTCGTCCACCAGTTCAGCCTCAACCTGCGTAGCGACCTGCACGGCACTGGCGTGCGCGTGACCTGCATAGAGCCCGGCATGGTGGGCGGCACCGAGTTCTCGGCGGTCCGCTTCGAGGGCGACCAGGACAAGGCCGACGCCGTCTACACCGGCACCGAGCCACTCAACGCCGACGACATCGCCGAGTCCGTGTACTGGACGGCGTCGCTTCCGGCGCATGTCAACGTGAACGCCCTCGAGATCATGCCGGTGGTGCAGAGCTCCGGCCCGCTCCGGATCTTCCGGGGCGAGGCCTAAAGCGGCATCAAGGGACCTTTACTGCCGTTTTGCGGTAGTAAAGGTCCCTTGATGCCGCTTCGGGGGCCGTTGCGCCATGTCCTGCAAGTCGGAAATTTGCAATCAATGGCCTAACTCTTGCGTATCGTTGTCGAGAATTTGTATGATCCTCGTCACTGAGTGACGTCTCCTCGCTCAGGTCTTGCCCCGCACCTCAATAAGAAGGGCAGTGTCGCCCCGTGTCCCCCACACGTTTCTTCAGTGCGCCCAAAAAACGAGGAAAAGCCCAGCTGGCGGCCCTGACAGCCGCCTTCGTCTCCGCTTCCGGAATAGCCGTCGCGATGCTCGGTGCCCCGGCCCAAGCCGCCCCCGCCGCGGTATGCCCGACCACCGTCGGCGGCGGTGCGACAGTGCCGTTCGTCGAGCAGGAAGCCGAATGCGCGGCCTCCAACGGCACGCAGATCGGCCCCGACTACACCCAGGCTAGCCTCCCGTCCGAGGCCTCCGGCCGCCAAGCCGTGCAACTCAGCAGCCAGGGCCAGTACGTCGAGTTCACGCTGAGCGCCCCGGCCAACTCGATCAACGTGCGCTACAGCCTGCAGGACGGCAAGTCCGGCAACCTGTCGGTGTACGCCAACGGCGCCAAGCTCGGCAGCCAGCTCACGATGACGTCCAAGTACAGCTACGTCGACACCTCGTGGATCGCCGGCGCCAAGACCCACAAGTTCTACGACGAGACCCGCCTGCTGCTCGGCCAGAACCTCCAGGCCGGCGCGAAGGTGCGCCTCCAGGTCGACGCGGGCAACAGCGCGGGGCCGTACACGATCGACCTCGCCGACTTCGAGCAGGTCGCGCCGGCGGCCGCCGCACCGGCGAACTCCCTTTCGGTGACGGCCTACGGCGCGACGCCGAACGACGGGTCGAGCGACGTCAACGCGTTCCGCTCCGCCATCACAGCCGCGAAGTCGCAGGGCAAGGAGGTCTGGGTGCCCGCGGGCACCTTCGAAATCCCGCAGGCCCTGCAGGTCGACCAGGTCACGATCCGCGGTGCGGGCCAGTGGCACACGGTGCTGCACGGAACCAACGTCTTCAACAACGGCAGTGCCACCGGCAACATCAAGCTCTACAACTTCGCCATCTTCGGCGAGGTGACCGATCGCAACGACGGCAGCCCGGACAACGCCTTCCACGGCGTACTCGGCACCGGCTCGGTGGTTTCCGGCCTGTGGATGCAGCACGTCAAGTGCGGCCTGTGGCTGATGAACGGCGCGACCGACAACCTGACGATCGAGAACAGCCGGATCATCGACACCACCGCCGACGGCATCAACTTCGACGGCAACGTCCGGAATTCGACCATCCGCAACAACTTCCTGCGCAGCAACGGTGACGACGCGCTCGCGTTCTGGTCCAACGGCGTCCCCGACGCCGGCGACTCGATCATCAACAACACGATCGTGCAGCCGCAGTTGGCCAACGGCATCGCGATCTACGGCAGCACCAACACCACCGTCAGCGGCAACGTCGTCAAGGACACCAACGCGCTCGGCGGCGGCATCCTGATCGCGAACCGCTTCAATGCGACCCCGCTGGCCGGCACGATCACCGTCTCGAACAACACCACCCTGCGCGCCGGGGCACTCGACCCGAACTGGCAGTTCGGCATCGGCGCGCTGTGGTTCGACGCGCGGGACGTCGCGATCAGCGGGGCCACCATCAACGTGACGAACTTCCGCGCGATCGACAGCCGCTACGCCGCCATCCAGTTCATCGACGGCAACGGCCAGGGCAAGCGCATCCAGGGCGTGTCGATCAACGGCGGCAGCATCGAAGGTGCGGGCACGTTCGCGATCCAGGCCCAGACCACGGGCTCGGTGACCATCAGCAACATCGCTGCGAGCCGCATCGGCGTCACCGGCACCTACAACTGCCCCTACCCGACCAACATCAGCCCGCTGGCGATCGGCGGCAGCGGCAACTCCGGGATCAGCGGCACGTGGACGAACTGCGCCACCTGGCCGCCGCCGAACTCCGGCCCGCCGACCCCGCCGGGTCCCGGGTCCAACGCCGCGCTGTCCCGGCCGGCAACCTCCAGCAGCGCTGTCAGTGGCTTCCCGGCGAGCGGGGCCGTCGATGGCAACGCCGGCACCTACTGGGAGAGCAACAGCAGCGCCTTCCCGCAGACGCTGACCGTCGACCTCGGCTCCACGATCAACGTCAACAAGGTCACGCTGAAGCTGCCGCCGTCGTCGGCTTGGGGCACCCGCACGCAGACGCTTTCCGTCGAAGGCAGTACCAACGGCAGTACCTACTCGACGATCGTCGGTTCGCGCGGTTTCACCTTCGACCCGGCGAGCGGCAACACCGCGACGGTCACCTTCGCCACGACTGGTCAGCGCTACCTGCGGCTGAACATCACCGGCAACACCGGCTGGCCCGCAGGTCAGATCTCCGAGTTCGAGGTCATCCGGGCCTAGGGATTTCCACCCGTCAGCTCCGCTCATCGCACAGCAAGGAAGGCGAGTGTCGCCCGTGTCCCCACGTTTCTCTGGTGCGTCCGAAGATCCCCCCACAGCAAGCAAAAAGGCAAGACTCGGCGCCATCGCGGCCGCCGTGCTCTCGGCGTCCGGCCTGGCGGTGATCGCGGTCGGCGCCGCGCCCGACGGCTTGACCCCTTCAGCGGCCGCCGCCTCGGCGGCGACCTCGGCGCTCGCCGTCGCCGGTAGAGGTGCCACCGTCCCGTTCCTCGAACAGGAAGCCGAAAACGCGCCGACCAACGGCTCGGTCATCGGCCCCAACCGCGCCGCCGAAACCCTTCCCGGCGAGGCGTCCGGCCGCCAAGCGGTGACGCTGGCAGGGCAGGGCAAGTACGTCGAGTTCACCCTCACCGCGCCCGCCAACTCGATCAACCTGCGCTACAGCCTTCCGGACTCAGCTGACGGCGCCGGGATCAACTCCTCCGTCGGGATCTACGTCAACGGCGCGAAGAACCGCGACCTGCCGCTGACTTCGCGCTACGCCTGGTACTACGGCTCGTACCCGTTCACGAACCGGCCGGGTGACGGTCACCCGCACCACTTCTACGACGAATCCCGCGCGCTGCTCGGCAGCACGCTCCCGGCGGGTACCAAGATCAAGGTGCAGGTCGATTCCGGTACGGCACCGGCGACCACGGTCGACCTCATCGACTTCGAGCAGGTCGCTCCCGCCGCGGCAGCACCGGCGAATTCCCTCTCGGTGACGGCGTACGGTGCCACCGCCGGAGACGCCACCGATGACGCCCCGGCCTTTGACGCGGCTGTCGCGGCCGCGCGCACCCAGGGCAAAGAGGTGTGGGTCCCGGCCGGGGTCTTCATCCTCAACAAGCACATCACCGTCGACCAGGTCACCATCCGCGGTGCCGGGCAGTGGTACACCGAACTACGCGGCAGCCGGGCCGGTCTCTTCGGCAAGGGCGAACCGGCCAGCTGTGGCACGTCGACCTATCCCGGCAACGCGGCTGTCCCCGGTGTCAGCGCCAACGTGAAGCTCTACAACTTCGCCATCATCGGCGAGGTCAAGGAGCGCGTCGACTGCGACCAGTCCAACGCCATCGGTGGCGCGCTGGGCGGCGGCTCGGTTGTTTCCGGGCTGTGGCTGCAGCACACGAAGGTCGGGCTTTGGCTCGACGGGCCGTTCGACGGGCTGACCGTGTCCGGCAACCACATCGTCGACCAGACCGCCGACGGCCTGAACCTCCACCAGGGCATCAGCAACGTCACCGTCACGAACAACTTCCTGCGCAACACCGGTGACGACGGCCTCGCAATGTGGGCCGAGCGGGATGCCAACCACCACAACACGTTCTCCTTCAATACGGTGATCGCGCCGATCCTGGCGAACAACATCGCCATCTACGGTGGCCACGACAACAACGTCACCGACAACGTCGTGTCCGAGACCCAGAACCAGGGTGGTGGCATCCACATCGCGAACAGGTTCGCCGCGGTGCCGCTGGCCGGGATCACCACGGTCGCCCGCAACACGACGATCCGCGCGGGCGTGCTCGACTCGAACTGGCAGTTCGGCGTCGGCGCGCTGTGGTTCGACGGCCGCGACTCGGCGATCAACGGGCGGATCAACGTCATCGACAACGAGCTGCTGGACAGCAACTACGAGGCCGTCCAGTTCATCGACAGCAACACCAACGACATCCACTTCGAGAACCTCAAGATCGCCGGGGCCGGGACGTTCGCGTTCCAATACCAGTCGAAGGCCTTCGGCACGATCAAGAACGTGGTCGCCAGTGGCATCGGCAAGGCGGGCACGTACAACTGCCAGGGTCCTGACGCGCTGACGGGTCTGGTCGACCAGGGCGGCAACTCCGGTTTCGGCACCACGTACTGCGGTCCGTGGCCGGCCCCGGTCTACGGCGGCGACAGCGGTGGCCCGACGACCACCACAACACCACCCCCGCCCACGACAACCACCACCACGCCTCCGCCGACGACAACGACGACGACCACCCCGCCGCCCGCGAACGGCAACCTGGCGCTGCGCAAGGCGGCCGTCGCGAGTGGTGCACAGGGCGGATTCCCGGCTAGCAACGCCGTCGACGGGGACGTGAACAGCTATTGGGAAAGCACCAACAACGCCTTCCCGCAGACGCTGACCGTAGACGTCGGTGCCGCTACCAGCGTGCGCCGGGTCGTCGTCAAACTCCCACCGGCGAGCGCCTGGGCCACCCGCACCCAGACGATCTCGGTGCAGGGCAGCACCACCGGTTCGGCGTACTCCACGCTGAGCGCCTCCGCCGGCTACGCCTTCAACCCGGCCAGCGGAAACACCGCGACGATCACCTTCGCGGCGACGTCGCAGCGCTACCTGAGGCTGACCTTCACCGGCAACACCGGCTGGCCCGCGGGCCAGGCCTCGGAGTTCGAGGTTTACGGGTCGTAGTCGCCCGAGCGGTTGCTCCCCGATCGGGTAACCGACGATCGGGGAAAAACCCACAGCACCCCACAGCACCCGCCCGTCCCGCTGCCGGCGTAGTCGGCGGGACGGGCGGGTTCCACCTTGTGGGGGTAGGCAAGTCGGCCAAAGACTGCCTATGACGACACCCTGAAAGAAAGGTCGTCATTTTGCGCCAGGTTGCAGCATAATTGCAAGTATGACGCGTCGCCTTGCCGAAGTAGCCCGAAAGGTCGGGGTCAGCGAAGCCACTGTAAGCCGGGTACTCAACGGCCGATCAGGGGTTTCCGCCAGCACCCGGACCGCAGTTCTGACCGCGCTCGACGTGATGGGGTACGAGCGCCCGACGCAGTTGCGCGGCGAGCGCGCCCGCCTGGTCGGGCTCGTCCTCCCCGAGCTGCAGAACCCCATCTTCCCCGCACTCGCCGAAATCATGGGCAACGCGCTCGCGCAGCAGGGTTTCACCCCGGTCCTGTGCACCCGGACCGCCGGTGGTGTCTCCGAGGCCGAGTACGTCGAACTCCTGCTGCAGCAACATGTTTCCGGGGTCGTGTTCGCCGGGGGCCTGTACGCGCAGGCTGACGCCGTGCACACGCATTACCACCGCCTGGTCGAGCGGAAGATCCCGACGGTGCTGCTCAACGCCGCCGTCGAGCACCTGGGGCTCCCGCAGGTGTCCTGCGACGACGTCGTCGCCGTCGAGCAGGCGGTGAGCCACCTCAGCTCGCTCGGGCACGAAAAGATCGGCATCGTGCTCGGCCCGCCCGACCACGTCCCGTCGCAACGCAAGCTGACGACATTCCGGACTTGCATGGACAAGGTGGGCCTCGTCGCCGCGGAGGACCAGATCGAGCACGGCATGTTCTCCATCGAAGGCGGCCACGCCGCGACAGCGCGGCTGCTGCCCCGCGGCGTCACCGCCGTCCTCTGCTCGAGCGACCTCCTCGCCCTCGGTGCGATCCGCGCCGCTCGCCGTCATGGATTGGCGGTTCCCAGCGATTTCTCGGTAGTCGGTTACGACGATTCCTCGTTGATGAACTGCACCGACCCGCCTCTGACCACAACCCGGCAGCCGATCGAGGCCATGGGCCGCGCGGTGGTCGAACTCCTCGTCAAACAGATCAACGGCGGCACGGTCGCGGCCGAAGAGCTGCTGTTCGCGCCGGAACTCGTCGTACGCGGTTCCACGGCTCGCGCGATACCGGCGACGCGATGACCGGGATCTGTTCGTAACTTGCGACTTTTCGTCGATGTCTTGCGGGCTTCTGGTCTGACACTTTAGGGTGACAGCCATCACGTGACAGTCGTCGCGACCGCGAGAAGAGGGTCAGATGAAGAGCCTTCGTGCCCGCAGAGTTTTCAGTTTGGTAGCCATGGCGAGCGTCGCCATAACCGTCACCGCCTGTGGTGACGGCGCCGCCCAACAGAACGCCGCTGGGGGCAAGACCAAGATCACGATCACCGGCCAGCCACCGAAGACGCAACCCTTCGAACGGCAGGTCTTCGACGCCGATGTCGCCGAATTCGAGTCCTTGCACCCGGATATCGACATCGAACCGCACGAGGGGTTCATGGACCCCAAGACTTTCTCCTCGAAGCTGGCCGGGGGGCAGCTCGAGGACGTCTACTACGTCTACTTCACCGATCCGGCGCAGATCATCGCGCGTCATCAAGCCGCCGACATCACGGAAGCTGTGAAGTCTCTGCCGGTTGTCAATGACATCCAGCCGCAATTGCTCGACAACTTCAAGGGTCCGGACGGCAAGCTCTACGGTCTCCCGACAGCCAATTACTCCATGGGGCTCGTCTACAACCGCGCGCTGTTCACCAAGGCCGGTCTCGACCCGGACAACCCGCCGAAGACGTGGGACGAGGTGCGCACCGCGGCCAAGAAGATCTCCGACCTCGGCAACGGCACGGTCGGGTACGCCGACTTCAGCAAGAACAATCAGGGCGGCTGGCACCTGACCAGCTGGCTGTACTCGCTCGGCGGCCAGATCGCCCGCAAGGACGGCGACACCTGGAAGGCCGACTTCAACAACGACAAGGGCAAGGCCGCCCTGAACTACCTGCACGACATGCGGTGGACCGACAACTCCATGGGCAGCAAGCAGCTGCTCGAGGCGACCGACGTCCAGCGCATGATGGGCGCGGGTCAGCTCGGCATGTACATGGCGGCCCCGGACAACGTCCCGGTGCTCGTCAAGCAGTTCAACGGCAAGTACGAGGACTACGGCCTGGCCGGCATCCCCGACGGCAAGGGCACGCTGCTCGGCGGCGAGGGATACATGCTGAACCCGAAGGCCACCCCGGAGAAGATCAAGGCCGGGCTGGCCTGGATCCAGTGGAAGTACCTGAACCCGGACCGGTTCGACAAGTTCGTCAAGACCTTCGCGGATGGCAAGCAGCCGGTCGGGCTCCCGGCCCAGCCGACGCCGGACATCTGGCAGGGCACTGTTCGTGAGCAGCAGGAAGCGGTCAAGGTCAAGTACGCCAACGTACCGTCCAAGAACTACCAGGCGTACATGGACACAGCGCAAACGATCAAGGGCAGCGTCGAGCCGCCCAGTGCCCAGCAGGTCTACGCCGCGCTCGACAGCGTGATGCAAGCGGTACTGACCGATCAGAACGCGAACATCGATCAGCAGTTGTCCTCGGCGGAGGCGAAGGTCAACAATGTCCTCGCCCAAGTCAAGTAACGTCCTCCAACCGGCCCGGCCCGCGGTTACGCCGCGGGCCGGGCGTCCGGTTGCCTCAGCTCAAGAGCGGAAGAAGACCCGCCTGCGCCGCAAGCTCGGCGAGAACATCACCGCGTACGGACTGCTTTCGGCGGCGCTGATCTGCTTCGCGCTCTTCTCGTGGTACCCGATCGTCAAGGGGATCATCCTCAGCTTCCAGCAGGTCGACTTTGTGAGCGACCCGACCTGGGTGGGTTTCGACAACTTCGTCCGGCTGTGGAACGACCCGCTGTTCGGCGTCGCGTGGCGCAACACGTTGCTGTTCACCGCGTTCGCGATCGTGTTCGGCTTCCTGGTGCCGTTCTTCACCGCGGTGCTGCTCAACGAACTCCGGCACGCGCGGGCGTACTTCCGGCTCGTGGTGTACCTGCCGGTGATGCTGCCTCCGGTGGTCACGGCGCTGCTGTGGAAGTGGTTCTACGACCCGGGTCCAGGGCTGTTCAACGAAGCCATCGGCGTGGTGGGGCTACCGGGCTCGGCGTGGCTGGATTCCAGCAGCACCGCGATGATCTCGCTGGTTTTCGTTTCCACGTGGGCCAACATGGGAAGTACTACCCTTATTTACCTGGCCGCGTTGCAGACGATCCCCGGCGAGCTCTACGAAGCCGCCGAACTCGACGGCGCCGGAATCTGGAAACGCCTGCGGCACGTCACCTTCCCGCAGACCAGGTTCGTACTGCTGGTATTGCTGCTGTTACAGGTCGTGGCCACGATGCAGGTCTTCACCGAGCCGTACATCATGACCGGTGGCGGCCCGGACGACTCGACCGTAACGCTGCTGCTCCTGCTCTACCGCTACGCGTTCGTCTACAACGACTTCGGGTCGGCCAGCGCGATGAGCCTGCTGCTTTTCATCGCACTCGGCATCTTCTCGGCGGCCTATGTGCGACTCACGAAATCGTCGGACTGAGAGGGTCACGGATGGCCATCGTCATCGAGCCCGAGCTCGTAGGAAAGAAAAAGAATCTCGTACCCACTAAAAAGAAGGGCGCGCAGTACGCCGGACGGACGTTGGTTTCGCCCGCCCAATTGAGGAGCAGGAAAGGCAAGACGATCTATTGGATCGTGCTCGCCTGCACGCTCGTCGCGTTCACCCTCGCGTTCCTGTTCCCGTTGTACTGGGCGGTGACCGGTGCGATGAAGTCGTCGACCGAACTCGCGCAGATGCCGCCGACGATCCTGCCGCAGACCTGGCATCCGGAGGTCTACGGCGACGCGTGGGAGCAGATCAACCTCGGCAAGTACTTCCTCAACACGATCGTCGTGGCCGGCGGCGCGCTGGCGATCCAGCTCGCGGTGGACATCCCCGCCGCGTACGCGTTGTCGAAGCTCCGGCCGAAACTGGGCAACGTCGTCCTCGGCCTGATGTTGGTGACACTGATGCTCCCGGCGGCGGCGCTGCTGGTGCCGACCTACGTGACCATCATCGACGTGCCACTGGTGCACGTGAACCTGCTGAACTCGCCGGCCGCGATCTGGCTTCCGGCCGCAGCCAACGCGTTCAATATCTATGTACTCAAGAGATTCTTCGATCAGATTCCGGACGAACTGATCGACGCGGCGCGAATAGACGGCGCCGGGCCGGTGCGAACACTGTGGAAGATTGTCCTGCCCATTTCCCGCCCCATTCTGGCGGTGGTGTCGATCCTCGCGATCGTCACCGCGTGGAAGGACTTCATCTGGCCACTGCTGGTGTTCCCCGACCCCGACAAGCAGACGCTGAGTGTTGTGCTCCAACGGGTCGCGATCGATCTCCCACTCAACCTGCTCGTCGCCGGACTGGTACTGGCCAGCCTGCCGATGGTGGCGATTTTCCTCGCCTTCCAGCGGCAGATCCTCGCCGGATTGACCGCCGGCAGCCTCAAGGGCTGATCCTGCCCTGCTGAGAACCATGAATCACTTTGAGAAGGGGCAAGCTGTGACCGCTTCGGGGAATCCTTCTGCCGATTCGACCCTCGCCTGGTGGCGCGACGCCGCGATTTACCAGGTCTACATTCGCAGTTTCGCCGACGGCAACGGCGACGGCATCGGCGATCTGGCCGGTGTGCGTTCCCGGTTGCCTTATCTGTCGGAGCTCGGGATCGACGCGATCTGGTTCACCCCGTGGTATCCGTCCCCGATGGACGACGGTGGCTACGACGTCGCCGACTTCCGGGACATCGAGCCGAGTTTCGGCACGCTCGACGAAGCCGAGACGCTGATCGCCGAGGCGCACGCGCTCGGTATCCGGGTCATCATCGACATCGTGCCCAACCACTGCTCCGATCTGCACCGGTGGTTCCAAGCGGCGCTGGCGGCCGGACCGGGTTCGCCGGAACGGGAACGGTTCTGGTTTCGGCCCGGTCGCGGAGAAAACGGTGACGAAGCCCCGAACGACTGGCAGTCGCGCTTCGGCGGCTCAGCCTGGACGCGAGTCACCGAACCGGACGGCACCGCCGGCGAGTGGTTCCTTCACCTCTACAGCTCGCGCCAACCGGACTTCAACTGGGAGAACCCGGAAATCCGCACGGAATTCGAAGACATCCTCCGTTTCTGGTTCGACCGCGGTGTCGACGGCTTCCGCATCGACGTCGCCGACGGCCTGGTCAAGGACCCGGCCCTCCCGGATCTGGCCACCACGAACGGCGTCTCTCCGTTCTCCGATCTGGACGGCCTGCACGACATCTACCGCACCTGGCGCAAAATCGCCGACAGCTACCCCGGCGACCGCATCCTGGTCGCCGAAATGTGGCTCGACGACATGTCTCGCGCCGCACGCTACCTCCGCAAGGACGAACTGAACTCGGCGTTCAACTTCGACTACCTGGTGTGCCCGTGGGACGCCACGAAATTCCGCACAGTCATCGAAAACACCCTGGACGCCCACATCTCCGTTGGCGCCCCCGCCGCCTGGGTATTGTCGAATCACGACGTCACACGGCCTGTCACCCGGTACGGCCGCCCAGGCGACACCGGCTTCGCCTTCGCCGACCGCCTCCACGGCACCCCCGTGGACCGGGACCTGGGCACCCGGCGTGCCCGCGCGGCCGCGTTGCTAACGATGTCACTCCCCGGCGGCATCTACGTCTACCAAGGCGAAGAGCTTGGCCTGTGGGAAATCGAAGACATCCCCGACGCCCTGCGCCAGGACCCCGTCTTCGCCAGGACCCAAGGCGCCGACCCTGGCCGCGACGGCTGCCGAGTCCCACTCCCATGGTCGGGTAGTGCCGCTCCTTTCGGCTTCAGTCCAGAGGGAGCGACAACCGAACCTTGGCTCCCCCAACCGGCTTCCTGGGCGGAGTACACGTCGGAAACCGAGGCGAGTGATCCCGCCTCCATGCTGCGTCTCTACCGCGCAGGCCTAGCCCTGCGCCGCTCCGAATCCGCCCTCGGCGACGGCACCCTGAAGTGGAACGACCAGCAACCGAACGTCTTGTCGTTCACCCGAGACCCCGGCTTCACCTGCGTCGTCAACTTCTCCACCGACCCAGTTCCCCTACCCACGCACGATGAGATTCTCCTAACCAGCAACGATTTGGTAGACGGCCAACTCCCACCAGACACCACCGTGTGGCTCCGTACGCCTTAAAAGACTGGAAGGGGACGTTCCTGCACCGCCCGGAGGAACGTCCCCACCCTCGTGAGTGTTTCGCGGTTTTAGAACCCCGCTAAACACTCACGAGCCACCCACCCCCGCCGCGCTCACGGCATCCCCAAAACCGCCCGGACATGCTCCGGCATGACGCGAGCCTCCCGTTCCAGTACCTCCACAAAGCCTGCTGTCACCGGGTCGCCTTTGCCGCGGGTGTACGCGCTTAGCGTTCGCTGGATGGGCGGGTCCGGGCGCAAAACCCGGCCCTCGAAGCGAAGCGGGATCACGTTCGCCGGGACCAGAGCAGGGCCCAACCCGGCGGCCGCCAGCACCGGTGCCGCCGCGGTCTGCTCGGTCCGCACAGCGGCTCGCGGCCGGAAGCCAGCGGCGCCGCAAACCTGATCCACCAGCTCCGCCAGCCCGTTCCCCGGCGCGTAGTGCACCCAAGCGCACTCCGCCAACGTCTCCAGCCGAACCCGCCTCGAACCGTCATCCTCCGACGGTCCATCAGCAGGCAACACCACCACGAACTCCTCCACCCCCAACTCCCGAACCGGCCCGTCCCATTTCTCCGGAACCGGCCCGACAGCCACATCAGCCACCCCCGCGGCCATCGCGTCCCGCAGCTCATCCGCGTGCCGATACTCGAACAACCGGATATCGACCCCCGGCCACCTCCGCCGCCAAGCCCGCAGTGCAGGCGGCAGCACCCCGAGGCTCACCGAATACACCGTCGCGACCAGCAATTCCCCAGCTTCGAGCCCCGAAGCGTGTCGCGCCGCACAGCGAGCTCGCTCTGCATCGGCCAGGGCCGCCCGCGCATGCGGCAACATCGCCCGCCCCATCGGCGTCAAGCGCACAGACCGCGGCAGCCGCTCGAGCAACGGGCCGCCGACACCGTTCTCCAGCGCCCGCATCTGATGCGACAGCGCCGGCTGCGTCACATGAAGAAGCTCTGCCGCACGGGTGAAAGACCCCTCATCAACCACGGTGACCAGGTACTCGAGCTGCCGGAGGGTTGCCATGAGCAAATCTTATGGCAACCCTAAGCACAATGCCTTGGACTTATGAGCACCTCAGGCCCAAAGCTCGTCTCATGAACGCAGCGTTAGTGGTCGGCGCGAACGGCGTCATCGGCAGCAACCTCATCAACCACCTCACCACCCTCGACGACTGGTCCGTCGTCGGTCTCTCCCGCCGTGGCGGCCAAGACACCGACCGCGCCCGCTACCTGAGCGTCGACCTGCTCGACCCCGCCGGCACCCGCGCGAAACTGGGCAGCCTCACCGAGGTCACCCACGTCTTTTACGCCGCATACCAGGACAAACCGACCTGGGCGGCACTCGTCCCGCCCAACCTCGCCATGCTCGTCAACGTTGTCGACGCGATCGAGCCGGTGGCGACGAATCTCCAGCATGTCAGCCTCATGCAGGGCTACAAGGTCTACGGCGCCCACCTCGGCCCGTTCAAGACCCCCGCACGCGAGACCGACGCGGGGCACATGCCGCCGGAGTTCAACGTCGACCAGCAGGCCTTCCTGGAACGCCGTCAGCTCGGAAAGCGGTGGACGTGGTCCGCTATCCGGCCGTCCGTGGTCGGCGGAGTCGCCCTCGGCAACCCAATGAACCTGGCCATGGTCATTGCCGTCTACGCGTCGATTTCCCAGGAACTCGGCCTGCCCCTTCGCTTTCCTGGCAGCCTCGGCGCTTACGACAGCCTGCTGGAGATGACCGACGCCGGCCTGCTCGCGAAGGCAACCGTGTGGGCGGCGACCGAAACCACGAACCAGGCGTTCAACATCGCCAACGGTGACCTGTTCCGCTGGAGCGAGCTGTGGCCGAAGATCGCCCGCCACTTCGGCCTGGAAGTCGCTCCCCCGCTACAAATGCCACTCAACACAGTCATGGCCGACAAAGTGCCCCTGTGGCGGGCCATGACCGCGAAGTACGACCTGAAAGCGTCCTACGAAGACGTGTCCTCTTGGGCCTTCGGAGACTTCGTCTTCTCCTGGGACTACGACATGTTCGCCGACACCTCGAAGGCCCGCCGCTTCGGTTTCCATGAATACGTGGAAACCGAAGCGATGTTCCTGCGGATCTTCGAGGAGTTCCGCGAGCAGAAGATCATCCCCGCCCGATGAACGGCATCGTCGTCGCCGCGATCGTCATGAACTGCACATTGGCGTCCAGCGGCAAGCTCGCCATGTAGAGCACCGCGCTCGCGACATGCTCGGCGTCGAACGTCGGCTCCACAGCGATCCGCCCGTCCGCCTGCGGGATCCCCGCCGACATCCGCTCGGTCATCTCGGTGGCCGCGTTGCCGATATCGATCTGTCCACACGCGACCCCGAAAGCCCTGCCGTCCAAGGAAATCGACTTCGTCAGCCCGGTGATCGCATGCTTGGTCGCGGTATACGCGACACTGGCCGGGCGCGGACTGTGCGCCGAAATCGAGCCGTTGTTGATGATCCGGCCGCCCTGCGGGTCTTGCTCCTTCATCAGCCGCACAGCCTGCTGCGCACACAGGAACGAGCCCGTCAGATTCGCACCGACGGTACTGCTCCAGTCCTCATAGGACAGTTCGTCCACCGTCCCGGGAATCGACACTCCGGCATTGTTCACGAGCAAATCGAGCCGGCCCCACTGCTGCCGCACGACGGCGAACAGCGCCGCCACCGACGTGGGATCCGCCACATCGGTGGGCACGACCAGCGCCGCCACCGAATCCGCCGCCGTTTCCTTCAACGCCTCGGCCCGTCGGCCCGCCAGCGCCACCCGGTAACCGGCCGACAGCAACGCGCGGGCGATCTGCCGTCCCAGCCCAGAACCCGCGCCGGTCACCACGGCCGTCTCACCAACGATGGTCATGTACTGCCTCCAAGTCTCGGATGTGGCGCAAGTCTCCCACTAGAAGCGCGTGACCTTATTGCGCGCACCCGTCGAGCTGGTCAGTCTGTCAGAGAAGTGTTCAGGGGTAAGGAAAGTGATCACGATGAGCGATACCGGTGAGAGCCAGTCGTTCGGCTTCACGTTCGACCTGGCGGCCGACGAAATGCGGCGACGGGCCGAGGTGATCAAGGCGTTGGGCCCGGAGTGGGACCCGATCGCGCTGCTGCACGAAGAGAACGCGGCCTACGATCTGCTGTACTCCGGGCTCGACGCCGAACAGCAGGCATTCCACGACGTTCTGGTGAACGCGGGCGTGCTGCCGCGGCGAGAGGCGGACCCCGATGCCGCTTGATCCGACAGCCGACATCGGCCGGCGCGCCTGGCTCCCCTGCCCGCATTGTGCCCACGGTGACGACTGCGCGTCCTGCCAGAGCGGCCGCACCTGCGACGACCACTGGCAGTACCTCTTGAGCAACAAAGCGACGGTCCTGCACCTGCAATGTCGGGATTGCGCGCATTTGTGGAGTCACGACACCCGGCAAAACGCCCACCGCTAACTCTTTTCGGCGAGAATGCCGCCATGGGACTCCGTGATCGAATCCAGGTCGGCCTCGCCAAGCAACTCGGCCATCCGAGCGGCCTGCGAGGCCGTGCGGTCGGCTCGATGTTGAACAACACGAACCGACGAGCCGTGTTCACCGCCGTCGACCTGCTCGATCTCCGCGAAGGCGAGACGGCCGCCGACATCGGCTTCGGCGGTGGATTCGGGCTCGTCCTGCTGCTGGGCAAGGTCGGCGAGCGGGGAACAGTGCACGGTGTGGACATCTCCGAGACGATGCTCACCAAGGCGGCCAAACTCCATCGCATGGACAACCGGTTCCAGCCGCACGCCGGGTCGATCACCGAACTTCCGTTGCCCGACAATTCGGTCGACGGCGCCATCACGGTCAACACGCTCTACTTCGTCGACGAACTCGACCGGGCGTTCGCCGAGATCGCCCGCGTCCTGATTCCGGGCGGCCGGATCGTCATCGGGATCGGCGACCCGGACGCCATGAGCAAGAACCCGGTCACCCAGCACGGCTTCCGCCTCCGTCCGGTGGCCGACGTCGTCAGCGCCCTCACCGCTTCCGGCCTCACCCTGGAAAAGAACGAGCTCCTGGGCACCAGCCGGTTCACCTTCCACCTGCTCGTCGCGCGCGTTGCCCCCGAAACGCCGTGAAGGCCACATCGAGGGACTCTGAGTCCCTCGATGTGGCCTTCACGGACATTGCCCCCGGTGTCGCACCGAGCGACCGGACATAGTCCTGATTGGACACGGCTGCACCCCGGCCGCTATGACCCGCAACACTTCCGGCCCCCCGAACGAGGTGAACGCCGCCGCTTTCATCTGCCGGACCTCCACGAT
The DNA here is from genome assembly GCA_032230695.1 of Actinomycetota bacterium. GTDB lineage: Bacteria > Actinomycetota > Actinomycetes > Mycobacteriales > Pseudonocardiaceae > Amycolatopsis. The sequence continues at coordinate 23,559 of JAVXWP010000093.1, read as the reverse complement.
CTCGCTTCCCCCAACAAGACCACCCAGCTACCTCCAGTAAGCTAGAGGTCAACCCGCAAACGTAGTGAAGGCCTCGTTCACGGACAATCGGGGCGCGTTCACCCGATAGAGTCAAGTTCGGTGACATCTGTCACGAAGCTTCTATTGCGCGCCAAAGTGTTTTAGATGCCGACGTGGCTTCGCTAGTCTTGACGTAGTAAACGCACCGGGTACGGACTACGCCAAAACCTGGTTAATTGTTGGCCAAACGGGCAGCGAAGACTGCTGATCGCCGTCACTATGAGAACAGTCCACGAATGCGGATCCACGGAACCCGCGTCATCCGGTTACGGAATCAAGCTTTGGGACTGCGTCCTGTGGTCCATCTTTGAAAGGAGCCCCGGTGAGGGATCTGTTCGGCTACACCGTCAGATTCTGGCGCCGCGCGAGGCCCGGACGAAATCCACTCGCGCGAGCCTCGGACCGCTACGAAGCAGTTCTGTTGATCATTGTGGTAACCGCCATCACACTCGCGCTCCCGCTCGCCGCGATCGTCGGCCAGTCGACTTACGCAGGTCAGGTGCGCAGCTCAGCGCGGGAAGCTCAGTCCCGCCACCTTGCCACCGCGACTGTGCTCCAGGACACCCCGGGGCCGGTCGCGCTCAGCGAAGGCATCGGGGCGATCACCACAACCACCACGGCATCGGCCCGGTGGCTGGGCCGTGACGGGGTCATGCGAACGGGTGACATCACCATGCCTTCGGGGAGCCGAGCCGGAGCAACGGTGAGCATCTGGATCTCCGCAACCGGAGAACCAGTGGACGCGCCCAGCCCATCCTCCGCGGCGGTCACCGCAGGTATCCTCGCCGGCGTGTCCACCTGGCTGGGTGCCACCGCCCTCTTCCTCGCCGTCTACGGCTGCGGGCGGAGGATTCTCGACCGCCGCCGTCTCACTCTCTGGGAACAGGAATGGGCAACACTCGCCGAGCATCGGGAGATGTCTTAGCAACCGGCGAAGGCCGGCGTTCGCAAAGCCGCACTCTGCGAACGCCCGCAACCCTCGGCCGGCTCATCGCAGGCTTTCTCGCGATTTTCTCGAAGTCGTACTGCAATTCATTTCCACGAATCCACGCAGACGTAAACACTGGGATCATTTACGGTGACAGTGACTCTGCTTACATACGAATTGCTCGCCTGATCACATGTTGATCATATGGCCGGCCAGGCCGTGGATGGCTTCCTTGACGGCCTCGCCCAGGGTCGGGTGGGCGTGCACGTTCCGCGCCACCTCGTTCACCGTCAGGTCCCACTGCTGCGCCAGCGTCAGTTCCGGCAGCAGCTCGGTCGCCTCGGGCCCGATGATGTGCGCCCCCAGCAACTCCCCGTGCTCGCCGTCCGAAAGGATCTTCACGAACCCGCCCGGATCCCCGAGCCCCTGAGCCTTTCCGTTGGCGGTAAAGGGGAACTTCACCACCTTGACGTCGAAACCCTTGTCCCTCGCCTGCGCCTCGGTCCACCCGAAGCTCGCGATCTGCGGCTGGCAGAATGTCGCGCGCGGGATCATCGTGTAGTCGAGTTCCATCGTCTCGGCTTTGCCGATGGTCTCCGCCGCGATGATGCCCATCGACTCCGCGGCGTGCGCGAGCATGAGCTTCGCCGTCACGTCGCCGATCGCGTAGATGTGCGAGACGTTGGTCCGGCAGTGGCCGTCGATGGCGATCGCGCCACGCTCGGTCAGCTCGACGCCGGTGTTCTCCAGGCCGTAACCCTCGACCCGCGGCTGGAAACCGATGGCCTGCAGCACCTTGTCGGCTTCGAGGACCTGCTCCTGGCCATTCTTCGACACCGTCACGCGGACCCGCGCGCCGGATTCGTCGATGGACTCGACGCGCGTCGACGTCAGGACTTCGATGCCGAGCTTGCGGTAGCGCTTCGCGAGCTCGGCGGAGACCTCGGCGTCTTCCAGCGGGACCATCCTGTCGAGGAACTCGACAATGGTGACGCGCACACCGTAGTTGTGCAGCACGTAGGCGAACTCGACGCCGATCGCGCCGGCACCGGCGATGATGATGCTCCTGGGCAGCTTCCGCTCGAGGATCTGCTCCTCGTAGGTCACCACGCGCTCGCTCGTCGACGTCCCCGGCAGCAGCCTGGTCGTCGCGCCGGCGGCGACGATGCAGTGGTCGAAGGTGATGCTCTGCGTGCTGTCGTCGCCCGCGACGCGCATGGTGTGGGCGTCGGTGAAGGTGCCACGGCCGTTGAACTCGGTGATCTTGTTCTTCTTCATCAGGAAGTGCACGCCTTTGACGCGGCCGTCGGCGACCTTGCGGCTGCGGTCGAAGGCGGTGCCGAAGTCGAACGTGATCGGGCTGTCCGAGTGAATGCCGTACGTCCTGGCTTCCTTCGTGACGATGTGCGCCAGTTCGGCGTTGCGCAGCAGCGCCTTCGACGGGATGCACCCCACATTGAGACAGACGCCACCCCAGTAGCGTTCCTCCACCACGGCGACCGACATGCCCAGTTGGGCGGCCCGGATGGCCGCGACGTACCCACCGGGACCGGCGCCCAGCACTACCACATCGAAGTGTCCACTCATACCACCAAACCTATCCCTTACCCGGGTTTGCCGGGCGGTGACTCTCCTCGCGCCCGCGCCAGCAGGCCGGTGATCGCCGCCATGATCCGGGCGGTCGCCTCTTCGAGCACCTCGCGCGACGGATCAGGGCCCTGGAGGTCGGAGAGGTCCACCGGCGGCCCGGCGACGAGGTCGACGGTCTTGCGCGGGACGCCGTGCGGGAGCCGCGACGTCGGCGGCAGCAGGTGGTGGGTGCCCCAGTTGGCCACCGGGATCACCGGGGCGCCGGTTTCCAACGCGATCCGGGCGGCGCCGGTCTTACCCTTCATCGGCCAGCCATCGACGTCGTCGGAGAAAGTGGCTTCGGGGAAGATCCCGACGCACTCGCCGGAGCGCACTGAGGCGACGGCGTCGCGATACGCGCCGACGGCGGTGGGCGCGCCGCGGTGGACGGGGATGTGCTTGCCCGACCGCATCACCGAGCCGAGCAGCGGCACGGTCCACAGGCTGGCTTTGGCCAGGTAGCGCGGCACCCGGCCGGCTTCGAGGCAGAACGCGGTCAGCGTCGCGGGATCGGCGAACGACAGGTGGTTCGACACGACGAGCAGGCCACCGGCCTTCGGCAGATTGGCCGTCCCGGCGACCCGGAAGCGAGTGGACAGCACGAGGAACGGCCAGATAACGGTGATCGCGGCGCTGTACCAGGCACCGCGGCCGGCGCGGGTGAAGCGCCGGCCGTAGGTGATCATCTGGCGGAAGGTGAGCGGAGGGCGTACGGCGTCCAGCGTGATCCAGCGGTTTCGGCCCGGCATGACGTCCATTCGTAGCCGATCACCGTCCTGATGGGCAACCGCCCGGAAAACGCGGCCTCGGCCACACCCGTTCAGTCGGAAGCCGACGTCGCCCCCAGGTGCTCGCGGATGTGCCGGGTCGCCCGCGCGAACTCCGGATCGGCCATGGTCTGGACGTAGTCGCGCTCGGCGGGCAGGTCGACGTCGATGACACCGGCGACGGTGCCCGGCCGCGCGGTCATCATCACCACCCGATCGGCGAGGTAGACAGCCTCGGCGATCGAGTGCGTCACGAGGAGCACGGTCGTGCCGGTTTCCCGCCAGATCCGGCGGAGCTCGACGTTCATCTGTTCCCTGGTCAGCGCGTCCAGCGCGCCGAACGGCTCATCCATCAGGAGCAGCGGCGGCCGGTGCAGCAGCGCGCGGCACAGCGCGACCCGCTGCTGCATCCCGCCGGACAGCTCGTGCGGATACGCGTCCTCGAAGCCCGCGAGGCCGGTCATCGCGATCAGTTCGTCGGTTCGCTGCTCGGCTTCGGCCGAGGACATGTGCCGCATCTCCGCCTGCAGCAGGATATTGCGCCGCGCGGTCCGCCAGTCCAGCAGCGCAGCGCGCTGAAAGACGTAGCCGATGTCGCGGCGCGGCCCGGTGACGGTGTCGCCGCGCAACCGCACCGTGCCACCCGAGGGCCGCAGCAGCCCAGACGCGAGCTTGAGCAACGTCGACTTCCCGCATCCCGACGGGCCGACGATCGTCACGAACTCGCCCTCGGCCACCCGCACCGACACGTCCCGCAACGCGGTGACGTCGGTCTTCTTGCTCCGGAACCGCACGGCGACTCCGTCGAGCTCGACCGCATGGGTCACCGCTGTCCGCACCGGGGTCATCCCTTCACCTCGAACGCCGAATCCCAGTAGGCACTCGGCTGCTGCGGCTTCTGGATGATCCCGGCGGTCGCGAAGACGTCGATGGTCTTCTGCCAGTCGGCCTCGGTGTTCACCCCGGGTGCCTTGCCGTGGGTGAGATCAGTGTGGAGCAGCTCGAGGGTTTTCGCGAACTGCTCGGTGAGCACGGCTTTCGACGGCAACTGCTCGGACGCGCCGGTCATGGCGTCCACCGCGCCCGGCTGATCCGCGCTCGCCGCGGTCCACGCCTCGCTCGACGCGGCGACCATGCGCTGCGTCAGTTCCTTCTTTTCGCTGAGCACGCGTTCGGACGCGAGCAGCCCGTTGCTGTAGAAGTTGAGCCCGAGGTCCGCGTATCGCAGGTACGCCACCGGTTTGCCGGCTTTCTCCTGGATAGTCGGGCCCTGGTCGGTGGCGTAGCCGAGCAGCGCGTCGGTCTGTCCGGAAAGGACGGCCGCCATTTTCCCTGCCGCGTCGGTGTTCTGCAGTGCAACGTCGGACTCGCTGAGCCCGACGGCTTTCAGCAGCGCGGGGAACGTCTTGCTGAGCGCGTCACCGGCGGTCGAGGCGATCTTCTTGCCTTTGAGGTCCCCCGGGGTCTTGATGTTCTTGTCCGAGAAGAACTGCACCGAGGACGGCGTTGTCTGCAAGAAGACTCCGACGCTCTTGACCTTCATCCCCTGCCCCACAGCGGCCAGCAGCGCGGGAGTGTCCGCCCAGCCGAAGTCGACCTGCGCCGCACCGGTCGCCTGCACGGTTTTCTGCGAGCCCTGGCCCGCCTGGATGGTCAGGTCGATGCCGTGGTTGGCGTAGATGCCCTTGGCCTTGCCGTAGTAGAACGGTGCGTGCTCGCCATACGGATACCAGTTCAGCATCAGGGTGACCTTGTCGAGCTGTTTCCCGTCCGCGGCAGTGGTTTTCCCCGAATCGCCACCACACGCGGTGGCCGACAGCAACAGCACAGCGGCCAGCCATGCGACCAGCGCTCGTTTCCTCATGGAAGCTCTCTCCTACAGCGTTGTAGTGGCGGATTCGGGGCGGCGGCTGGCGTGCCAGGGCATGACGAGCGCCTCCAGCCACTCGACAAGCACGAACAGGAGCACCCCCAGCAGCACCATGATCAGCAGCCCGGCGAACAGGACCGGAGTGTCGAGGTTGCCGTTGGCCTGCAGGATCACGAAACCGAGACCTTGGTCGGCGCCGACGAACTCGCCGACCACCGCGCCGGTGACCGCCATCGTGGCGGCGACCTTGAGGCCGGTGAACAGATGCGGCAGCGAGGCGGGGAACCGGATCTTCCAGAACGTCTGCGCCGGTTTGGCGCCCATGGTCGCGGACAGCTGCAGCATCTCGGGGTCGATCGACTTGAGTCCGGTGACCATCGAGATCACCACCGGGAAGAAGGCCATCAGGACGGCGATGACGATCTTGGGCGTGAACCCGAACCCGAGCCATACCACGAACAGTGGCGCGATCGCGATCTTCGGGACGACCTGGGCGAACAGCAGCAAGGGATATAGCGTCTTTTCCACGGTCGCCGATGACACCATGAAGACGGCGGCGAAAACCCCGATCGCGACAGCGATCACGAAACCGAGGAAGGTCTCGTACGCCGTGGTCACCGTGTTGTCCCAGAAGTACTCGGGTTTCGCCGTGATCGCACCGATCGTGTCCCCCGGCGACGGCACCAGATACGGCTCGACGAGCCCGGCCGCGGTGATCACCCACCACGCCACGCACAAGGCAGCCAGCAACGCCGCCGGGCGCCACGCGCGTTCGACGAACCCGGCCAGCCTGGTCGCGATACCCGGCCGGGACCGGGCTGCTATCCCGTTCTGTGGCGTATCCGTAAGCCTCTGCGAAACCATGTCCGTCCGTTCTCCCAGCGACACGACAGCGCCGTTGACAGATATGCTGAACAGCGCGTCTGAAAGCGCTTGCAGAATGCGCTTTCAGCTAGACTAGGCACGGCCGGACTTATCGGTCAAGGATCTGGCCTGCGGCCCCGGAGGACCCATGAACGCTCGGCCCCACGTGACGCTCGAAGAAGTCGCTCGCAGCGCGCGGGTCTCCCTGGCGACGGCGTCGCGAGTACTCAACGGCACCACCAATGTGCGCTCGGATCTTCGCGAGCGGGTCGTCTCCGCCGCCTCCGAGCTGGCATACACGCCGAACGCGCACGCGCAGGCGCTCGCCGGCGGTTCGCAGCCCACGGTCGGCGTGATCTGCCACGACGTCAGCGACCCGTACTTCGCCGGCATCGCCCGCGGCGTGATGCGGGTGGCGGGCGACAACGGGCTGCTGGTCATGCTCGCGAGCACGTTCCGCGACCCGCACAAGGAGGTCGCGTACGTCTCCATGCTGCGGGCCCAGCGCGCATCCGCGATCCTGCTGATCGGTTCCGGGTTCGAAGACAAGGGCTGGGAGCAGGCGATGGCCGCGGAGCTCGACCCCTACCGGCGCGGTGGCGGGCAGGTCGCGGTCGTCAGCAGGCACCGGAGTCTCAAGGTCGACACCGTGCAGCCCGAAAACCGCGAGGGCGCGGCGGCGCTCGCCAAGGCACTACTGAAGCTGGGGCATCGGCGGTTCGCGGTGCTTGCCGGGCCGCGCGCGCTGACCACGGTCAACGACAGGCTGGGCGGTTTCTCCGACGAGTTGGCCGCCCACGGTGTCGAGCTCACCGAGGACGACATCGTCGAGGCGGCCTTCACTCGCGACGGCGGGTACGCCGCGGTGCAGGAGATGCTCACCAGGCAGACCGAGCCGACGTGCGTGTTCGCCGTGACCGACGTGATGGCCATCGGGGCGCTGACGGCGTTGCGCGAGGCGGGGATCTCCGTGCCGGGCGAGATGTCGCTGGCCGGGTTCGACGACGTGCCCGTGGTCCGCGACCTGACCCCGCCACTCACCACCGTCTCCCTCCCGCTGGAGGAGCTCGGCGAACGCGCGATGGATCTCGCGATCAAGGGCGCACGCGGTGGCCGGAGCCGCATCCTGCGTCTGCCGGGTGAAGTCGTGCTGCGCGGAAGTACGGCCGCACCGAAGAGCTAGTGTCGCGGTCTTGTTCCCGGCACCGCGGTGACCTACGTTCTGAGAAAGCGCTTTCAACAATCTCGAAAGGCGGCCCATGACCGCGCTCTCGTTACCTGCCCCGGACGGCAACCTGATTCCGTGGACCCCGTCCGGGCGCCGCTCCGCCGCGCCGAGGCCGGGATATCCGCGTTCGCGCACGGCTTATGCGGCCGCGCACGTGGTCGTCGACCCGCGCTCCCCCGCCGATCCGGCCGACGTGGTCGCCGTGGACTGGGAAACCACCCTCGCCTTCCGGCACCACCTGTGGTCGTGCGGACTCGGCGTGGCGGAGGCGATGGACACCGCGCAGCGCGGGATGGGCCTGGACTGGGCGAACACCCGTGAGCTGATCCGGCGCACCGGCGAAGAAGCCCGCGCCACCGGCGGCCTGTGGGCAGCGGGCGTCGGCACCGATCAGCTACCAGCCGGAGCGTCTACAGTGGACGCCGTAGTGGACGCCTGGCGTGAGCAACTGGACCTGGTCACCACAGCGGGCGCGATGCCGGTCGTGATGGCCAGCCGCACGCTGGCCGCCGTCGCGTCGGGCCCAGCGGACTACCGTGCCGCGTACGGAAAACTGCTTTCAGCGACCGGCACGCCGGTCATGCTGCACTGGCTCGGCGAACAGTTCGACCCGGCGCTGGCCGGATACTGGGGCCACGCCGGCGTCCGGGAAGCCGCCAGGGAACTGGCCGCCCTGTGCGCCGAACACGCCTCCGTGATCAGCGGCGTCAAGGTGTCGGTGCTGGACGCGGAGATCGAGATCGAGTTCCGGCGCTCACTGCCCGAAGGTGTCGCCTGCTACACCGGCGACGACTTCAACTATCCCGAACTGATCGCGGGCGACGAACAAGGGCACAGCGAGGCGCTACTCGGCATCTTCGACGCCATCGCCCCAGTAGCGGGCGCGGCCCTGGCGAAGCTGGACGAAGGCGACGCGGACGGCTTCCACGCTCTGCTGGACCCCACAGTTCCCCTGTCTCGGGAAATCTTCCGCGCCCCCACCCCGATGTACAAAGTGGGCGTTGTCTTCCTGGCTTACTTGAACGACCACCAGCGCCATTTCCGGCTGATCGGCGGCCTGGAGTCCGGCCGTTCGATCACGCACCTGGCAAACGTCCTGCGCCTGGCCGATGCCGCGGGTGCACTGGCCGACCCCGACCTGGCCGTCACCCGAATGCTGCCCCTGCTGGCGGCCGCGGGGGTCGACCAGTGAAACGACTGAGCCTCAACCAGATCACCACAAAAACGTGGTCGGTCACCGAAGCCGTGGCCGGGTGCGCCGAGTCCGGCGTCGAGTGGATCGGCCTATGGCGGGACAAGGTCGCCGAAACCGGCGTCCAGGAAACAGCAAAGCTGATCAAGGATCATGGTCTCAAGGTCTCCTCCCTCTGTCGAGGCGGCTTCTTCACCAACATCACCCCAGAAGGATCCTTTGTAGACGGCCTGGCCGAAACCAGACTCGCCCTGGACGAAGCCGTCCAACTGGGTGCCGACGTACTGGTCCTGGTCGTCGGCGGAATCGCCGACAACGACCTGACCGGGTCGCGCCAACGAGTAGCGGACGCCGTCGGCGCCCTTGCCCCACTGGCCCTGGAACGCGGGGTCCGCCTAGGCCTGGAACCTTTGCACCCCATGCAATGTGCCGAACGCTCAGTACTATCCACAGTGGACCAGGCCCTCACCATCGCCGAAGAGCACCCCGCAGAGGCAGTCGGCGTGATCATCGACGAATTCCACGTCTGGTGGGACCCGAGAATCGAAGAATCGATCGCCAAGGCATCCGGCCGGATCGCGGGCTTCCACGTCTGCGACCAACTGGTCCCCCTGACCGACACCCTTCTGGGCCGCGCCCTGCCCGGCGACGGCCCCATCAACCATCGTCATCTGCGCGCTTGTGTGGAAGCCGCCGGCTACACCGGCCCCATCGAAGTAGAAGTCTTCAACGCCGACCTTTGGCGGCGCCCGGGCGCCGAAGTCCTCGCCAACGTAATCGCCTCCTACCATTCCCACGTCCTCTAACCCCCCGCGAGCCACCCACTCAGCCACGCCCTGCCAAACCATCCCGTTGAAGGCAACCCTGTGGCCTTCAGCGGCCTCCAATCCCAGTAAGGCCGCCGCTCACCATGAGTCGGGGTTGTTGTCGGGCCGTAAATATTGGTTACGCTCCCCTTATGTCACGGCTTCTGGTGGTGGAAGACGACGAAACGATCGGCACCGTGCTCGAGTCGAGCCTGCGACTTCAGGGCTACCAGGTCTGCTGGGAACGCACCGGCATGGGCGCGCTGAGGCGAGCCGTCAGCGGGTTCGATTTCGTCCTCCTCGACCTCGGCCTGCCCGATCTCGACGGTATCGAGGTCTGCCGCCGGATCCGGGCCGCCTTGCCGTCGGCGGTGCTGGTGATCCTGACTGTGCGTAGCAAGGAGATGGACGTCGTCGTCGGGCTCGAAGCCGGCGCGGACGACTACCTCACCAAGCCGGTCCGGCTCCGTGAGCTGATGGCCAGGGTGGATGCCCATCTCAGGCGCGGGCCGGCGGCGGGCGGGAACAAGCCCACCATCACCCTCGGGCCGCTGCGGGTGGACCTCGCGCGGCGGCGGGTCAGCCTTGGCGGGAAGGAGATCGTCCTTCGCGCCAAGGAGTTCGACCTGCTCGCCAGGCTGGCCGAGGAGCCGGGCGTCGCGATCAGCCGGGACACGCTGATGGCCGAGGTGTGGGACGCGCATTGGCACGGCTCGACGAAGACCCTCGACGTGCACATCGCGGCGCTGCGCCGCAAGCTGACCGTGCCGGCTCGAACACCCCCGGCACCCCGGATCTCGACGCTCCGCGGCCACGGCTACCGGCTCGAACACCCCCGGGACTGATCGGCACAGTTTCGGGCGTGCGCCACAATTCACGCGGCGCGCCATGTTCGCCGCATTCCGCGTTGCCGCGGGAAGGGAAAACTCTCCCACGCTCATGGCCTTCGTTCCGCTTGCGCATTCGGTGGCTTCGCGCCGATCAACCTGCCGGTGCCAGGGCCGCATGCGAAAATACCCGGATGAGTACCGATCCCGCGCCGAGATGGCGAAGACTGGAACCGGACGAACGCAAGCAGCAGATCTTCGTCTGCGCTGTCCAGCTCTTCAGCCGGCGGCCGTATTCCGATGTGTCCACTTCGGACATCGCGGCCGACGCCGGTGTGGCCCGCGGTCTGATCAACCACTACTTCGGCACGAAGCGAGAGCTGTACCTCGCGGTCATCAAACGCGCACTGACAGTTCCGCGCCTGGCCGTGACGATCCTCCCGGAAGGGTCGCTCGAGCTTCGCGTCGACGTCGCCATCGACTGGTTCCTGGACATGGTGAAAAGCCAGGAGAAAATGTGGCTCGCCGCGATCGCGCCGGAGGGCATCGGGCGTGACCTCGAAGTCGAACGGATCCTGGAAGAAGCGGACAGGGAATCGGCGGACAGGGTGCTCGAAGCCGTCGGCCTGTCCCCCGACAGCGCTCACGGGAACGAGCTGAACGCGCTGGTGAGGGCCTTCGGCGGAATGGTGAAGGCGGCCGGTCGGGAATGGCTGGTGCGCGGCGCGTTGTCCAGGCAGCAGGTGCACGTCCTGCTCAGCAAGTCACTGGTCACCCTCGTCGCCGAGGTCTTCCCGCAGATCCAGGAGGACGATCCCCGGTCGTAACCGAGGGTTACGAGCCGCGGCAACCAGCTTAGGTGCCCGCCCGAGAACCCTTGACGCGGGTCGGCACGGTTCTCAGCCGCCTCTTACACGTTAGTGTGAATCTCAGTGCTCTTTTGCGTGCGAGACTGCGGTATGCCCCCGCAGAGCGGCGCTTTTTCGGGCACGCTGTTGGTCCCCCCGCAAGCCCAGCAAGACCCGCCAGCGCCCCGAATCGCGCCCAAACCACGTCGACGCTGGCTGCTTCCCGCTTTGCTGGTGCTCGTCTGGCTGGTGCTCGGCAGTGGCGGCGCGGGGAACCTCGGCAAGCTCAGCGAGATCCAGAGCAACGACCCCGGCTCGTTCCTGCCCGCGAACGCCGAGTCGACGGCCGTGCAGCGGCTTCAGGAACGGTTCGCGCAGAACAGATTGCTCGTGACCGTCGTGGTGTTCGAGCGCGACACGGGCCTGACCAGCGCTGACGACGCCGCCATCCGGGCGAAAGCCGCTGAGCTCGCTCGCGCGCCCGGGCTCGACGGCGAGAACTCGCCCCCGATCCTCTCGCAGGACGGGAAAGCGGCGCAGATCCTGATGCCGGTCTCCGGCGCGGACCCGTACCTGGCGGGCAACGCCGTCAAGGAGATCCGGGCCACCGCGAAAGCCGGTCTCCCACCTGGGCTCCAGGCGCTCGCCACCGGGCCGGGCGGGTACAACGCCGACTTCGCCGAGGTGTTCGGGGGCATCGACGGGCTCCTGCTGATGATCACCGCGGGCATCGTGGCGCTGATCCTGATCGTGGTCTACCGGAGTCCGCTGCTGCCGTTGTTCGTGCTGGTCTCGGCGGCCCTGGCGCTGGCGCTGGCGTCGACGGTCATCTACTGGCTGGCGTCGGCAGGCCTGCTGACGCTGAACGGCCAATCGCAGGGCATCCTGCTGATCCTTGTGTTCGGCGCGGCGACGGACTACGCGCTGCTGCTGGTCGCCCGGTACCGCGAGGAGCTTCTGCGGCACGCCAAGGCGTCGGACGCGATGCGGATCGCGTGGCGCTCGTCGCTCGAGCCGATCGGAGCGTCCGGCGGAACGGTCATCCTCGGCATGCTGTGCCTGCTGGCCAGCGACCTGACGTCGAACCGCAGTCTCGGGCCGGTGGCGGCGATCGGGATCGCCGGAGCGCTGCTGTCTTCGCTGACGTTCCTGCCGGCGGTGCTCATGCTGGTCGGGCGGGCAGCGTTCTGGCCAGGTGATCCGGTGCCGCGCAAGCACCGCCGGATCACGCACGGCGTGTTCGACGCGATCGCCGTCCTGGTCCGGAAACGGCCGCGGTGGACGTGGATCATCACCACCCTCGTCCTGCTCGTCGGTGTCCTGTTCGCCCCGTTCCTCAAGGCGGACGGAACGTCCCAGCAGGACCTGTTCCTCAACCAAGTCGAAGCTGTGACCGGACAAAACGTGCTGAGCGCGCATTTCCCCGGCGGCACCGGGAGCCCAGCGGTCATCACCGCGCGCGCCGAGTCGGCCGGGCAGGTGGTGGCCGCCATCAAGGACGAGCCGGGGATCGTTTCGATCCTGCCGACTCCCGCCGATCCCGCGAATCCCGGCGCCGGGCCGAAAATCGTCGACGGCATGATCGAAATCAACGCGACGCTGCGCGAACCAGCGGATTCCACCGCGGCCGTCACACTGGTCGAGAAGCTGCGGGACACCCTGCACGCCATCCCCGGCGCGGAGGCCAAGGTCGGCGGGCAGAGCGCGCAACAGGCGGACATGCTCGCCGCGGCCACCCACGACCGCGACACGATCATCCCCATCGTGCTGCTGGTGATCTTCGCCGTGCTCGCGCTACTGCTGCGGGCTCTGCTGGCGCCGCTGCTACTGATCTGCACTGTCGTGCTGTCCTTCGGCGCGACACTCGGCGTCGGGGCGATCATGTTCAACGACGTGTTCGACTTCCCCGGCGCCGACCCGTCGATCCCGTTGTACGCCTTCGTGTTCCTGGTGGCGCTGGGTATCGACTACAACATCTTCCTGATGACCCGCGCTCGCGAGGAAGCCACGATGCGCGGCACGGAACGCGGGACGCTGAGCGCGTTGACGGTGACCGGCGGCGTGATCACGTCGGCCGGCGTGGTACTGGCGGCGACGTTCGCGGCACTGTCCGTGCTGCCGGTGCTGTTCCTGGCGGAGGTCGCGTTTTTGGTGGCGTTCGGAGTACTGCTGGACACACTGATCGTGCGGTCGCTGCTGGTCCCGGCGCTGGCCGTCGACCTGGGCCGGGTCATCTGGTGGCCGAGCAAGCTCGCCAGGGGCCCGCGCAGCCGCCACCGCTCGTGAGTGACACGACGGCGCCGGACGAACGGGGTCAGTCGGCGTAGAGGCGGATTTCGATGCCGTCGGGGTCGTGCAGGCCAACGAGGACCGAACCGCCCTTGTGCCCGGTGACGACGCCGCCGTGCGGTTCGCCGAGGTCGTCGAGCCGCTGCCGCCAGGCTTCGACGTCGGCGCGCGTGGGGACGGCGACGGCGATCGGGTCGAAGCCGGACAATGCCGCTGCCCGCACCGGGTCGTGCCGGACGGCGAACCCGACGGTGCCACTCGGGTCTCGCATCCCGAGTCCCATGACCACGCTTTCTTCCACGAACTCGATCTCGACCTCGAAGCCGAGCACCCGCTGGTACCAGTCACCGCTTCGGGCCACGTCGGTCACCGGCAGTTTTACGTGGTGGAACCCCATGATCTTGCGCATATCGACCCCTCCATTTCGCTGTAGTGAGACTCTAGAAGTAGAGTCTAACGAATGAGCGAAGCTGTCAAGCCCGGAGGTAAACGCGGTGAGCAGGCCCGCCGCACGCGCCGTCGCATCATCGACGCCGGAGCCGTGCTGTTCATCGAAAACGGTTACGCGGCGACCACTCTCGATCAGGTCGCGCAGCGAGCAGGCGTCGCCGTGCAGACGGTGTACTTCCACTTCGGCAACAAGCGGACCGTGCTCAAGGAAGCCGTCGACGTCGCCGCGGTCGGGGACGATGAGCCGATCCCGCTGCTCGACCGCCCATGGGTGGTGCAGATCCGCGCCGAGTCCGAGCCGCGCCGCATAGTCGAGCTCTGGGTGCATTACGGCCGGGACATCTTCAAGAGGGTGGCACCGATCATGCGGGTGGTCCGCGACGCCGCCGCGATGGACCCGGACATGGCCGAGCAATGGGAGACCAACCAGTTGCAGCGCGCGACAGCTTTCGGGGTTCTCGCCCAGTTGCTCGCGGACAAGGACGCGCTGAAGCCGGGCATGTCCGTGACGGAAGCCACTGACATCATCTTCACGCTGCTCAGCATCGAGGTCTACCTGCTGCTCACGGTCACTCGCGGCTGGACTCCGGCGCGGTGGGAACCGTGGGTCGTTTCGGCGCTGACCGACAGCCTGCTAAGAGGGCACTAGTTCGGCTTTGACGGGGGTGGGCAGCCAGAGGGCGAGCACGGCACCGAGCAATGTGACGCCCGCCGAGACCAGCAGCGCGGTGCCCATGCCGCTGACAAAACTGAGGTGGCTGACCGCACGGACAGCGCCCGCGACCGAGCCGCCGACGGTGGCCGGGTCGAAGCCGTCGGGCACGGTTCCTTGCGCGACGGCGTCGGCGCCGCCGAGCACCGCGTCTCCGACCGGCTTCGGCAGCTCCGCCTGCGCGATCCACGACGGAAGCGTCTGCGAGACCTGCCACGACATCGCCGCGCCGACGGTGACGATCCCCAGCACGCCGCCGAGCTGGCTGGCGACCTGCTGCAACGCCGACGCCGAGCCGGTGGACTCGTCCGGCGTCGCGCCCATAATCGCCTCGGTGGCGGCGATCACGCACAGCCCGGTACCGAAGCCGACGAGCGCCGCTGGATAGACGAGGTCACCGAAGCCGGACGCGGCGTCGAGCTGGGTCAGCCCCGTGAGCCCCGCCGCGACCGACACGAGCCCGGCGACGACGGGCCACCGCGGGCCGAAGCGCTGCGCCAGCAGCCCGCCGATCGGCGCGGACAGGACCACGACACACGTCGGCGCCAGCATCCACGCGCCGGCTTCGATCGGCCCGAGTCCCTTGACGTTCTGCAGGAACAACGTGAGCAGGAACAACAGCGCGAACACGCCGAACGAGCTGATCGCGACCATCGCCGAGCCCAGCGAAACGGCCCGGTTCGCGAGCAGCTTGCGGAGCGCGCCGGGCACGCCGTGCCGGGGTCCCTTGGACTCGGTCACCGCGAAGAACGCCAGCGCGATGGTGATCACCGCGACGGGCACGTTGAGCAGGAACACCGCCTGCCACTTCCAGCTCCCGACGATCATCCCGGCGATGACCGGGCCGAGCCCGATGGCCAGCGCGTTCGCCCCGCCCCAGATGCCCAGCGGCAGACCGAGCTTTTCGGCGGGAAAAGCGTTGCGCACCAATGCGAGCGCGGCAGGCTGCAGCAGCGCGCCCGCGAACCCCTGCAGAACCCTGAACAATACCAACGCCCACACGCCACTGGACAGCGCGATACCCAGTGACGCCAAGCCGAACCCGAGCACGCCGAGAACGAACGTCTTGCGCCTGCCGATGCGGTCGGCGAGCCTGCCCGCGGGCAGCAGGCCGATCGCCAGGGCGACGAGGTAGGCGTTAGCGATCAGTTCGAGCTGGCCGAGGGTGGCTCCGGCCGACGCCGAGATGTACGGTGCGGCGATGGTGACCGCGGTGCCGTCGAGGCCCACCATCGCCCCGCCGAGCACTCCGGCGACCAGTGTCAGCCATGGCCGGTCTCCACGTTGCATGCCGCCAGCATGGCAAGTGGTGCTCGGTCCGCGATCGGCACCCCGGCGACATCACCCGTAAGAAACGAACGTATTTCACATAACCCGAATAATGTTGCGGAGAGTTACGTTCGGCCAGGATCGGATGTCACTCTATCGGTGGGACCCGAGCTGAAGGTCTTGCGCACACTGGACGGCATAACTACGGTCATCACACTTGTCAGCCAATGCGCGATTCGCCCCGCCGTGCTCGTTCCCCCGCGACCGGCGATGTCGAAATCGGCAAAAGGTTCCGCGATAGGAACCGGGCAAATTCCGCGAAGAAGCAGGAAAGTACTGTTGAAACTGGAAAGTGCTGCGGTGGCTCGACAAGCACGACCCCGCCCAAAAGAAGATTCTCTACATGTGGGAGAGTGCACATGTCCTTGGCTGAGCGCCGGTACCCCGAACCGACGGACGGCCTGGTCCCTTCATTGGGGCCATTGACCAGCTATCTGTTCGACCGCGAAGAATCTCCCGAACCCGCATTCACTTATCTCGATTTCTCGGCCGACCGTGACGGCGCCGAGCACACGGTCACCTGGGCCGAACTTGCCCGCAAGGTACGCGCTACGGCCGCCGAACTCGCCCGCGTGACCTCACCCGGCCAGCGCGTCGCGATCCTCGCGCCGCAGGACCTGACGTACGTCGTCGCGTTCCTCGGCGCCCTGCACGCCGGCACCATCGCGGTGCCGCTGTTCGCCCCCGAGGTCAGCCAGCACGGCGAGCGGCTCGTCGGCGCACTCGCCGACAGCGCGGCCGAAATTTGGCTTACCTCCCAAGGTTCTCTCGACGCTTTGCATGAGCTGGCGGAGCACAACCCGGTCCCGATGCCGAAGCAGATCATCGCCGTCGACAGCCTCTCCGAAGACGTCGAGCACTTCGAACCCGTGGAGCTCGACCTCGACGCTCCGGCGTACCTTCAGTACACCTCCGGCTCCACCAGGGCTCCGGCCGGCGCGGTCATCACCCACCGCGCGGTGGTCACGAACAGCTGGCAGGCGACCGACGCGTTCGGTGTCGACGAGACGTGGACCTGCGCGGGCTGGATTCCCTTTTTCCACGACATGGGCCTCATCCAGATGCTGTGCATTCCGGTGTTGTCCGGAGCGCGTTCGGTATTCATGACGCCGTTTAATTTCATCATGCGCCCGGTGCGTTGGTTGCGTCAGATGTCCGATTATCCGAACGTGTTCGCGGCGGCGCCGAATTTTGCTTTCGAGTACTGCGCGCGCAAGGTCAAAGAGGCCGACCGAGCCGGGCTGGATCTCTCCGGGGTCCGTACCGTCATCAATGGCAGCGAGCCGGTGCGCGCGAGTACCATTTCCGCGTTCCAGGACGCTTTCGGCCCGCACGGCTTTCCGCTGACCTCGCACCGGCCCTCCTATGGCCTGGCCGAAGCCACCGTATTCGTCACCTGCACCGATGAGAAAGGCCCGGTCGTCACCTCTTTCGATCGGGCGGCGCTGGCCGGCGACCGTGGAGTGGCCGTGGCGCCCGGCACCGAAGGCGCGCTCGAACTGGTCGCCGCCGGGAACACGCACACCCAGCTGGTCCGGATCGTCGACCCGGCCACCGGGGTCACCCGCGAGGACAACGAGGTCGGCGAGATCTGGGCGCACGGGCCGAACATCGCCGACGGGTACTGGGAGCAGCCCGAGCGCTCCGCCGAGACCTTCGTCGCCGAACCGGGCTCATCGATACCGGGTTACTCGAGAAAGTGGCTGCGCACCGGTGACCTGGGGCTTTACCACGACGGCCTGCTCTACATCACCGGCCGGATCAAGGACCTCATCATCATCGACGGCAAGAACCACTACCCGCAGGACATCGAGGTCACGGTGCAGAACGCCCATCCCGCGATCAAGCAGGACAGGGTCGCTGCATTCGCCGTTACCACCGCGCAGGGGGTGGAGGGCGCCGCGGTGGTCGCGGAGTTCGATCGCAAGGCCACCGCCGGTGAAGTCGACGCCGACGAGGTGGCCAAGGCGGTCAAGCGGGCCGTTTCCGCTGCGCACGACGTCAAGTTGAAGGGCTTCGAGCTCGTGCAGCCGGGCGGGGTCCTGCGGACGTCGAGCGGCAAGATCGCGCGGGCCGCGACCAAGGCGCGGTTCTGGCCCGCGGCCGGTGAACGCCCATGATGACCGCCGAGGAACTCGCGCACTGGCTGGTCGAGCAGGTCGCCGAGATCTGCGAGCTCGACCCCGCCGAGATCGACCCGCGGCTGCCGCTCGACGACTACGGCTTTTCCTCACGCGACGCCGTCGAGCTGTCCGGCGGCCTGGAAGACCTGCTCGAACGCACGCTCCCGGCAACGCTGCTGTGGGAGCATCCGACGATCGAGCAGCTCGCGTCGGCCTTGACCGGTGGAAGCGCCGCGACGCCCGTCGCCGAGGTCAAGAGTTCTGCCGAAGACCCGATAGCTGTCGTCGGGCTCGGCTGCCGGTTGCCCGGCGGCGTGCACGGCCCTGACCAGTTCTGGCGCCTGCTCAGCGAGGGCCTCGAAGCCGTCTCCGAAGTCACCCCGGATCGCTGGGCCGACTACGCGGGCATTCCCGGGGAAACCACGCGCTGGGGCGGTTTCCTCGACGACATCGCCGGGTTCGACGCGGAGTTCTTCGGCATCGCACCGCGGGAAGCGGCCAGGATGGACCCGCAGCAGCGGCTGATGCTCGAAGTCGCCTGGGAAGCACTGGAGCACGCCGGCATCGCGCCCGCTTCGCTGCGTGGCAGCCGGACGGGCGTGTTCGTCGGCATCAGCGGCACGGAGTACGGCGCCCTGTCGCTGGCCGATGTGGCCGGGGTGGATGCCTGGGCGGGTACCGGCGCGGCGCTGGCCATCGCCGCGAACAGGCTTTCCTACGCGCTCGACCTGCGCGGACCAAGCATGTCGGTGGACACGGCGTGCTCGTCGTCGCTGACGGCCGTGCATCTCGCCGTGCAGAGCCTGCGCTCCGGCGAGAGCGACCTGGCCGTGGTCGGCGGCGTGAACCTGCTGCTCGGCCCGGCGGTCACGGCGAACTTCGACCAGATGGGCATCTCCTCGGCCGACGGCCGGTGCAAGCCGTTCTCCGACGACGCGGACGGTGTCGCGCGCGCGGAAGGCGCCGGAGTCGTTGTGCTCAAACGGCTTTCCGAAGCCCGCGCCGATGGGGATCGAGTGCTCGCACTCGTCCGCGGCTCGGCCACCAATTCCGACGGCCGCTCGAACGGCCTCACCGCGCCCAATCCCGAGGCGCAGCAAGCACTCCTGCGCACGGCGTACGGACAGGCCGGGATCGACCCGTCGACAGTGGACTACGTCGAGGCCCACGGAACGGGCACCCCGCTCGGCGACCCCATCGAGGCCGGCGCACTCGGCGCTGTCCTGGGTGCCGGGCGGCCTGGCGAGCGGCCGCTGCTGCTAGGCTCGGTCAAGAGCAACCTCGGTCACCTGGAGGCGGCGGCGGGCATAGTCGGGCTGATCAAGGTGGTCCTTTCCCTCGTACACCACAACATCCCGGCGAGCCTGCACTACGCGGCGCCGAACCGGCACATCGACTTCGACGCCCTTCGACTGTCCGTTGTGGACTCGGCGCGGCCGTGGCCCGAGCGAAGCAGTCCGGCCATCGCCGGGGTGTCGGGGTTCGGCTTCGGCGGCACCAATGCCCATGTCATCCTCGAACAGGCACCCGCCGAAGTGCACGCCGAGTCGACGAAGCGACATCGACGTTTCCTGCTCGGCGCCCCGGATCCCGGGCGGCTCCAGGAATCGGCCGAGCAGCTGGCCACCTGGTTGCGGCACAACGATCCCGCGCCGGCCGACATCGAGCACACGCTGTCCCGCAGGCTGTCGGGCCGCCACCGCGCCGCCGTCGCCGCGCGGGACGTCGATGATCTCGTAGCCGGGCTGCGTTCGTTGTCGCTCGGCGAAGAATCGCCGTCGACGGTGACCGGCTCGCCCACCTCCGACGACAACGGACCCGTGTTCGTCTTCTCCGGGCACGGTTCGCAATGGGCCGGCATGGGACGCCGACTGCTGGCCGAAGAGCCCGTCTTCGCCGAAGCCGTTCGGCGCTTGGATCCGTTGATCCGCAAGGAATCCGGGTATTCGCTGCGCGAGGATCTCCTTCTCGGTGTCGACGCCGTCACCATGGATCACGTGCAGCCCTTGGTCTTCGGGATCCAGGTTGCGCTGGCCGAGCTGTGGCGCTCGTACGGCGTGGTCCCGGCCGCGGTCGTCGGGCATTCGTTCGGCGAGGTCGCGGCCGCGGTCGTGGCAGGCGCCTTGAGCGAAGCCGAAGGCGCGATGGTGGTCGCACTGCGGTCGCGGCTGCTCGGGTCGCTGGCCGGGGACGGTGCGATGGCGCTGCTCGAACTGGGCGCCGAAGAAGTGGGCGAACTGGTCGACAGACTGTCCGATGTGGACATCGCCGTACTGTCCGCGCCCAATCAGACAGTCATCGCCGGGCGCGCGGAGAGCGTGCGCCGGGTCGTGTCCGAAGTGGACACCCGCGGCCTGCTGGCCAAGCTGATCAAACTGGACGTCGCGGCACACTCGCCAATCGTCGACAGCGTCACCGGCACCCTGGCCGACGGGCTCACCAGCCTTCGGCCCAGTGCGGCGAACGTCGTCTTCTACAGCACCGCGCTGGCCGAACCGCGCTCCCGGCCCGAGTTCGACGCGGCCTACTGGGCGACCAACCTGCGGCAGCCGGTCCGCTTCGCCGGCGCGGTGGCCGCGGCACTGGCCGACGGCTACCGGCAGTTCGTCGAGGTCTCGCCGCATCCGGTGCTGCGGCACGCGCTGACAGACAACGCCGCCGCACAAGGACATCCGAACGCACTCGTGCTGTCCACCCTGCGAACCGGCGACGAGACCACGCATTTCCACACGCAGCTCGCCGCGCTCGAACTCGCCAGCGAGGCCGGTCCGGTGCCCCGCGAGGGTGCGATCACCGACCTGCCGACCACCCCGTGGCGGCACGTAAGACACTGGCTGCCGCGGCAGGCAGCCCCCGGTCGGCATTCCCTGCTCGGCTCGCACATCGCGCTGCCGGAGGACGGAAAGCACGTGTGGCGCACGGATTCCGGCCGGTCCCCGGCGGTGTACCCGGAGATGGCCAAGGCCGCCGCGCGCACGGCCTTCGGCGTGTCCGCCGAGCTGGTGACCCTGCACTCACTGGACCTGCACGGCCCGGCCGACGACGTCGCCCCGGTGACGTCCACGCTGTCCCCCGGGGCAGCGGGCGAGGCCCGTTTCACCGTGCACACTCAGACCGCCGACGGCTCCTGGCATCTTCGGGCCGCCGCCGAACTAGTGGTCGCCGAGGCCCGCCCACCGCTGGAGCGTCTCATCGAGCCTTCCGGATGGACTGGGATGGAAAAGCTCCGCACCCTTCCGGTCTCGTCAGCTCGGACGATGGTCGCGGACCAGTTGTGCGCGCGGATCGCATCGGTGCTCGGCTTCGCCCCCGGCCGGCTCGATACCGTCTCGCCGTTGGTGGGCCTTGGCGTGGATTCGCTGCTCGCGGTGCGCATCCGCAACGCCGTGGAACACGACTTCGGCGTCACGCTTCCGGTTTCGCTGCTGCTGCAAGGCGCGAGTGTGGCCGAAACCGAGGACTGGCTGTGCACCGAACTCGGCCTCCGCCCCGAGCCTGCCCGGCTGCGCCTGGCGCCGGTGCTGATCGGCCCGCGCGACGCCGCCGAACGGCTGGTGACCCACGCGTGGACGGACGTGCTCGGCAGCGATGTCGGTGTCACACAAGACTTCTACGCGCTCGGCGGCGACCGGGAGAAAGCCGAGCGGGTGACCGCGCTGCTGGCCGAACGCAGTGGCCGCGAGTTCAGCACCGCGGAGCTGTTCGAGCATCCGACGATCGAGCGGATGGCCGGACACGTCCGGGAGGACGACGAAAGCGGTTCACCGCTCCGGGTGCTCCGCGAGCGCGGAACCGAGCCGCCGTTGTTCTTCTTCCACCCCGCCGGCGGCGACACGGCGGTGTATCGCCAGCTCGGCGAGTTGATCGACCCGGCCATCCCGTTGTACGGCCTGGACCGCCGCGAAGGCCCATCGTCGGTGGAAGAGAAGGTTCGCCAGTACCTTCCCGAACTCCGGCGGGTGCAGCCGCGCGGCCCGTACCGGCTCGCCGGGTGGTCCTACGGCGGGCACCTGGCCTTCGAGACGGCTCAGCAGCTACGGCGAGCGGGTGAAGACGTCGAGGTCGTGGTGCTCATCGACGCGATCCTCCCGCTGCCGAACCTGACGGGTATGTCCGATGTGGAGCTGCTCGCGAAGCGCTTCGAACGCTTCGGGGAGTTCCTGGAATCCAGCTACGGCAGCAAAGTGGACCTGCCCTTCGAGCGGATGGCGCAGCTCGGCGACGAGGACCAGGTGCAGCTTCTGGTCGACACGATCCGGGACAGCGGGCTGATCAACACCGCGGTCAGCGAAGCCATCCTGCACCACCAGCGGACATCCCTTTTGGACACCCGTTCGCTGGAGCGGTACCGCCCGGAGTCCTACGACGGCCGGGTCGTGTTCTTCAGCGCCGCCGATTCCATTCCCGGAGGCCTGAAGGATCAGCGCTTCGACCGAACGGACCCGGCGCGCGGCTGGGACACGGTGTGCTGCGATCTCGAGTTGGTCACCGTGCCCGGGCACCACTTGTCGCTGCTGGACCCGCCGAGCGTCGACGAGATCGCCTGCCACCTCGACGGCGTGCTCGCCGCGCGGCGTCTCGTGGGCACGGTCCGGTGAGCGCGCTCACGGTGCTCAGCCAGACCTCGACCGGCGCCGGGGTGCTGGAACTCAGGCTCCACTCCCCCGCGCTCGGCCGGGAAGCGGCCGCGACCGTGCTCACCCCGCCCGGCTGGCGGCCGGGTGGCCACGGCTCGTACCCGGTGCTGTACCTCCTGCACGGCTCGTCCGACGATCACCTCGCCTGGACGAAGCACACCGAAATCGCGGAGCTGGCCGCCGGGTCCAACGTGCTCGTCGTCATCCCGTCGGCCGGCCGGATGGGCTTCTATACCGATTGGAAAGTCCCTGACCGCGAAGGAACTATCCCGCTCTGGGAGACCTTCCACACGGTCGAACTGCTGTCACTGCTGGAGCGCGAGTACGGCGCGTCCGACGTCCGGATGGCCGCCGGGCTCTCGATGGGCGGCTACGGCGCCTTGCGGTACGCCATCAGGCGGCCGGGACTGTTCCGGGGGGTCGCGTCGCTCAGCGGGTTCGTCCACATCACGCGCCCCGGCATGGCGAGCCTCCTCGGCCTGCTGGCACTGCGAGAGGGAATGCGGCCGGGCCTGATCTGGGGCCCGCGGCGCCACTGCGCCGAAAACTGGGCGGCGAACGACCCGTACGTGCGGGCCGCGGGGCTCGCCGGGACGAAGGTCTACCTCGCCGCGGGCGACGGGCACCGGATCCCCGGTGAAGAATTCGTCCCCGGCATGGGGTTGATGGAGCGTTATTCGCGGGCGATTTCGGAGGAACTCGCGGGGCGGCTCACCGATGCGGGCGTGGACGTCACCACGAACTTCTCGCCAGGTACCCACTTCTGGACGACCTGGCGGCGCAAGCTGACAGAGTTCTGGCCCTATGCGCTGGACGTCCTCGAAGCCGCGCAGTAAGAACCCCCGGTACCTCGAGGGGGGAGGTGGGCACCGGGGGCCTGCACACCGGTAGCCGAAGCCCCGGATGGCACCTCCACGTTACGCCGAGTCGCTGTCACGCCTCTGTCTATTGGCGGCGCGCTTTTTTAGTGGTTCGCGCGGCTGGGTGGGTGGCTCGTGAG
>JAVXWP010000091.1:0-3668 GCA_032230695.1 Actinomycetota bacterium | reverse complement strand
GCAGCCTTATCCGAAGCAGTTATTCCTTAGCAAGTTTTTTGTCTAGATTTTGGGCCACCCACTCAATCACCCTGAAGTGAGAGCTTGGTTCGTGTCCCGCTGGCCACCCGGTTTCCCTGGCGACTTGGTGAACTTTACATGGCCGTTCGACCCTCAAAACAGGGGGGTGCCTTAACGGCGTTTGCGCAGGTCAGCGGCGTAAATGGACGCCGGCGGTGGTCCGCTTGCCCTTGCGCACGACGAGCCACTGACCGTGCAGCGCGTCGTCAGCGGCCGGGTGCCAGTCCTCGTCGGCGATCTTGACGTTGTTGACGTACGCACCACCCTCCTTGACCGTGCGTCGAGCAGCGCCCTTGCTGTCGACGAGGCCCCCGGCGAGCAGCAGGTCGATGATCGTGGGCTCCTCGGCGAGTTTGACCTCGCCGTTCGGCAGCTCCGCCATGACGGCGTCCAGCGTCGAAGGGTCCAGTTCGTTCAGCTCGCCCCTGCCGAACAGCGCCTGGCTGGCGGCGAGGACCTGCCGGGTCTGCTCCTCCCCGTGGACGAGCGTCGTGAACTCCTCGGCGAGCCGGCGCTGGGCGGCACGCAGATGCGGCCGCTGCTCGGTGTCCTCAGCGAGAGCAGCGATCTCCTCGGCGGTCAGGAAGGTGAACATGCGCAGGTAGCGGAGCACGTCGGCGTCCCCCACGTTCACGAAGTACTGGAACCAGGCGTACGGCGAGGTCATCTCCGGGTCGAGCCAGAGGTTGCCGCCACCGGTGGACTTGCCGAACTTCCGGCCTTCCGCGTCGGTGACCAGCGGCGCCGTCAGCGCGTGCGCGCTCCCGCCGTCGGTGCGCCGGATCAGGTCGACCCCGCCGACGAGGTTCCCCCACTGGTCGGACCCGCCGACCTGGAGGCGGCAGCCGTACTCGCGGTAGAGGTGCAGGTAGTCCTGCGACTGGAGCAGCAGGTAGCTGAACTCCGTGTACGACATCCCGTCACTCTCGAGCCGGCGCTTCACGGTCTCGCGGTTGAGCATGGTGTTGACCGGGAAGTGCTTGCCGACGTCCCGCAGGAACTCCAGCACGGTCTGCTTACCGGTCCAGTCGAGGTTGTTCGCCACGATGGCACCGGTCTTCGGGTCACCGAAGTCCACGAACCGCTCGAGCTGTCCACGGATCCGCCCGGCCCACTCCGCGACGACGTCGACGGTGTTCATCGTGCGCTCGCCGGTGTCCCGCGGGTCGCCGATCATCCCGGTGGCGCCGCCCGCTAACACGATCGGGCGATGCCCGGCGCGCTGGAAGCGGGTCAGCATCAGCAGCGGGACCAGGTTGCCCGCGTGCAGGCTCGGCGCTGTCGGGTCGAAGCCGCAGTACAGCGTGAGCGGGCCGGCGTCCAGATCCTTGCGCAGCGCGTCGAGGTCGGTGGATTGCGCGATCAGGCCGCGCCAGGACAGTTCGTCAAGGATGTGCTCACTCACCCCTGGATTCTCCCGTACCTGGTCAACCGACTATTTGCCGGGGCTGGGCAGCCTGCGCTTCCCGCCGCGGCGATACGTCGAGACCGCAGGCGAACCGTCGACCCAGAACCGCCACGGCGTGTCCATCGCCATCGCGACCCCCACGCGTGGCCCGCTGCGGACCTCGGCGGCGGGAACTCGTTCGCCGGTCAGGAGCCGGACGGGCGATTCCGGGTCGGTGAGGTCGATACCGTTCTGGCCGCGGCCGAGACCCAGCGCGGAGGTAAGGATGGCCGGGCCTTTCGCGAGTTCGCCGTTGCCGCGGGCGGCGGGGCGCCGGGCCTTGACCACGTCTAGTCCCGACAGGACTTCCCCCGCGCGCAGGAGCACGGCACCGGGCCGGCCGTCCTCGCCGCCCACGACGTTGGCGCAGAAATGCATGCCGTAGACGAAGTAGACATAGAGATACCCGGCCGGTCCCCACATGACCTCGTTGCGCGGGGTCATCCCCCGATAGCAGTGTGAGGCCGGGTCGTCGAGGCCACGGTAGGCCTCGACCTCGACGATCCTGGCCGCGACCGTGCCTGCCGGGCCGGTCGATTCGAGCACCGAACCCAGCAGCAGATATGCCAGGTCCACCGGGTCGATCGCGAGTTCGTCGCGGCGGAACACCCGTCCGTAACCGGTGATGACGACGACTCCTTCAGGCGGAAACGACTTGGTCGGCTACTTCAACCAGTCACGGATTTCGGTCACCCGCTGCACGAGCCGCACCCGCTGCTCGGCGACCCGGACCGGCGCGGTGCCGCCACGCGCGTCCCGCGAAGCCACCGAACCTTCGACGGTCAGGACCTCACGGACCCGCGGGGTCAGCGCCGGATTGATCTTTTCGAACTCTTCGTCGGTCAGTTCGTCGAGCCCGACTCCCCTGCCCTCCGCCACGCGCACGCTCTCACCCGCGGCTTCATGGGCGACGCGGAACGGGACCCCTTGCCGCACAAGCCATTCCGCGATGTCGGTGGCGAGAGTGAACCCGGCTGGGGCCAGCTCGGCAAGCCTGTCGGTATGGAAGGTGAGTGTGCCGATCATGCCCGCGATGGCTGGGAAGAGAAGCTCCAGCTGGTCGACTGAGTCGAAGACCGGCTCCTTGTCCTCCTGCAGGTCCCGGTTGTATGCGAGCGGTTGGGCCTTGAGCGTGGCCAGCAGCCCGGTCAGGTTGCCGATCAGGCGGCCGGTCTTGCCCCTGGTCAGTTCGGCGACGTCGGGATTTTTCTTCTGCGGCATGATCGAACTGCCGGTCGCCCAGGCGTCGTCGAGGGTCACGTAGCCGAATTCGGCGGTGTTCCAGATGATCACCTCTTCCGCGATTCGCGAAAGGTTCACGGCGAGCATCGTGACGGCGAAGGCGAACTCGGCCGCGAAGTCACGGGACGCGGTGCCGTCGATGGAGTTCTCGACGCTCGTGTCGAAACCGAGCTCGGCAGCGACGGCCTCGGGGTCGAGGCCGAGCGACGAACCCGCCAGCGCGCCGGAACCGTACGGTGACTCGGCGGCGCGAACGTCCCAATCGCGCAACCTGCCGACGTCACGAAGGAGCGCCTGGCCGTGTGCGAGGAGATGGTGCGCCAGCAGGACGGGCTGGGCGTGCTGCAGGTGCGTGCGGCCGGGAAGAATGGCGCCGTGGTGGCGTTCGGCCTGCGAGACAAGGGCGTCGACGACGTCGAGCGTCCCGGCGACGACCCGGCGCGCGGCGTCGCGCAGCCACATACGGAACAGGGTGGCGACCTGGTCGTTGCGCGAACGGCCCGCTCGCAGCTTGCCGCCGAGCTCGGTGCCCGCGCGCTCCAGCAGACCGCGCTCCAGCGCGGTGTGCACGTCTTCGTCGGCGATCACCGGGGTGAACGCGCCGGAAGCGACGTCGGCCGCGAGGGTGTCGAGTCCCTCGAGCATGCCCTTGAGCTCGTCCCCGGTCAGCAGCCCCGCCTTGTGCAGGACCCGGGCGTGCGCCCGCGATCCCGCGATGTCGTAGGGCGCCAGCCGCCAGTCGAAGTGGGTCGACAGGCTCAGCGCCGCCATCGCCTCGGCGGGCCCACTGCTGAAGCGGCCACCCCACAACTGCACCGGCTGGTCTTTGTCGCTCACGCTCTCGATCCTTCCGTACCCCGTTGCCCCAAAGCGGCGTTGGGGGCGTTCAAGTACCCGAAAGCGGCGTTGGGGGCATCCA
>JAVXWP010000048.1:0-23344 GCA_032230695.1 Actinomycetota bacterium | reverse complement strand
GCGGATACGCACCGGTGCAGGTCTGCCGGGACAACGCCTCCGCTCCGGCCACCGTTCCCGCGCGGCGGCCGCTGCGAGCGTGCTACGCCCACGGCGTACGCCGCATCACCCATTCGTAATGATCAGGCGTAGACGGAAGGGGCGAGCAGGCCCACGAACGGCAGGTTGCGGTAACGCTCGGCGTAGTCCAGCCCGTAGCCGACGACGAATTCGTTCGGGATGTCGAAGCCGATGTATTTGACCGGTACATCCACCTTTGTCGCCTCCGGCTTACGCAGGAGGGAAACGACTTCGAGTGACGCCGGGTTGCGGCTGGCGAGGTTCTTCAGCAGCCACGACAGCGTGAGGCCGGAGTCGACGATGTCCTCGACGATCAACACGTCACGCCCGGCGATGTCCCTGTCGAGGTCCTTGAGGATGCGCACCACGCCCGACGACGACGTCGCGGAGCCGTAGGAGGAGACGGCCATGAACTCCAGTTGCGTCGGCAGCGGCAGCGCCCTGGCGAAGTCGGTCATGAACATGACCGCGCCCTTGAGCACACCGATCAGGAGCAGGTCGCCGGTGGCTCCCGCCCCAGGCGCGTAGTCGGCCGACACCTGCGCGGCCAGTTCGGTGATCTTGTCGTTGATCTGCTGCTCGGTGACGAGCACGGAGGCGATCTCGCCTTCGTACACAGTTCAGTCCCCTCTGGTGGTGGAGCCGGGAAACGGATCGGGTGAAGTCAGGGAGAGCCTGCCATGCGCGCGCTTGGCCTCCAAGTTGCCGGGGAGCCACACCCCGCCCTGTCCGTGCCAGGTATGGACAAACGCGTCGATCGCCCGTAGGTGACCGTCGGTGAGGTCGCGGACGCCGCTGTCAGTCAGCCACCTGCGCAACGTCCGGCGGCGGATGGCCACCGGCGCCGCGGCGAGCGTCGTCACATCGAGCTGATCGGACCGTTCGCCCACTCGCGAACGGACCAGTAGTTCAGCCGCGAGTGTGTCCAACGCCTCTGTGTCGTCGCGCAGTTGTGCCGCCGTCCGAGCCAGCGCCGCGGCCACTCCGCCGGCGAGCACGTCTTCGAGCAACGGCAGCACTTCGGCGCGCAGCCGGACTCTCGTGTAGCGCGGGTCGGCGTTGTGCGGGTCCTGCCACGGCTCGACGTCGAGCGCCGCGCACGCCCCTTGTGTGACCGACCGCGGCACGGCCAGCAGTGGCCGTCCCCAAGGCGGATCGAGTGCCCGCATACCGGCCATCGACCGCGGCCCGGAGCCGCGGCCGAGGCCGAGCAGGACGGTCTCGGCCTGATCGTCGAGGGTGTGGCCGAGCAGGACGAGCGCGGGTTCGGCGCCGAGCAGGGCCTCATAGCGAGCCCGCCGCGCGGCCGCTTCCGGGCCGCCGGGCCCGCTCACCTCGACCGTGAGCACCTCAGCGCTGTCCACACCGAGACCCAGCGCGACTTCGGTGGCCGACTGGGCGATCTCCGCGGAACCGGCCTGCAGACGGTGGTCGACGACGAGGGCACGAACCTTGAGCCCCCGGTGATGGCCCACGTACGCGGCCGCTTCGGCCAGCGCAAGCGAGTCGGCGCCACCGGAAACCGCGACGCACACTTCGCCGCCTTCGAGATGTGACGCCGCTTCGCCGTCCAGGAACTCCCGGACGGCAAGCCGTACACGCGCGACCGCGGGATGCGGACGCGAGCTCACCGGTGAACCCGTGGCAGGTCACCGTTCATTTGTGCACCCGCCGCACCCAGCTTGCCGGATCCGAGATCTCCGACTTGGTCGGCAACGTGTTCGGCGAGGTCCATACCGCGTTGAACCCGGCCATCCCGACGGTGTCGATCACGTGCCGGGTGAACGCGGCACCCTCGGCGTACTGCCGCATCTTCGCTTCGACACCGAGCAGGCTGCGCAGGAGCCTGTCGAACACGCCACCGCCCTTGCGGCGCTGGGTGAACTTCGCCCGGATCGCCTCGACACTCGGCACCACGGCCGGGCCGACCGCGTCCATCACGTAGTCCGCGTGGCCTTCGAGCAACGTCGACAGCGCGAGCAACTTGTGCAGAACTTCGCGCTGCTGCGGCGATTGCAGCAACTCCGCGATCCCGAGCGACTTCTCCTTGCGGGCTTCCTTGAGCGTGTCCGGGAGCCGGCCGAAGATATCGGCGAGACCCTCCGAGTCGGTGTTCACGAGCCCGCCGATCAGGCGCTCGACCTCGTCGGCGAAGTAGTCCCGAAGCCAGCCGACCGCGGTGAACTGCAGCCGGTGTGTGCACTCGTGGAGGCAGACCCACATCCGGAAGTCGGTACCGGAAACCTTCATGGCCTTCTCCGCGGCGACGACGTTCGGCGCGACGAGCAGCAACTGCCCGCCTCGGCCCGGACCGCCGAACGGGTCGTACTGCCCGAGTACGCGCGACGCCAGGAACGACAGCACGACCCCGGTCTGCACCCCGGCGCTACCGGCGAGCAACGGCCCGAGCGGACCGCCCTGAGCGCGCGGCAAAGCCTTACTGGTCAACGCATCCATCCCGGCCGCGGCCGACCGCACCCACCCGGGACGGTCGACGACTTCGCCAGGCAGCAACGGCAGCCCTGCCCCGAGGCCGGTCAGTTCGCGGACATGTCCCTCGGCGACCTTGGTCAGCTCGCGCAACTCCGAGACGGCACGCTCGGCCTCGCCCCGCGGCACGGACGGCCCGCCCTTGACCAGGAACGCGCCCGTCGACGCCGCCAGCGACCAGTCGACCAGCGACCTCGGCTGAACCTCGGTTTCCTCGCTCACACCATTGACGCTACCTGCATTCACCGGCATCCACAGCCACGCAAAGCCGCGGCCACCGCGTCAAGTCCGGCACGACTGGCGTTCACGTCGGGACCGGTCGACATCAGCGCGAACACGAGAACCCTGCCATCGGTGTCCATGACGACTCCGGCGAGAGTGTTCGTGGCCGTCAGGCTTCCGGTTTTCGCGCGCACCCAGCCCTTGCCACCCGCCGACGCGCCGTCGCGATATCGGTCGGACAGGGTGCCGCTTCCACCGGCGACCGGCAGCCCGGCGAGCAACGGCCGGAGCTTCGCAGTCCGCGGGTCCTTGCCGTCCGGACCGGCCGCCACGGCGAGGATCTGGCTCAGCAGCTTCGCCGGGATCTTGTTCAACGCGGACAGCCCGCTGCCGTCGTTGAGCTGGACGCCGGTCAGGTCGAAACCGTTCTTGCTCAACACATCCTTGGTGGCCTGCGCGGCACCGGTGAACGACGGCTCGGCGCCGGTCGAGATCGCCGTCTGGCGGGCGACCGCGTCGGCGAGCGCGTTGTCGGAGATTTGGAGCATGTTGTTCACCAGTTCGGTCAGCGGCGCGGACTTCACCTCGCCGAGCACCTTCGCCGCCTTGGACGCGGTGGCCAAACCGGCGTACGACGCGCCACCGAGCCGCGCGGCCAGCTGCTGCGCGGCCACCGTCGCCGGGTTCGTCACGCGCTGCGAGTGGTCGTCGGTGGGATTGCTGCGGCCGCCGTCCAGCATCACCGGCACCATCGTCGCGGCGAACGTCGACGGCGCGTCCGTCGGATCCCAGCCCTGTGCCGTCGCCGGTCCGGCATACCCGCTGACAT
The DNA here is from genome assembly GCA_032230695.1 of Actinomycetota bacterium. Taxonomy (GTDB): domain Bacteria; phylum Actinomycetota; class Actinomycetes; order Mycobacteriales; family Pseudonocardiaceae; genus Amycolatopsis. The sequence continues at coordinate 19,743 of JAVXWP010000048.1, read as the reverse complement.
CGAGCTGCACCTTGGTGACGTTGCCGCCGCTGGCCTTCTTCACCTGGGCGACGAGGTCGTCGAGGTGTGCCGATCCGGTGTAGACCGAGTCCGTGCCTGCCGGCAGGGAATTGAGCGTGGGGTCACCACCGCCGACAAGGATGACCGTGCCCGGCTGCGCGCCCTGGACGACCTTCGTCGACAGCTGGTAGCCGTCGTCGATGGTCAGCAATGCCGCCGCCACGGTCAGCAGCTTGGTGTTCGACGCCGGCGTCATCGCCTGTCCCGAAGTGCGGTCCCAGAGCACCGCACCGGTTTCGGCGTCGATGACGCTGCCGGTCAGCTTGGTGAACGCCGTGTTGGCGGCCGGTCCGCCGAGGACCTTGGCCACCCCGGTCGCGGTCGGCTCAGGGGCCGCGACGTCCGGGGCACGCATGGCGAGTGTGACGGCCTCTGGCTGCGGCGCGTCGCCCTTAGGCTTGTTCGGCGCCCATGGCAGCTCCAGCCGGTTCGACACCTGCGGCAACGCGGAGGCGACCCCCAGCGCGGCGACGAGCAGGAAGACGAACGCGCCGATCAGCAGGCCGCGCCGCTTCCGTTTGGGCTTGTCCGGCGGTGGCGGCTCGACGGGATTCGGTGGTTCCGGGGACTCGTCGGCTCCGGCCGGCTCCGGCTGTCTCTCGGCGGCTTCGAACGGCCTGAGCGGCTGTTGAGGCCGCTCGCGATCGACACCCGTGGTGGCTTCGGCGAGATGCTGCTCGCCGGAGGGCTCGATACGCATGGGGACCGCGTGCGGGGTGACCGGGACCTGCGGCAACCGGCGCAGCGGCACGGGCCGTGACGGCTGCTGCTGATCCTGGTGCTGCTGGTCCTGCTGGCGTGGCTGCTCCGACCACTGCGGTTCCAGTCGCTGCTGCTGCGGGGACCGCGACGGCTGCTGATGCTGCTGCGGCGGTGGCTGCCGAGGCGGCTGCGCGACGGGCTCGGCAGGCTGGAACCACGACGTCTTCTGCTCCGGCTGGGTGATCTTGGGCACCTCGAGCCACGCTGTCGCGCTGTCGCCTCCTGTGGGTCGCGACGCCTGCGGCACCGGCAGCTGAGCCGTCGCGCCACCGTCGCCGCCCTGCTCAGCTGGCGTCCCGGCCGTCGAGTCCTCGTCCGATGATGGCCACATCGGCTGATCGTTGTCCGGCACGCACCCCTCCTGTTACCCACCCCGTAAGGGGTCAAACTCACACACCGGGTAGCCGACATCGATGCGGCTCCTCGACGGCGCGTAGTCCACACTAGTGACGTCAATACCGCGATACGGTGAGCCGCCCACGACGTGGCATACCTTGATGAGAGCTAGCGAGGACGGCGTGGACTTCGACGTCACGATCGAAATCCCCAAAGGGGAACGCAACAAGTACGAAGTGGACCACAAGACGGGGCGCATCAAACTCGACCGCACCCTGTTCACGGCCACCCAGTACCCGGCCGACTACGGGTTCATCGACAACACCCTCGGCCAGGACGGCGACCCGCTGGACGTCATGGTTCTCGTACAGGAGCCGACCTTTCCGGGTTGCCTGATCCACTGCCGCGCCATCGGTATGTTCCGCATGACCGACGAAAAAGGCCCTGACGACAAGGTCATCGCGGTGCCGGCGTATGACCCGCGCCTCGAGCACCTGCGCGACATCCATCACATGAACGAGTTCCACCGTCTGGAGATCGAGCACTTCTTCCAGGTCTACAAGGACCTCGAGCCCGGCAAGAGCGTCGAAGGTTCGACGTGGGCCGGCCGAGTCGAGGCTGAAGCCGAGATCCAGCGCTCCTACGAGCGCGAGATCGAGCGCCTGGCCAAGGAAGCCGTCGACGGCTCCGTAGAGCACTAAAGCGGTATGACGGACCGTTCCTGGCTCATCTCGCCACGAACGGTCCGTTCATGGCGTCCGCGGTCGTGGGGCGAGCCAACGAATCGCTAGACTTTCGGGATGGACGCGAACACGGCTCCCGCACGGCTCAAGAGCACGGCCAGCTGGCTGCTCAACCAGGCGGCGCTGCAGGCCACCAGGCTGGTGACCGACGGATTCGGCGCCGCCCACGCACGTCGCTACCACTACTCGATGCTCGCCGCGCTGGAGGAATTCGGCCCGGCCAGCCAGGCGACGCTGGGCCGTCGCTGCGGTATCGACCGCAGCGACGTCGTCGCGATGGTCAACGAACTCGCAGACCGTGACCAGCTCGAACGCACCCCTGATCCGGCGGACGGGCGTCGCAACGTCATCACGATCACCCCGGCCGGGGTGCGGCAGCTCCAGCGCCTCGACGACGTCCTTGGCCACGTCCAGGATGATCTCCTCGCGCCGCTTTCCGAGCCCGAACGCGCCCAGCTCACCGAGCTCCTGACGCGCTTGATCACCCACCACGCCTGACAAGATGGTTCAGGACGTGTAGCCCGGGATCGGGAACGACGTGAGCAGTTCCCGGATCTCGGCGGCGATGCCGTCGATCGCCGTCTCGTCCTCGGTCGCGGCGGCGGTGACCGTGCGGTCGATCCACTCCGCGATCTGCGGCTGGTGCTCCGGCGTCAGCCCGCGCGTGGTGATCGCGGGCGTCCCGAGCCGGATGCCCGACGGGTCGAACGGCTTGCGCGGGTCGAACGGGACGGCGTTGTAGTTCAGCTCGATGCCCGCGCGGTCCAGGGCCTGCGCGGCAGGCTTGCCCGCGATCGCCTTGTTCGTCAGGTCGACAAGCAGCAGGTGGTTGTCGGTGCCGCCGGAGACCAGGTCGAATCCGCGCTCGGTCAGCGCCTCGGCCAGAGCCTGCGCGTTCGCCACGATCGCGTGCGCGTAGTCGCGGAACTCCGGCTTCGCCGCCTCGCCCAGCGCCACCGCGATGGCCGCTGTCGTGTGATTGTGCGGACCGCCTTGCAGACCGGGGAAAACCGCCTTGTCAATGGGCTTCGCGTGGTCGGCGTCGGTCATGATCATCGCCCCACGCGGGCCGCGCAGCGTCTTGTGCGTGGTCGTGGTGATCACCTGCGCGTGTCCGACCGGTGACGGGTGCGCACCACCGGCGACCAGCCCGGCGATATGCGCGATGTCCGCGACGAGCACGGCGTCGACCTCGCGAGCGATCTCGGCGAACGCCGGGAAGTCGATGGTCCGCGGAATGGCGGTGCCGCCGGCGAAGATCAGCTTGGGCCGGTGCTCCAACGCGAGCTCGCGCACCTGGTCGAGATCCACGCGGCCGGTGTCCTTCCGCACGCCGTAGCGCACGGGGTTGAACCACTTGCCGGTCGCGGAAACACCCCAGCCATGCGTGAGGTGGCCGCCGTCCGGCAGCGCCATGCCGAGCACGGTGTCACCGGGCTTCGCGAACGCCAGATACACCGCCAGGTTCGCCGGGGAGCCGGAATACGGCTGGACGTTCGCGTGATCGACACCGAAAACGGCCTTCGCACGCGCTATGGCGAGCGTCTCGATCTGGTCGATGAGCTGCTGACCCTCGTAGTACCGCTTACCGGCGTAGCCCTCGGAGTACTTGTTGGTCAGTACCGTTCCGGTTGCTTCGAGGACGGCCTGCGAGACGTAGTTCTCCGACGCGATCAGACGGATCTTTTCGTGCTGTCGCTGGGCTTCCGCCTCGACGAGCCCCGCGATTTCCGGGTCGGCGGCGGTGAGGGTGGGGAGAGCGGGCTGATGCGGCATTTCGTACTCCTGACAAGGCGAGTCGGGCCACACCCAGGCGCGCGGTGCCGGCCTCGTCGTTCGCTTCCCGGTGGTGCTCCACCTCGATGGCGCCAGTCGCTGCTGCAAGCCGATCCTAGCCCTTGGCCCTAGTCCTTGACGGGCTCGATGCCTTCAGCGTGCCGACGCGCGAGCTGCCGATAGATCTCCGCGTTGTGGTCGACCCACGCCCGCGCGGAATCCGTGAGCGGTACATGCTTCTTCGCCGGGCTGCCCATGGCGATCACCTCGGGCGGCACAACCGCGCCGGGCGTGACCGTGGAACCGGCCGCGACCAGCGCCCGCGCGCCGACATGTGCCTGGTCCAGCACGATCGCGCCGTTGCCGATGAGCGCCTGTTCGTCGATGGTGCAGTCGTGCACCAGGCACTGGTGGCCGACGGTGACGTTCTTGCCGATCTCGCAGACGCCGTCGTTGACGTGGATCACCGAGTTGTCCTGGATGTTCGCGCCCTCGCGGATGATGATCTTCCCGAAGTCGCCGCGCAGCACCGCGCCGTACCAGATCGAGGCGTCCTTCTCGACGACGACGTCGCCGATCAGGGTCGCGGTGGGCGCGATCCAGGCGTCAGGGTGGACGGTGGGGCTGACGCCCTCGAACGAAAACATCGGCATGGGCCTCACCCTAGATCGTGGGTGAGGCCCATGCCGTTCCAGACCACGTTGTCCGGAAGTCCCGGATTACACCGCGGCGCCGATGATCAGGTCGACGGCTTTGTCGTTGCGGGCCGTCTGCGGGGCGATGGCCTCGTCCGGCGGGTAGAAGCCGGGGTTGCCGCCCTTCGGGTACATCTCGAAGCAGAAGCTCAGGATCTTGTGGTTGCCCCACATCCAGTCGTTGATGTCGCCGTCGGTGATGTACAGCCCGCTGGACTGCTCGGCGGTGTAGCCGTTCGTCGCGGCCATCTGCTTGCCGAGGGTCTGGAACTTCTGCGCCTCCGCGGCCGTCATGCCCGGCGCGGTCGCGTTGTAGGTGTAGCCGAACGGCCAGAGCACGAGTTCCGAGTAGGTGTGGAAGTCGATATGCGCCTTGATTTGCTGCACGCCACCGATCTTGCGCGAGTTGACCCAGTCCGAAACCGCCTTGGTCTCCGGCGCGGAGAAGGCGGACGGCCCGCGGTAGGTCTCACTGGTCGTGCTGCCGCTGGAACCGCCGCAGCAGCCCCAGTTGTAGCTCCAGTTCCGGTTCGGGTCGGTGCCGTTGCCCTGCCGGTTCTTCCGCCACGAGTGGTAGCTGCCGCCGGAGATGTCGTATTCGGAACCGTCCGGGTTCATGTTCGGGATCACGTAGATCTCGTGGGTGTCGACCATGTTCTTGATCGCCGTGTTCGTGGCGTAGCCGGTCGTGAACCGCTCGACGATGCGCAGGCACATCTCGGTGGTGAGGTGCTCCCGCGCGTGCATGTTGCAGGTGAAGAGAACTTCGGGTTCGTTCTCGTCGGTCGCGACGTTGTCACTGATCTTGATCAGGTTCATCGCGCGGCCCTGGTAGGACTGGCCGATGCTGGAAAGCTTCGCCAGCGAAGGAAAGTTCTGCTGAGCCTGCTGCAACGCCGCCGTCGCCTCGGCGAAGGTGTGGTAGCCCTCGTCGCCGGCAGGGAAGTCGGTGATGGCCGATGGCAGGGCTTCGGGGAGTCCCTGCCGCTCGACCGGGCCACGCGACTCGACGACGAAGCCGAGTTTCCGCAGCTGCTCGGCCTGCACCGCAGTGCCGACGATGGTGGTCGATTCGTTGGTCGCGGTCAGGATGTCGACGCCGGTGCGAGCGACCGCGGTACGCAGTTGCGGCGTCGCCGTGCCGAGCACCTCGTAGACGTCCTGCTGTGCCTGCGCCTGTGCCGTGCCGGCGATCGCGGGACTTGCCACGACCCCGGCGGCGAGCAACGCGAGGACGGAAACGGCGGTCACCATGCTACGTCTCTTGCGCATCGTCATCTCCTGGGTCTGCCGAGGCGTGTTTCGCTCGTTCACCTTGGAGGGGCAGGAGACCCGGAACAATCCGTATGACTACCTATCTAAATCGGACGCGCAGCGTCGCGGTTGAGGGTGGTGGTGGGCGACGGGTGGGCTAATGCCGGACCGCTACCCGTAGTTCGCGAAGCAGAGCGCTTCGATGTCGGCCTGCAGTGCGATGAACGGCCGAGGGCGTACCCGCTGCTGGACGATCGCGCCCAGCAAATAGGACAGCAGCGCGCGTGCGCGTGCCCGCGGATCGTCGACGTCCAGCGGTGCCAGCAGCTCGGTGAGCAGTTCGGTGATCGAGGTCAGCATCGCGTCGATCGCCTGCGGGTGCTGCGCGCGGCCGGCACCGATCCAGTATTCGAACCAGAGGAACGCGGCGTTCGGCCGCTCGGCGAAGGTGTCGAGGTATGCCTCCAGCACGGCGAACAACCGATCGCCGTGGTCCTCGTGGCGCGCCGCGACTTCGCGCAAAGATGCCACGAAAGCGTTAATGTGCGCGGCCATCGCCCGATCGATCAGCACGTCGATATCGGCGAAGTAGTAATGGATGGCACTCTTGGTGAGCGGGCCTGCCTCGGCGATCGCCCGCACGGTGCAGCCTGCCAGCCCGTCGCGGGCCAGCACCTTCCGCGCGGCGTCGACGATCTGCTCCTGCTTCTGCAGCTGGTTCGGCGAAAGCTCGTCGCTACGCCCCGGCGCTATACCCACGTCGTCAACTCCCTTGTGCCCTCAGGACGAATAGCCTACCTTTTGGGACACGCGACCTAACACACTGGCAGGCGTTTTCGTGGAAACCCGTGAAAACAAGGATCTTGTCGTGCGCCTCATTGAAGAGGCGTGGAGACCTGGGCGATCCAGGACGCGCTGGGGCTTCTCGGGCAACTGAAAGCCACGTGATTTCGACGCCTCGAAGTCGCGCCCGTCTCAATTGCGGGATTTGAGTGGCACCCGGCGCGCTGGCAGCGCACAATCCGGGACATGGCCACGTCAGCGCAGAACGGACTGAGTCCGAAAGCCCGCGAGCAGCTGGAGCGGGAACTGGTGGATCTCCGCCAGCAGCAGGCCGCGTCCGCGACCGGATTGGCCGAACACGACCGTGGCGGGGACGCAGCCGACCAGGCCGATCTCCTCGAGCACGCCGAAACCGCCGCCTGGCTCAACCGCCGGATCGCCGAAATCGAGGCCATCCTCGAACACGGCTTCCCGAACGCGCAGCTCCTGGCGGACGGCTCCAGCGTGACATTGCGCTTCGCCGACGGTTCCGAAGACACCCTGCGCGTCGCCGCCGTTCCCGGCCAGGATGCCGACATGTTCGTCGTGACCGCCGACAGCCCACTCGGCGTGGCGCTGGCCGGACGCGAAGCGGGCGAGGAAATCAAGTACCGCACGCCACGCGGCGAGACGACCGCGACCATCGTCGCGATCGCCCCGCCGGACTGATTTCAAGACTCATCTGGTTCAGCCAGGAGGCGGGCCGGCGATGTGCAGAGCGAATCCGCTGGTGCCGGGAGATTCTCGAGCCGGTACCAGCTCCGAACCGTCCTGGTATGTCAGGCCGGCGTAGTCGCCGCTGGACTCCAGGCGGTACGGAATCGGTTCGGCGGTGAAGGCGGTCGCGAGTCGTTGCCGGTAACGTTCGGCGATCTCGGTGTAGCGCTGGTCGTTCAGGTGAACGGCACTGTGCTCGACGAACGGCGGCAGCACGTCGAACCCGGTGAAGTTCAGCACGCCGTGGTTGATCGGGAACAGCAGGTCGTCGATGGGACCATTGACTCCCCGCTCGGTGTAGTGCCCAATCCTGCCGCCTACGGTGGTGGTGACCATGGCGCGTTTACCGGCGAACGGACCCGCACCATAACGCGGTATACCCGCGCCGTACGCGAAGTCGTAGGTGAACACTCGGTCGATCCACCCCTTGAGGATCGCGGGCACGGTGAACCACCACAGCGGGAACTGCAGGATGACCAGGTCGGCGTCGAGCAACTTTTGTTGTTCGGCGCGGATGTCCGCAGTAAGCCGACCGGATCCGTAGGCCTCTCCGGAGGCATGCATGAAATCCGGACCGGTGATGCCGTCGAAGTCGGTGAAGTCGGCTGCGGCCTGCCATTTCATGGCGTACAGGTCGGTGACCACGACATCGTGTCCGTCCGCGCACAGGGCGCTGACGGCGAGGTCCTTCAGGGAGCCGGTCAGCGAGTTCGGGTCGGGGTGTGCGTAGACGATCAGTACGTTCATGCTGGCGATCCTGCGCCCGATGCCGGGCATCGACCAGAGACTGCTTGTCCGCCGGACACGGGTTCCTGGGACTGGCAGGACCACCATCGTGACGACCGGTCCGAGTGACCCATACGCATACTGGGATGTATGGATGATCTAGGCGACCTCGGCACGTTCCTACAGTCGCGTCGAGCGCACGTGCCGCCGGAATCGGTCGGCGTCATCATCGGTGGCCGCCGCCGGGTGGCCGGTTTGCGACGCGAGGAACTGGCGCACCTGGCCGGCGTGAGCGTCGATTACTACACCCGGCTCGAGCAGGGCCGAGCGACACAACCGTCGGAGCAGGTGTTGAACGCACTGTCGCGGGTGCTGCAACTCGACGACGTGGCCCGCGAGCACCTGCACACGCTGGCCAAACAGCGCAACCGTCGGCCGCAGCCGACCAGCTATCCGGCCACGATTCGGCCGCAACTGCGGCAGATCCTCGACACGATGTCGGAATATCCGGCGATGATCCTCAACCACCGCATCGACGTGCTGGCGTACAACCGGATGGCCGCCCTGCTGTACTGCGATCTGGACCGGGTGCCGGTCGACGACCGCAATCTGGCCAGGATGATCTTTCTCGACGCCGACCGCTTTGACCTGTACGCCGATCGATCGTCATGCACCGCCGACACCGTGGCCCACCTGCGCCACGCCGCCGGCGAGTTCCCCGATGACCCGGAGCTGGCCGCGCTCATCGGTGAGCTGTCCATCGGCAGCCGCCGGTTCAGCGAGCTGTGGGCCGCCGCCGAGGTCAGCGTGCGCGGTCACGGATCGCAACGCTTTCGGTATCCGATGATCGGGGTGATCACGTTGCATCAGGAGCGCTTCACGCTGCCGGACGGTTCCGGCCAGGAGCTGATCACCTTGACTCCCGAACCGGACAGCATCGATGAGGACAATCTTCGATTGCTCGCCAACCTGGGCGTCGACGACACCGGCGCACCGCAGTCGCGGCCCTGAGCCAAATCGGCTTGATCCCACCGACCGGATTTCGGACGGTGAGCCAGTAAACCGGTGGTGGGCGGACTCACGCCAAGGCGGCCTCCGCCACCGCCAGTCCCAGGTGGACCGCGCGAGGCCGGCGACCAGGCACGTCAGCAAGCCACTAGAGGCCTGACGCAATTCGGGCCAGGAGTCACGGGAGTGACGGTGACACGGGTGACCGTCGGCTGGATGTCCGTTGTCCGGCTGACCGCAAAATAGACCGCCAGCGCCGTCGCCACAGCCAGCGCCACCCCCAGCGACACGAGGGCAACGCGGTACCAGCGCGGGGAATGTCTGTACGTGAGTGTTGCCATGGCTTTGATCTCCTTTTCTGTCCTCCCGAGCGTGCGCGGGCGGAACAGAAAAGAGGTATTCGCCTTCAGGCGTATTTTCGCCTGGTCGCGCGGCGTAGCATCGGCGGCCGTAGGAGGTGGCTGATGACCGGCACTCTCTCCGAGCGAGAGCTGCGCTCGCTGATGGCCGTCGTCGAAGAAGGCAGGCGCGACGATCCGAACCAGGCAATGCCCTGGGCCGCGCTGGAAGGCTTGCGGGGCCTGATTCCTTGCGACACAGTAGTTTTCAACGAACTCGACCTGACCGAGATGAGTGCCCCCGCCTTCCAAGCGATCGAGGGCGGCGAACACGTGCTGATGTTCGACGGCAAGGGCGACCCCGATGAGGCGTTCTGGTCACTTCGGCGCGATTTCTTGCCGTGCAACTACTTCGAACGAACCGGCAACCTTACGCAGGTCATCCGGTGGTCGGACTTCTACACCCTTCCCGAATTGCGCGACAACCCGATGTTCGCCGAAGATTTCGGCCCGGACGGCTGCAAGCACGCGATGCTCGCCGCCCTACCTGCCGCTCCCGGGCGCACCCGGCGGATCCTCCTGTACCGCGACACGGGCCGCGATTTCACCGAACGCGACCGCCTGGTGCTCCAGCTACTCCGCCCACACCTGTACGAGACCTACCTCGACGCGCAGTGGCGGCAGAACGGCGTGCCCCGCCTCAGCCACCGTGAACTCGAAGTCCTGCAGCTCGCCGCCCTAGGCCGCAGCAACGCCGACATCGCGCGTGAGCTGTTCATCTCCGTCGGGACCGTGCGCAAGCACATGGAGCACATCTTCGACCGCACCGGCACCCGCAGCCGCGCCGCGGCGGCCGCACTGGTCCTGCCGCACCTGAGCGTCACCGAGCCCCATTGAGCGCAGCGGTGGCAGGGAGCGCACCGAGCGACTGGGGAACCCATTGCCAACCGAGCTCGCGGAGCGATTTCGCACGTTCCAAGACGAAGGACAATCTTACGTCGTTCTCATCTTGATCCCAGTATCGCCGGGATGCGGTGGTTTGCGCTGAATGCTTTCGATACAACATACTCGGCTCTGCGATGAATTCTCCCGATGTCACCGCCTCCGCAGCCAACAGGAGTCCAATTGTTTCGGCGCCGGTAAGGGCAGACCATCCACCCAATGCCCAGATCAAATCCGTATGCGCTGCGAAGTTTGCGGCTAGTACGGACAACCTGTTCTCGTTCTGCTCGCTGTAGAACAGATCGGCCGGGAGGGATCCACCCGGTGGGTCGTACGGGCCCGGCACTGTTTTTCCGTCCAGCAACAGGTCATGCCCAGCCGAAACACACCACGCAACGCGGTGCAGGCACTCGATGTCCCGCGCGAGCGCGCCTGGCAGCAAGAGATCATCAGCGTCCAGGCTGCGTGCTACGACACCTTTGGCTCGCGTCAATGCCATTGTGCGAGCGACCCCCGCTCGACCCGCCAGCGCGGTAGCGAACGACACACGTGGATCATCACTGGGAAGAAAAGTCTTCGGAACGCCGCTACGGCCGTCTTCTTGAACACACCATTCCCATGCCCAGCCAGGCGGCATTTCCTGAGCGACGAGCGAATCGTACACGTCTCCGAGATAAAGGTGTCCACCATTGAATACTGGTGTAATAACAGAAATGGTTTGTGCAACCTTGGCCAAGACCATGACTTCCCCCAGTTCGGTAAATCTGCAGCCGTCGGGCCGCCCAAGATGTCCCGCGACCCGTCCGGGCTGATGGTTGGACCCGCCTGGTCCCAAGCCATCCACAACATCGGACTGAGTTCACCCCCATGCGCACAACTCTTCCACACCGCTGATCATCGTCACACGGCCAAATGGCGGCCTCAACCATGACCGCATTCCGGTTCAAGAAGATCGCCGACCACTGCGAGACGGCCTAGTGTTGTGGTGTTTGGACCGGATGGAAAAGCGGATCGCGGAACGGCTCACCCGGGCCGAACCGCAGTGCTAGCCGGGCTACGGCGACCCGGTTTCCTGCTGTTCCGGGGGTGGTTCATAGTTTGTCGGCGTCGGAGTTGGCGTCGGCGCGACGGCCAAATCTTCGAGGCAATAGGTTTGTGGTTGGTCGTCGCCGCCCGACATTTCCAGCGAGTTGTCGCTGTTGCATTGCCCGTTGCCTGGAATAATGGACACGATCTTGTACTGTGCGTCGCCGCTGGTACAGGTAACGACGTGCACGCTGCTGGGTGAGAATATCGTAGGTGCGGGGGGCAAGGGTGTGAGGCAGTCGCCGACGTGCAGCGAGGGGGGATTACCGCCGTCGACTGTTGAGTCGCATGAGATCAGGCTTGTGACGCACAAGACGCCGATCAGCGCGACGGCCATCGGTCTGGCTGCGCGGAACCACCGGTTGGGATGACGCACCCATCGCACTCTAGCTAGTGGCGCGTGTAGCTCAGCGCTCAGCTGATCCCAACAACCTGCCTTCGCAGATCAACCCTCCGGGGATCGTGCGACTGCTCCGCGCCGAGACGTGGGGTCGGCAGTTGTCGGTGCACTCGTGGTCACCGTTCTCGCGGCTATGGGCCACAGCGGGACGTCGGTACCGAGCTGATCTACCGCAAGCAGATCCGCCCGGTGGTCGAAGGCGGTGCCGTGGCCATGGATCGACTGTTCCCCATGAGCCGAACGGATGAAAACACCGCGGGAGCCGCTTAGTCGCTCAGTTAATCCCTCAGTGACAAATCAGGCCCCATCCGCCGCGTGGCAGATGGGGCCTGACCTGGGAGCCGCCTAGGGGAATCGAACCCCTGACCTATTCATTACGAGTGAATCGCTCTAGCCGTCTGAGCTAAGGCGGCACAAGCTGAAGCCCGCATGGAGCCGGACCCCGTTGCTCGGGACTAGTGTAGCGGCACCTCCCCGCGTCACTTTCCCGGGCCGCCGTCGTTAGGGTTCCTATGACGTCGGTCTCATCGCGGATCGGCATTTGCGCTCAGGAGGACCCGGCACATGCGTCGTAGTTTGCCTCGCAGGTTCGCTCTGCCGTTGACCGCGGCGGTACTTCTGCTCTCCGCGGCACCGGCGCTGGCCGACCCGACCATCCCGACGACACCCATTCCCCAGCCCGCGAACCCCGGACAGGCACCGATCTCGTCACCGTCGGAGCCCCGTCCATTGGGTCGCGCGGTCGGGGACGCGGGGAGCGCGCTCGGGGTGCTGCGGTTGCTGCCGAACGCGGTGCCGACCAGCGCCATTCTGCCGGGCGCGAGCGAGACGATTCCCCAGCAGTCCGCACTCGAGGCCGGGATGGGGTTGTCCAGCGCGCAGGCCAACTCCGAGGCCTATCTGACCTACGAGAAGTCGATAGCGCAGTCTTCGCCGTTGGGGCTTTCGGTGGCGGGGAACGCGCCGCAGACCCCGGGAAGCCTGGTGCAGACAGCGTTGCCCGACAATCCGCAGCAGATCACCGGCGGACTCAACGCGCCGTCGAACCCGCTGCTCAACCTCGGGTTGCTGAACGGCAGTGCGCACGCGCGGTGGAGCCCGACGCTCGGGCCGTGCGTCGACACGATCGCCGACGCCAGTACCTCCGTGGCGAGCTTGTCGTTGTTGCCGACGATTCCGTCGATCCCCGGCATCGATCAGCTCACCAACGCGAGCCAGCAGCTGCAGGACGGGCTCAAGGCGCTACCGGGGCCGTTGGCCAATCTGGGTGGGCTCCTTTCGGGCGCCACGACCAACGCCGACGGCACAGGCGCGGTGCTCAGCGTGCCCAACCTGCTGTCGTCCCGGTCGGTGGTGAAGCTGGTCGACATCCCCAACTCGCCGAACAAGGCCGTCCAGTCGACGTCGACGCTGCAGGCCGCGCAGATCGACATCCTCAAGGGCACCCCGCTCGGGCTGACCATCAAGGTAGCCGGCCAGCCGACGCTGACGGTGACGTCGACCGGCGACAAGAAGACGTCGACGGTCACGTACACCGCGCCGGTCCTGCAAGTCATGCGGGGCGACTCGGTCCTCTACACGCTGGATGCGGCCAACCCGACGAAGGACATCCCGATCGGCATTCCGCTGCCGACGCTGAAGACGCTGCCGGGGTTCGACCAGCTCAAGAACGTGCCGATCATCGGCGGACTCGCGGAGCTGGCCGACGGCGCGACCAAGCAGCTGCCGGGCGGCGACGCGGGCAAAGGGCTGTCGCTCGACATCGGCGTACTCAAGCTGAGCATCGCGGGCCTGGACCAGAAGAGCGGGGACATGACGGACCCGTTCAAGGGGTACCAGCTCGGGGCGTCCGCACGGCTGCTCGATCTGCAGATTCTCCCGACAACCGCGCTGAAGAACGCGCTTCCGGCCGCCACGGCGAACAACCTTCCGTCGTCGCTCGCGCAGCTTTCGCTGGGTGAGCAGATCGCCCGGGCTTACGCCCCCGCCGGTGGTGTCGAGTGCGGCACGACCAAGCCCGCGCCGCCCGCAGGTGGGGCCGCGCCGGCGAACCCGCCGACGAAGAACCTCGCGTACACCAGTGGCGCGTACAACGCGGTGCCGATGTTCTGGACGGGCACGGCGTTGCTGTTGGTCGGCGTGGTCCTGGTGGCCGCGATGCCGCTCCGGCGCCGCAAGGCCGTCGCCGCCCCCTTCAAGCCCTCCCCGCGCCCCCGGAGTTAAGAGAGGTGAAGGGGCGGCTCAGCCTTGGCGCAGGGTGGTGATCATGGCTTCGACGGCGATGCGGGGTTTGACGTTGAGATCGATCGCCTCGCGGCATTCCAGCACGGCTTCGAGGCGGCGCAACGTCGAGTCCGGGGTCCAGTCGGCCGCGGCGGAGGCGATTTCCGACGCGTGGTCGGGATGCATGAGAGCGGCACCGGATCGGCTGGCCGCGATCAGCACGTCACGGTAGAAACCGGCCAGATCGATCAGCGCCAGATCAAGACTGTCCCGCTGGGTGCGGGTGGCCCGTGACTTCTGGCGCTTTTCCAGCTGCTTGACGGCCGCCTCGGCGGACCGCTTCGCACCGGCGACACCTTTGCCGACGCCGTCGCCGCCCATGGCCGTGCGGAGTTCCGAACGTTCGTCTTCGTCGCGGGTCTTGCTTTCGGTGCTGGCGTCGGCTTCCGCGGTGCTGATGAGCTCGTCGGCACAGGTGAACACGTCCGCCGGGCGGCGAAGGCCGCGAGGGATCCTCAGTACCGTCGCGCGGCGCTGGCGGGCGCCCTCATCGGTCGCCAGGCGCCGCGCCCGGCCGACATGGCCACCGCATACCGACGCCGCCCACTGGGCCAGCTCTGGCTCAATGCCGTCCCTGTCCCTGAGGACGCGGGCGATCGCCTCGGCCGGTGGCGTGCGCAGGGTGACCAGACGGCACCGCGAGCGGATGGTCACCGACACGTCGTCGGGGTGGTCCGAAGGCGCGCAGAGGAGGAACACCGTGCGCGCTGGCGGCTCTTCGACGGCTTTCAGCAGCGCGTTCGAGGCGCCTTCGGTGAGCCTGTCGGCGTCCTCGATGATCACGACCTGCCACTGGCCGGTGGTCGGGCGGCGCGCGGCCGACTGCACCAGCGAGCGCATCTCGGCGACCGAGATCGACAGCCCCTCGGGGACCACCAGCCGGACGTCGGCGTGCGTACCGGCCAGCGCCGTCCGGCAGCCGGGGCACGCGCCACAGCCGACGCCGGTGCTGCATTGGAGCGCGGCGGCGAAGGTGCGTGCCGCGACCGAACGGCCGGAACCCGGCGGACCGGTGAGCAGCCAGGCATGGGTCATCGCACCGCCCGCGACGGTCTCGCCGTCAGCGATCCTCGCCGCGGCGGCCGCGGCGGCCGAAAGCGTCTCAACGGCCGGCTCCTGCCCGACGAGCTGGGTCCAGACACCGATGCGCGCCAGAGCTCGGGTCATGCCTTTTCGACTCCACCCTCGGCGGGCACCAGCCCGGACAGCCTGCCGACCAGCACCGCGCGCACTGCTGTCTTCACTCGTTCACCGACTTCGTCCTCGGTCCCGTCCGCGTCGACCACCACATACCTGTCCGGGTCGGCGGCGGCCATCTCGGACAGCAGGTGGTGCACTCGCCACTGCTCGCCCGGCGCCGACGGGCGGCCCGGCGGATGGACGCCAGGGTCCGCGTCGAGCAGGACGGTGATATCCGGCCGCACCCGGCCGGTCGCCCAGTCGGCGAGACCTTCGAATTCCTCGACGTCCAGGCCCGCGACGGCCGAAAGGTGCGCGAGCGGCGAATCGACGAACCGCTCCATCACCACCACCGAACCGGCGTCCAGCGCGGGCCGGACGTCTCGCTCGACGACATCGGCACGCACGGCCGCGGCAGCGAGCGCCAAGGCACGGGTGCCGGACAGCGAAGCGCCGGAAATGAGCTGGGCGAGCCGGGTGTCATCGAGAGCCGGGTCCGCCGCCAGCACAACCGGCCGTGGGCCGTCGCGAAGCCACTGGGCGAGACGGGCGGCTTGGTCGGCGGTGTCGGTCGCCGTGGTGCCCTCCACCGCGATGAGCAAACCGTGGACGCGGCGCGGGCGGCGCCGGATCGCGTTGCGCAGGTCGGAAAGGATCGGCTCGGTGTGCCGGGAATCCATCTGGCGATAGGCGATCACGCCGAATAGCACCGCGAGCAGCCCGCCACCGAGCATCACCGGGCGCGTGCCGTCGATGATGATCGGACCGCCCCAGACGTCGACCCGGCGCGGCTGCACAAGACTGACCAGCAGGGGGACGACGGCGATCGAGCCGACGAGAACGACCTTGAGCAATGACTGGTACAGCGCGTTGATCCGGCCGCGGATCGAGTCTTCGATCTGCGAACCGATGATCGTCACACCGGTCAGGAAGGCCGCACCGGCACAGGCGCCGACGATCGCGACGGTGATCAGCGAGATGGTCAGGTGTGGGGACAATGCGACCAGCAGAAGCGCGAAACCGGCCAGCACGATTGCGACACCGAACAGCCTGTCGTGAGGCAGCCGTTGAGCGAGCTTCGGCGCGCCGACCATGCCGAGGACCAGTCCGGCGAACACCGCGATGACGAGTAGCGCGAACGCCGACTGCCCGGCGTTGAGACTCTGCGCGTAGGTCTGCGCGGACCCGATCACCGCTCCACCGGCCGCGAACGCCCCGGTCATCCCGATGAGCAGGCCACGGACCAGCGGGGTGCTGCGGATGAACCGGGCGGCGTCCTTGAGCATCGGACCAACGCCGGCCGGGGTTTCGTTGTCGACCTTTGGCACGCCCTCGGGACGCGGAATGGCGTGCACGTCGCGCAGAGAAAGCTCGGGGATCCGGGTCGCGATGGTCACCGCGCTCGCCAGGTAGAGCAGGCACGCGACGATGAGGGCGATCTTGATCGGCCCGGTGTCACCGGAGATGGGGACCGAGATGTGCAGGCCCGTCTTGAGACCGGTGATCAGCGCGAGGAAACCCAGCCCGGTCAGCACGGACACGCCGTAGGTCATGACCATGCCGAGTTGACCCGCGGTCTCGACCTGGCTCGGCCGCCGGAGCAGGTTGGGGACCGCGGCGTCCTTGGACGGGATCCACATGATCGCGGCGACATTGATCAGGAACGTGCCCGCGTACAGCCACCAGATCGAGTTGGCGAACACGATGGACAACAGCAGCCCGAATCGGAGGATGTCGGCGATGACCATGATCTTGCGACGATCGAAACGGTCCGCGAGCAGGCCGCCGATCGGCGCGAAGATCAGGCCAGGCAGCAGGGCGGAGAACACCACGCCGCTGAACGCGAAGTTGGCCGCGGTGTAGTTCGTGGCCATGGTGTTCGCCAGCGCGGCCAAGCCGAACAACGTCAGCCAGTCGGCCGTGCTGCACAGATAGGTGACACCCCAGAGCCGGCGGAACGGCTTGATCGCCAGCACCCGCCTGGCCCGGTAGATGGTGGAGGTGCCGGAACCGGCCGAGGCACCGGCCTCGGCGTCAGGCATCGACTGCACGCCCTCGCTGATACGCCCACCCCACTAGCTCACCGCGGCGCCGGTTAGAACCAAGCGCCCGTGCCGCCAAGTCCCCCGACCGTACGGCCAGGGTATCCCTGCGGAAGTGGGCCGGGTGGCACCGGGCCGTCGACCCGCGCCACCCGAACGGGTTAAGCGAAGATGCCGGCGATCCCGCTGAAGAGGCTGGCCAGCAACTGGATGAACAAGACCACGAAAACGATCATGAGCACGACGGCGATGATGACCCCGGCCGAATTGCTCGACGGCTTGCCGCGGCGGATGCGGTTCCGGACGGCTTTCCCCTTCGGGATCCGCACGTCGTCGGCGTTTTCCGCGGCGCGGCGCGGCTTGGGCCAGCGAGCCTGGCGCAACATCTGCGGCGGCCGCGCGGGCCAGGTGCGCTGCTGCGGGATGATCCCCAACGGGGGCTGCCCTGGGACGACCGACGAGCCATTTGTCTGGGGCTGGATCGCCGCTGGCTGGATCGACCTGTCGTAATCGGCGTTCTCGGCGAGCATTGCGGCGTTGACCATTTCACGGACCGTGTCCGGGTCCGGCTGGACCGGATCGGCGATGCGCAGGCGCTCGAACTCCTCGGAAACGGTAGGAGCGGCGTCACTGGCTGTGACCAGACCCGCCAGCGGATCGGAGAAGCGATCCTGCGGTGTCGGAGCGTGCGTGCCGTCGTTGTCGAACAAGGGAGCCTCACCGGTCGCGCTCATCGTGACCACCTCACTACGGAATGTCGTCACCTACCAGGGTAGTTGCCGCAAAAGCGATTTCGCATCCACCCAACGGACCAGATATACCGCAGGTCCACTACTACCCTCTGTGACAGTGGCGCGGGTCACACCTGGTCAGAACCCGGTGCGACCCGCCTCGACACTCTTGCCGAACCAGTCGGCCATCAACGCCCGGCTCGACTTCATGAGCACCAGCTCACGGCGCGATTTGCCGTTGCCGAGCACGGCGACGGAGTGGCGGCCGAGATCGTTGTCGACGACGACCATCGCGTGTTCGGGATACTCCGAGCACAATCCACCGAAAGCGACCAGATCCACCAGAGTGGTTCCTGTTCGTTCTCTTGCGAGGAAATCCTGGATGGCGCCGACCTTGTCGTCCTGCCCCTCGGCGACCATCCCGTAGCCGTCCGCCACGATCCTGATCGTCTCGGAAACGCCCTCTGGCACGTCGGGCAGGCAGTCCAGGATCATCGCGGCGAACGCGGGAAACTCGTCGAGACAGAAGTCGACACCGCCGTCGGCGCGGACACTCCAGAGGAAAGCTGACTCTCCGTCGGAGTAACAGCGGATGTCGGCCGTCCCCGGCGACAGCGCGAAAACGCCGCTGAGTGCCGCGCGAACGGAACCGCGCAGGAGGAGGGAGAACACCTTCATCCCCGCCTCGTTCAGCTCGCCGAGGTCGCCGAAGGGCGTGTTGGCCAGCATGTCGGCCAGCATCATGTGCCGCTCGGCCTCGGCGGACAGATCGGCCGGGTCGCCGGACAACGGGCCGAGCGAACGGACTTCCTCGTCGGAGAAGTCGGGATGATAGAAGTCGTCAGCCGCAACCCGCTCCGGCACGGCTTCGAGCACCGGCCGGGCCGCGGCTTCGAGCAGTTCGTAGATCGTGCGCACCTGCGTTGCCCCCTTAAGACGTGCGCGGGCGGAAATCAAGCATGACGCTGCACCGCCCGCACGATCCACTGTTCGGCGGTATTCCGGTTGGCCGGCCCCCAGGTGATCGTCCAGCAGCCCGCGGCGTCGACCGAAGCGCTGAACTGGTAGCGGCCCAGATCGTTGTCCAGCAGCCCGAAAGCGCCGTGTGGGTACTCGGCCAGTATCGCGTCCCGCACCGCGAGATCGACCAGCACCGTACCGAGCCGGGGACGGGCCACGCACGCCCTGATCGCCTGCAGCGCAGGCGCGTAGTCGGGCGAAATGAGGCCGTGCTCGTCGGTCTCGATCCGGTAGGACGCGCCCGGCCCCGGCTGCCGCTCCGGCAGCCCGTCGAACACCCAGCCGGGCAGCGAACTGAGGAACCCGGAGCGGAGCCGGGCCTGGTCGCCCAGCTTGTTGAGCACGGTCGTGTAGTCCTCGTCGCCGAAGAACCGGACCTCCCACGGTTCCGGCTTGGCCGGGAAAACACCCGTCACCACGCCGCGGATGAACCCACCCCGCAACGCGCGATAGAGCCCGACCGCCTCTGGCGTGACTTCGCCGTCCGGCGCGAGACCGATGGCGGCCATGTCGGCCACGAAGCCGGTGTACTCCTCGATTTCGGCCATGAGGTCACGGTCGTCCTCGGCCGGGCCGTGGCCGAGAACGGCTGGCAGGTGGAACTGCGGGTCGAAGAACTCCATCACCGAAGGCCGGTCCGGGACCTCGGCGTTGATCGGCGCGATCACTTCGTCGATGACGTCGAAAACGGCGAGCGTTGAGTTGGTCACCTAAGCATTGAACACCCTCGGACCGACATTTTCTCGAACAAACGTTCGAAAGAGTAACCCTTATCGGCCATGACCCGAAAGCGGGGTGTGGGGGCGGCAGGTGCCCCCACCCC
>JAVXWP010000176.1:0-25819 GCA_032230695.1 Actinomycetota bacterium | reverse complement strand
AAACACTCACGAGCCACCTCGTCAAGCTGCGCGTGCCTCTGGTGGGCATGCAGCCGGTTTCAGGCCTGCTCGCGCTCTCCGGGCATCGGCGGCACCCACGAGAGCCCGGGGACGCCCCACTCGTTCTGCTTCAGCATCCGCTTCGCCTCGCGGGCGTGGCGGCCGACGAGCCTGTCGAGGTAGAGGTACCCGTCCAGGTGATCTGTCTCGTGTTGGAGGCAGCGGGCGAAGTAGCCGGTGCCTTCGACCTCGATGGGGTTGCCCTCGATGTCGAAGCCGGTGACCTTCGCCCAGGTGGCGCGCCCGGTCGGGTACGACTCGCCGGGGGCCGACAGGCAGCCTTCCCAGTCGTCGTCCGGGTCGGGCATGGTCTCCGGGATCTCGGAGGTCGCGAGCTTCGGGTTGACCACCACGCCCTTGTAGCGGGTGCCCTCGTCGTCGGGACAGTCGTAGACGAAGACACGGAGGTCGAGGCCGATCTGGTTGGCCGCGAGGCCGACGCCCTCGGCCGCGTACATCGTCTCGAACATGTCTTCGGTGAGGGTGCGCAGCTCCGCGTCGAACTCGGTGATCTCCCGAGTCGGGTTGTGCAGCACGGGGTCGCCGGCGATTCGGATGGCATGGACGGTCACGAGCACCGAGTTTAGTCAGACCTATCTGATAGACCATGACGCGCCGGGGAAGAACCCACGATGATCACTCTGCGCATGGTGTAATGGCTGCCGCGGAACGACAACGGTGTAATTCGCAGACGCCCGATCGCACCTGGAACACGGACCTGATGGTGAGGAGTCAGATGGACGCCGCGGAGTCGATGGCCGAGGGTTCTCAGCCGTCCCCGCCCGTACCGGAGGCCGGCCAGATCGAGGGTCTTTCCAGCCGCGAGATCGAGGTGCTCGCCTTCGAGCGGCAGTGGTGGAAGTACGCCGGTGCCAAGGAGAAGGCGATTCGCGAACAGTTCAAGATGTCGTCGACGCGGTACTACCAGGTTCTGAATCAGCTGATCGACAAGCAGGAAGCTATGCAGGCGGATCCGATGCTTGTGAAGCGGTTGCGCAAGACGCGCACCGTGCGGCAGCGCACCCGAGCGGCACGGCGACTGGGGATTGAGTTGCCATGAGTTTGTTTTCCGGCCTTTCTCGTCCGCTCAAGGCGGCCGGTCTCGTGTTGGTGGGCGTGGCGATCGTCGCGGCGGTGATAGGCGGCGTCACGCTGCTGAACAGCGGTGGCAAGAACGACACGGCCGCACCGACATCCTCCGCGGCGCCCCCACCTGGTGGTACACCGAGCGGGTCGGTACCGCCTTCGTCATCGAGCCCGTCGCCGTCACCCTCGGTGCCGCCGTCTTCGTCCTCCACCGCGCCGCCGCCGAGTTCGCCCGCGGCCCCGCCGCCGAGCCAGGGCGGCCAGCCCGGTCAGCCCGGCGGCCAGCCCGGCGACCAGCAGGCGTCGGCCAAGTGGGTCGTCGTGCGGGTGTACAACAACAGCACCATCCACGGCCTGGCCGCCACCGCGGCTGAGGACTTCCGCGCCGCGGGCTGGAACGTCGCAGAGGTCAGCAACTACTCGGCGGGGATCATCCCCGTCACCACGGCCTACTACCGCCCCGGCACGGACGAGGAGACGGCCGCGAAGGCCCTCGCCGCCGAGTTCGGCATGCGTGTCGAAGCCCGCTTCGACGGCATCAAGGACGCCAGCCCCGGCGTGATCGTCATCGTGACCAACAACTACCAGACGAAGGCGAGTGGGGGGAAGAACTAACCCCCACCCCCGACCGGGGAAAGTGTCGACACCTTCCCCGGCAGTCGGTCAGCGGCCGGCGGCGTAGGCCTCCAGCGAGGCGAGCTGGACAGGGTCCAGGGACGGGCGAACGGTGTCGCGTGCCTTCGCCAGGTGCGCCGCGGTGACCTCGGTGGCTTCGAGCGACTCGCGCATCGCGGTCAGCGCGGCCTCCCGGATGAGCGCCGCGCAGTCCGCCGCCGAGTACCGGTCCAAAGTGGACGCGAGTGCATCGAGGTCGACGTCAGCCGCCAGCGGGGTGTTCTTCGAAGTCGCACGCAGGATCGCGGCGCGGCCCTCGGCGTCTGGTGGCGGCACGTAGACGAGTCGCTCGAGTCTGCCCGGACGCAGTAGCGCGGGGTCGATGAGCTCCGGCCGGTTCGTGGCGCCCAGCACGACGACCTCGCGCATCGGCTCCACGCCGTCCAGTTCGGTGAGCAGCGCGGCGACAACGCGGTCCGCGACACCCGAGTCCGAAGACTGGCCGCGGCGCGGGGCGAGCGCGTCGATCTCGTCGAGGAAGATCAGCGACGGCGACGCCTCCCGCGCGCGGCGGAACAGTTCCCGCACGGCACGTTCGGACTCGCCGACCCACTTGTCCATCAGCTCGGCGCCCTTGACCGCGAACACGTTGAGCGCACCTGTCCCGGCGAGCGCCCGCACGAGGTAGGTCTTGCCACCGCCGGGCGGGCCGTAGAGCAGCACGCCTCGCGGCGGTGCGACACCCAGGCGGGCGAAGGAATCCGGGTACCGCAGCGGCCAGAGCACGGATTCGGTGAGTGACTCCTTGACCTCGGTCATGTCGCCGACGTCGTCAAGGCTGAGCCCGCCGGTCGCCAGAACGTCCGAAGTGGACATCGAGATCGGGCGCACGGTGTCCAGCGCGTCGAGCAGGTCCTGCTGCGAGATCCGGGGTTCGTCCGCTTGCCGCTGCCGCAGCGCGGCCCGTAACGCGCCGTCGCGGCGCAGCGCGACCAGGTCGGCCGCGACGAACCCGGGCGTGCGCTCGGCCAGCACACGAACGTCGACACCGGGCTCCAGCGGCACGTCACGCAGCAGAACCTGCAGCAGCTCGACCCGGATTTTGGCGTCGGGCAACGGAAGGCTCAACTCCCTGTCGAGCAGGTCGGCTCCACGCAGCCGAGGATCGATCGACTCCGAGCGACCGGTGGTGGCGACGAGCGCGATTTCGCCGTGGCCCAGTGCCTTGCGCAGCTCCTCCAACACGACGGTGGCCAGCGGTGGCGGCTGGGTCGCCGGGAGCAGCGCGTCGATGTCGTTGATCAGCAGGACCGCCGGACCGTCCCCGGAACCGGCCCGGTCGATGGCGTCCCGCAGTCGTGCGGCGGCCACGTTCGGCTCCAGCACGGCGATGCTCGGCGCGGCCAGTATGACCACGCGGATGTCCTCCGCTTTGCCGACGGCCCGGACCAGCGTCTCCTTGCCGACACCCTCAGGGCCGGACAGCAGCACGCCGAGGCGGCCGGACGTGCCGAGCTTCGCGAGCAGCTCCGGGTGCCGGAAGGCCAGGTCGAGCCACTCGATCAGCTTGCGGGCGGCGGGTTCCGCGCCTGCCAGGTCCGCGATGGCCGGCACGGCGGAGGTGTCTTCCGGCTCTTGGCTTCCTTCTTCGACGACTTCGGCGTCGATATAGGGATCGGTGCGCGAGATCTGCTGGGTCGTCTTGAC
Organism: Actinomycetota bacterium; assembly: GCA_032230695.1. Lineage (GTDB taxonomy): Bacteria > Actinomycetota > Actinomycetes > Mycobacteriales > Pseudonocardiaceae > Amycolatopsis. The sequence continues at coordinate 22,351 of JAVXWP010000176.1, read as the reverse complement.
CACCGCGGTGCTGGTCCGGCTCACGCCGGGCGCAGTCGCGTCGCCGGTGCGTGCGCCGTCGCGCCAGCTGACCACAGTGGACGATCCGACCGCGACCGCTCCCGGCGGATCGGCCGCGGTGACCGTGAGCAGCTCGTTGGTCCAGGTCATGCCGATGGCACGCGAAAGCTGTCCGCGGATCACGGCCACATCTGACCCCGGTGGCGGCGCGAGGTCCTGCGGCAGCAGGGAAACCGCGTCGCCGACGGTCAGCACCTTGCCGATCAGTGCGAGCCGCAGCATCTGCGGCGTCAGCGAGCCGCTGGCCAGTCGTGACCCCGCGACCGTGACCGTGCGCGCCGCGGCGACCGCGGCGGGTGCGACGACGATCTCCGCGCCCTCGGTGACGCCGAGGTTCGACATGGTGACGTCGTCGGCCAGCACCACCCCGGGCATGCCGCCGCGGTCGGCCGGCGCGGCTAGCGCCGCACTGACACGGGCGCCGGTGAGGTGGACGGCGTCCCAGGCCAGCAGCCCGAGCGCGTCGAGCACCTCGGGGTGCAGCCGGACCACGCCGCGGCGTGAATCCAGGGCGGACGGCGTGTGCCGGACGGTCAGCGTGATCTGGGGTGACGTCACACCGTCACCCTAGCGATCCCACCGGACTTCGCCGACGAACTTGCGGCTTGCCGGGTGGGGGTCCGCCGACGCACTTCAGCGAGAAGTGCCTCCCGAGTTGCTACTTGCCGCGCTGACGGAGGCCGATCTGCCGCCAGCTGCGGCGGCGCGGGCCGTTGTTGGGCGGCTTGGCCTCGCCGTTGCCGGTGAAGCTGCGGGAAGTGCGAGCGATGTGCTGTTCGCCGCCGTTGCGCTGGTAGCGGACCGCGCGCAGGGCCGCACCGGCGACCCGGCGGCGCAGGGGAGGACGCAGGCCGAGACGCCGCTGGCTCCTGGCACGGCGGATGGCCCGGCGCTCGCGTGGCGGCACTTCCCAGGCTTCGGGGTGCGATGCCAGCCACCGGTGCCGGTAGACCGCGTACGGCACGTGCGCCAGGTAGATCACGAGCGCGATCGCCAGCGCCACGAGCGGGTACAGGAAAATCGCTGCGGCGAGCAGGCAGACGCCCACCAGCAGCGGGGCGATCGCCTTCGCGGGAGCCCGCACGGTCTTCAGCGACAATGTCGGGATGCGGCTGATCAGCAATGCCGCGATGCCCACCGTCCAGATCCACACCACGGCCTGGGAAGACCACCAACCGGCACCGAACTCGATGGAGACGATCAGTGGCAGCAACGCCAGAAGTCCACCGGCCGGCGCGGGCACGCCGACGAAGAACTCACTCGCGTACGGGGGCTGCTCGGTGTCGTCGAGGAAGGTGTTGAACCGCGCCAGCCGAAGAACTATGCAGACCGCGAACACCAGCGAGACGACCCAGCCGATGCGCTCGCTGTCGGCGTGCCAGACGTAGAGCACCAGCGCCGGCGCGACACCGAATGAGATCGCATCGGACAGCGAGTCGAGTTCGGCGCCCATCTTCGACGTCGCGTCCAGCAGCCGCGCGATCCGGCCGTCGAGGCTGTCGAGCACCGCGGCGATGCCGATCGACGCGATCGCCATCGGGTAGTTCAGCGAGAGCGCGAACATGACTGCGGACAGTCCCGCGCACAGCGCGAGCACCGTGATGGCGTTCGGGAGCAGCCGGACACTCGAGGTGGGGACGCGGACCATCTTGGTCAGCCTTCCGAGGACGAAAGCGTGGGAAGTTCGGCGATCGTGGTCTCGCCGCCGATGGTTCGCTGGCCCTTGCGGACCAGGAGCTTGCTGCCCGGCGGCAGGTACAGGTCGACCCGCGAACCGAAGCGGATCAAGCCGTATGTCGAACCTGCAACGACCTTCTCGCCCTCGTTGATCTGGCAGACGATCCGCCGCGCGATGAGCCCGGCGATCTGCACGACGACGAGCTCGTGGCCGTCCTCGGTGTGCATGAGCACGGAGTTGCGCTCGTTGTCGTCGCTGGCCTTGTCGAGATCGGCGGAAAGGAATTTGCCGGGCCGGTAGGCCACTTTGTCGATGACCCCGGACGCGGGCGTGCGCTGTACGTGGACGTCGAAGACGGACAGGAAGACGCTGACCCGCAGCCGCGGGACGTCCGGCAGACCGAGCTCCGGCGGCGGGGTCGCCTCTTCGATGAGGGACACCAGGCCGTCGGCCGACGCGATGGCGAGGCCACTGCGGGCGGGCGGGACACGCTTCGGCTCACGGAAGAACGCGGCGGTCGCGGCGGTGGCCAGTGCGCCGACGACACCGAGCGGCTTCGCGATTTTGCGCAGCACGAGCGTCGCGGCGATCCCGCCGAGCACGAACGGGCGGCCGGCCGGGTGCATCGGCGGCACGGTTTCGCGCGCGAGCTGAATCGCATGGGCGACAGGATTGCTGCCAGTGGGGGCGGCGCTCATTGGGTCGAATTCCCCGCAGTCGTTTTCCTCGGTGGTTATGGCCGCACCACGCTACCGCCCGCGTGGCGGGCGCGTCGGGGCGGTTGTCCAGTGGGATTCACGTCCCCCGTGAGGGTTTCCCCTACGAGGGTGGAAAAGACCAATGGCCGGTAACGGACGGTCCAAATTATCGATACTCTGGGTAGTCGGCGCCGACGGGGCGTTGCCGGAACGCGAGGAGATGTCCAGTGCGACCTGGTGTGGACGCTGTGGGCGATCGCCTCGCTCAAATGCTTTGTGCTTGGCGGCGGGATATCCGCGCCGTGCCGATGCCGATGCTTATCGACGCCGGAAGCGCCGCGGACCTGATCCGCTATTCCAGATGGGCAAGCCGGGCGCGCACCTCCCCCGACGAAGATGCGCACCCGGTGTGACCGACTGAGAAGGCAGCACTTTAGCCCCTAAAACGAGCCCCCTCACCGCTTGTGTGTGAAACGTTACAAACGGTCACGCGAACGGCGTCGCCGGTTTCCAAGGCTCAGCGTCAGCCGCAGGACCGCGAGCAGGACGACGGCACCGAGCACAGCCACGCCGAAGCTCGGGAAGTCGAAGTCGAAGGATTTCTGCTGGCCGGTGACGAGTCGGTAGATAAGCCCGCCGAGCGCGGCCCCGACCACCCCGACCAGGACGCTCACCAAGCAGCCCTGACGACGCCGGTCACGGCCGCCGACGACGAGATTGGCCGCCCAGCCGGCGAGCGCGCCGAAGATGATCCACGAGAAGAATCCCATGCCGTCCAGCCTAGTGTCCGCTGTGTTTTCGGCGTCTCTACGCACTGGCGGTTTCGCGTCGCCAGGGCGTGACCGGCTTGCCGTGCTCGTCTTCAGTCCACTTCGGACACTGCGCGACTTCCCTACAGCAGCAGCACGTCCACCTCTTCGCCCTCGGCCACCGGGCCGACGTCTTCCGGCAGCACGATCAGGCAGTTGGCCTGGGTGAACGCCGCGAGCAGGTGCGAACCGGGGCCACCACGCGGGCCGACGACGCCGGTCACCTGGCCTTCGGTCTGCGTGTAGAAGCCGCGCCGGAACTGCCGCCGTCCGAGCGGTGAGGTCATCGACTCGATGAGCTTCGCCCGCACGTGCTGCCTGTTGACGCCGGTGTGCCCCATCGCGCTGAGCAGAGCCGGGCGCAGGAACGCCTCGAACGAAACGAGCACACTCACCGGGTTGCCCGGCAGTGTCACCACCGGGACGCCGTTCCACCGGCCGCTGCCCTGCGGCCCGCCCGGCTGCATCGCGATCTTCTCGAACACCACCGAACCGGTCAGGGCGTCCTTGACCACCTCGTACGCGCCCGCGCTGACTCCGCCGGAGGTCACCAGCAGGTCGGCGTCGGCGAGCTTCGGCTCGATCACCGCACGGAACTCGTCGACGTCATCGACCACGCTGCGCACGACCACGACCTCGCAACCCGTCGCGCGGATGGCGGTGGCCAGCATGATGCTGTTCGACTCGTAGATCTGCCCGTACCGCAACGGGTTCGGCGCGTCGATGAGCTCAGAGCCGGTCGAGGCGACGACAACCTTGAGCGGCCGGTGCACGGTGAGCCTGTCGAGCCCGACGGCCGCCGCCAGTCCGAGCTGCGCGTGGCCGAGCACGGTGCCCGCGGTGAGCGCGATCGTGCCGTTGACCACGTCTTCGCCGATGTGCCGCACGTGGTTGTCGGGCGATACGGCCTTACGGATGCGCACCCGCGCGGTACCGCCGTCGGTCTCCTCGACCATGACCACGGTGTCGGCGCCCGGGGGCATCGGCGCGCCGGTCATGATCCGGTGCGCGGTGCCGGGGAGCAGGGCGGGCACGTCGATACGGCCGGCCGGGATGTCCTCGGCCACCGGCAGTTCGACCGGGTGCTCGGCGCTCGCCGACGCGACGTCTTCGGCGCGAACCGCGTAGCCGTCCATGGCGGAGTTGTCGAACGGTGGCAGCGACACTCCCGCGCGGACGTCTTCGGCCAGCACCAGTCCGGCGCATTCGTCCAGCGGGAGCGAGGTGGCGGGGGAGGTGCCCAGTAGCTTGGTCACGGCCTCGCGATGGTCGTCCACAGTGATCACCCGGACCATCCTGCCCTTGATTCCCGCCCATGCAAGACTCTCCCCGCCAGTCGCAGCTTTCCGGGGAGAAGTCATGCAGGTTCAAATCCGTCACCAGCCGTCGTTCGCGGTGGCCAGGCTGATGCTCGCGCCGGGAGAACCGGCCCAGGTCGAAGCCGGCGCCATGATGGCGACGAGCTACGGCGTGCAGGTGCAGGCGGCCGCGCAGGGCGGCATCATGAAGGGCCTCGGCCGCGCGGTACTCGGCGGCGAATCGTTCTTCGTGTCCACCTACACCGCCCCGCCGAACGGCGGCTGGGTCGACGTCGCCGCGAATCTGCCAGGGGACATGCAGGTCATCAACCTCGACGGCCGGGTCGGCTGGTGCGTGACCAAAGGTTCGTGGATCGCCTCTTCGCACGGCGTGCACACCGAGACCAAATGGGGCGGCTTCGGCAACTTGTTCGGTGGTGAGGGCGGTTTCCTCACCCACGCCACGGGACAGGGCCCGCTCGTCGTCGCGTGTTACGGCGCGCTCGAAGCCGTGACACTGCAGCAAGGCGAGGTCGTCACCGTCGATTCCGGGCACGTCGTGGCGTACGCCGACACGGTCCAGTCGCAGACCCGCAAGATGACCACCGGCATCTGGCAGACGGTGAAGAGCGGAGAGGGCCTGGTCTTCGACTTCGCCGGTCCCGGTCAGGTCCTGACGCAGACCCGTAACCCGTCGGCGCTGTCGTCGTGGATCGTCGCCCAGGTGCCTTCGCGCGGATAGCGGCCGAAACCATGCAGATACTCACCAGGCACACCCCCAATTTCGGCGTGGCACGTATTCGGCTGTCGCCGGGCGAAGCCGTGCAGGCCGCCGGCAGGACGATGATCGCCAGCAGTTACGGCATCGTCGAAACCCCACCGGCCCGTGGCGGCGCGCGGGCGCACAAAGGCGGGCTGTCGGTGTACACCGCGCCGGCCGAGGGCGGTTGGATCGACTTCGCACCGGACGTCCCCGGCGACGTCTATCCGCTGGAGTTCGACGGGAAAAGAGGGTGGTGCGTGTTTTCCGGCGCGGTCCTCGCGCGCCCGGCGACAGTGCGGCTGGACCAGGGCTGGGCGCCGCTGCAGACGTTGTTCGGCGCGGACGAGGGATTCCTCGACCATTTCAGCGGGATGGGCGCACTCGCGCTGGCCGCCGCGGGCCCTGTCGACGCGTTCGAACTCGCGGCAGGAGAGATCGTCACCGTGCGGCCCGATTTCCTGCTCGCCTACCCAGACACGCTCCAATGCCGGCTGCGAGCCGTCGATCTCGGGGGCCCGCAATCGCTCCGGACCGGGGAAGGGCTGGCGCTGGACTTCGCCGGGCCGGGGACCGTGCTGGTACAGGCGCGCAACCGCAGGCGGCCGCCCGGATGAGCCGTTAGGGCAAGACTGTCAACAGTTCGGGCCAACCGCCAGCGGCTGCATAACCAAGGGCGTTAGGCTGCGCGGCGTGACAGGCGATGTGTCGGGGGACCTCACCGGTCGCCGGTTGGGCAACTACCGCATTGACGGTGTGCTCGGCAAGGGCGGCATGAGTGTGACGTACAAGGCCACCGACGTGCGGCTGGGACGCAAGGTGGCTCTCAAGATCATTGGTGATCACCTCGGTGCCGACGCGGAGTTCCGCGAGCGGTTCGTCGACGAGGCCAGGAACACCTCCGCCATCGACCACGCCAACGTGGTGCCCCTCTACGACTTCGGTGAGCTCGAAGGCATGCTCTACATCGCCATGCGGATGGTCGACGGCGGTGATCTCGCCGGCGCGCTCTCCGGCGGCCCGATCGCCCCGGCGCGGACGTTGATCCTGCTCGAACAGGTCGCCGACGCGCTCGACACCCTGCACGCCCGCGGGCTCGTACACCTCGACGTCAAACCGGCCAACGTGCTCGTGACCAGCCGGGAAACCGCGCGTGAGCACGTCTACGTCGCCGATTTCGGACTGACCCGCCGCGGTGCGACCGGGCACCGGACCCGCGGTGGCGACTTCCTCGGTTCACCCACTTATGCCGCGCCTGAACACCTTCGCGGCGAGCCGCTCGACGGCCGCACCGACCAGTACGCGCTCACGTGCGTTCTTTTCGCCTGCCTCACAGGGAGCCCTCCGTTCAAAGGTGACGTGCCGACAGTCATCAAAGGGCATCTCAACGGCGAGCCACCGGCCATCTCGCGCGTGGTGGCGCTGCCGAACGCCATCGACGAGGTCGTCCGCCGGGGCATGGCGAAGAACCCCACGGACAGATATGCGAGCTGCACCGAACTGATCGCCGCGGCGCGCCGGGCACTCGGCCCGCAGGCTGCCTCCGACAAGCCGCCGGGCCCGCCAGGGACGATCGGGCAGCCGGTGAATTCGCATCAGCCAGAGGGGGGCCATGTGCAGCAGCCGTACGGAGGGCAGCAGACACCGCCGGGTGGTTACGGCCAAGGGTCGCCGCAGGGTCCTCCGCAGCAAGGCCCTCCGCCCGGTTATGGGCCCCCGCAGCAGCAAGGCCCACTCCCCGGGTACGGCGCCCCTCCCGGCTACGGCCCTCCACCGCAGGGCTACGGCCATCAACAAGGTGGTTACGGGCCGCCGCCGGTCACCGGTGACCCCGTCCGCCTGCGTCCGCCTGCTCCCGCGGGCGGCGCGTCGGCGTTCTCCCAAGGCGGCCAGAACGGAAGCAGCCGCAAGGTATTGCTGATCGTGCTCGGTGCGCTGGTGGCCGCGGCGCTCGTCATCGGCGGCATCCTCCTTTTCGGCGGCGACAACGCGGGCGGCGGTGGCACGACACCGTCCACCGCGCCCCAGATCCCGGTCGGTCCCGGTGGCTCGCAGACCACCACGCCGACGTCTTCGCTCAAAGCCCCGCCGACGTCGATCTCGATCAAGCCATCCGCTTGACCTGCGTTTCTTGCACTCGCACCCCGAGAGTGCTAAACACGACATTGGCACTCGACGCCGTTGAGTGCCAGGCGGGTGGTCACCGATCACTCGCCTGAGGTCGGGACGGTGAGGCTGGTTCCGGGAAACCGGATCGAGTCGTCCGTCGCGGGCACCGAGCCTGGCCGAGGACGTGTCCTGCTGCAGCGATTCAGTCGCATTGACGACTGGGTCGTTCGCGGCGCTCAATACCGGAGGACCACACCGCAATGGCCAAACTGATCGCGTTCGACGAGGAAGCCCGCCGCGGTCTTGAGCGTGGCTTGAACATCCTCGCCGACACCGTCAAGGTGACGCTTGGCCCTCGTGGCCGCAACGTCGTGCTCGAGAAGAAGTGGGGCGCGCCGACGATCACCAACGACGGTGTCTCCATCGCTAAGGAAATCGAGCTCGAAGACCCGTGGGAGAAGATCGGGGCCGAGCTCGTCAAGGAAGTTGCCAAGAAGACCGACGACGTCGCGGGTGACGGCACCACTACCGCCACCGTGCTCGCCCAGGCTCTTGTCAAAGAGGGCCTGCGTAACGTCGCCGCCGGCGCCGACCCCATCAGCCTGAAGCGCGGCATCGAGACGGCCGTCGAGGCCATCATCGAGCAGCTTCACAAGATGGCTGTGCAGATCGAGACCAAGGAGCAGATCGCTGCTACGGCCTCGATCTCCGCTGCCGACCGCACCATCGGTGAGCTCATCGCCGAAGCGCTCGACAAGGTCGGCAAGGAAGGCGTCGTCACCGTCGAGGAGAGCAACACCTTCGGGCTCGAGCTCGAGCTCACCGAAGGTATGCGCTTCGACAAGGGTTACGTGTCCGGTTACTTCGTGACCGACCCGGAGCGTCAGGAAGCCGAGCTGGAGGACCCGTACGTCCTGCTGTACGGCTCCAAGATCTCCAACGTCAAGGACGTGCTTCCGCTGCTGGAGAAGGTCATCCAGTCCGGCAAGCCGCTGCTGATCATCGCCGAGGACGTCGAGGGCGAAGCTCTCGCGACCCTGGTCGTCAACAAGATCCGCGGCACCTTCAAGTCCGTCGCCGTCAAGGCCCCGGGCTTCGGTGACCGCCGGAAGGCCATCCTCCAGGACATCGCGATCCTGACCGGTGGCCAGGTCATCAGCGAAGACGTCGGCCTCAAGCTCGAGAACGCCGACCTTTCGCTGCTGGGCCGCGCTCGCAAGGCGCTCATCACCAAGGACGAGACGACCATCGTCGAGGGCAACGGTGACGCCGACCAGATCCAGGGTCGCGTCAACCAGATCCGCGCCGAGATCGAGAACTCCGACTCGGACTACGACCGCGAGAAGCTCCAGGAGCGTCTCGCGAAGCTGGCCGGCGGCGTTGCCGTCATCAAGGCCGGCGCCGCGACCGAGGTTGAGCTCAAGGAGCGCAAGCACCGCATCGAGGACGCCGTGCGCAACGCCAAGGCCGCTGTTGAAGAGGGCATCGTCGCCGGTGGTGGCGTGGCTCTGCTTCAGGCTGCCGAAGCCGCGTTCGCGGGCCTCAAGCTCGAGGGTGACGAGGCCACCGGTGCGAACATCGTTCGCATCGCGGTCGAGGCTCCCCTCAAGCAGATCGCCATCAACGCCGGCCTCGAAGGTGGCGTTGTTGTCGAGAAGGTCAAGGGCCTGCCGCAGGGTCACGGCCTGAACGCCGCGACCGGTGTCTACGAGGACCTGCTCGCCGCCGGCGTGCCGGACCCCACGAAGGTCACCCGGTCCGCGCTGCAGAACGCCGCTTCCATCGCGGCGCTGTTCCTGACCACCGAGGCCGTTGTCGCCGACAAGCCGGAGAAGGCCGCACCGGCCGCTCCGGGTGGCGACGGTGGCATGGGTGGCATGGACTTCTGAGTCCGGCCCCGTAACACCCGCAGCATCCGCAGTACGAAAGGCCCGGTCCGCTTCGGCGGCCCGGGCCTTTTCGCGCGTGCTGTCTGTGCGCGCCCAAGTGCAATCCACGTACGTGCCAAGTGTGTTCGGACATCCGGACGGATGACCGTCCTGTTAGGACGGCTGTCCGGGAGTCTCCTCGTTCGGTGTGAGGACGTAGCAGGCGGCGTAGAGGGGGATGGTCGTGCCGACGAAGACGAAGGTGGCCACGACGACCATGACCCGGACGACGGCGACGTCCACGCCGAGGTAGCGGGCCCAGCCGGCGCAGACGCCGCCCAGCATGCGGCCCTCGTGGATACGGTGGAGCTTCTTCGGGGTCTCTTGCACGGTGTTTGTCATGCCTCAAGAATCGCCCGCGGCCGACGTCGGCACATCAGGGAACGGCCCTGACCGGACCCGGAGTTCCGACCCTGAGAAGGCGTGAAGGTGCGGTTGGGTGGGTGGCTCGTGAGTGTTTCGCGGGGTTCTAACCCCGCGAAACACTCACGAGCCGGACCCTCGCAAGTCGGTCCAGCCACCAGGTCGTGGTCTTGTCATCGGCGGGGAAGTTATCGCACAGGTCGGGTTCCGGTGCCTGCTGGAGCACCGGCAGGTATCCGTCCACAGGGGACAGTGACACCGACGCGATGTCGCCTTCCAGCAACGAAATCGTGCCGAGACCGCAGGCGAAATCCAGGGTCGGTAAGGCCCCGGCGAGTGCCAGCCCGGCGGCGAGGCCGACGCTGGTTTCCAACGCCGACGAGACGACGCAGGGCAGCCCACAGGCGTCGGCGACTTCCAGCGCACGCCGGACGCCGCCGAGTGGCGCGACCTTCAGCACGGCGATGTCCGCCGCCCCGGCCACCGCCACCTTCATCGGGTCCTCGGCGCGCCGGATCGACTCGTCGGCGGCGATCCGCACCGATACCCGGCGCCGGACCGCGGCCAGTTCTTCGATCGACACGCATGGCTGCTCGACGTACTCCAGCCCGCCGGCCGCCTTGTGCAGGTCGGCGATCGCGCGCACGGCGGTGTCGACGTCCCAGGCCATGTTGGCGTCGACCCGGATCGCCCCCGACGAACCCAGTGCGTCCCGCACCGCGGCCACCCGTTCGCAATCGTCCACAAGGGACGATCGGGGGTCGGCGACCTTCACCTTCGCCGTCCGGCAGCCGGAGGCGGTGACCAGCTCGTAGGCCCGCTCGGGTGCAACGACCGGGACCGTGGTGTTCACCTCGACGCGGTCGCGGACCGGAGCCGGCCAGCCCGTATCGGCGGCTTCGACGGCCGCGGCCAGCCAAGGCACGCTCTCCTGGTCGGAGTACTCCACGAACGGGCAGAACTCACCCCAGCCCGCAGCGCCGCGCAGTACCAAACCCTCGCGGGCGGTGATGCCGCGGAACCGATTGCGCATCGTGATCGTGTAGACGTCCATGTGGATCCGATCATGCCACTTTCCGAATCACGTGCCGTTTGGCCGGGATACGGTCAGAATGAAATGGTGGCGCTCGAGTTCCGTGTACTCGGCCCGGTCGGGGTAACGGCTGGTGAGCGGTCGGTGTCCCTCGGTGGCAGCAGGCCGCTCATCGTGCTGGCCGGGTTGCTTCTCCGGCCGAACCAGGTCGTTTCCGTCGACCAGCTGTCCCGATGGTTGTGGGACGACGATGATCAGCGCCGGTCCAAGGGCGCGCTCCAGACCTACGTGCTGCGGGTGCGGCGCGCGCTGGGCAACGACGTGCCGATCCGTACCGAGCGCGGCGGTTATCTGATCGAAATCGACGAAACCAGGCTCGACCTCACCCGGTTTCGCACGCTCGCGGCCCAGGGCAAGGCCGCGGCCGCCCGCGGCGAACTCAGCCAGGCGGCCGCCCTGCTCTCGGAATCGCTCACGCAATGGCGCGGGTCCGCCATGGCCAACGTGGAGTCCGACGCGCTGCACCGTGACGAGGTCGCCCAGCTTTCCGAAGAGCGGTTGCGGGCCCGTGAGCAATGGGCGGACGCGCTGCTCGGCCTCGGCGACTATGCCGCGGTCATCCCGCATCTGACCGTCCTGACCAGGGAAAACCCGTTGCGTGAGCGGCTCCACGAGCAACTGATGGTGGCGCTGTACCGCGCGGGCCGCCAGGCCGAAGCGCTCGCCGTGTACCGCGAAATCAGCTCCGTCCTCGCCGAGGAACTCGGCTTGGATCCCGGGGCTTCGCTACGGCGCGCCCACCTCGCGATCGTGACCGGCGAGCACGCGCCCGGCTTCCCGGCAGCGGCGGAGGGCGCCGGCTACCGGCTCGGCCCGGAACCGCTGATCCCGCGCCAGTTGCCCGCCGACCTGGGCACTTTCGCCGGGCGGGGAGCGGACCTCAAAGCGCTGTGGGCGCTGGTCCCGGAAAAACGTGGTGCCACCAGCAACGCGTCGACGCCGATCGCGTCGATCGAAGGCATGGGCGGTATCGGCAAGACGACTCTCGCCGTCCACTTCGCGCACGAGGTCGCCGACAGCTTCCCTGGCGGGCAGCTCTACGTGAACCTGCGTGGCCACGGCCCCGGTGATCCCGTCGAACCGGCCGCGGCGCTGGAGACCATGCTCACCTCGCTCGGGGTGCCCGCCGACCGCATCCCGGCCGACCTCGACGGGCGGTCCGCGCTATGGCGGACGCACACCGCGGACCGGCGGCTGCTCGTCGTGCTGGACAACGCTGGTAGCACCGAGCAGGTCCGGCCGTTGTTCCCCGGTCCTGGCTGTCTCGTGCTGGTGACCAGCCGCTGGCAGCTCCGCACGCTCGTCGCGACCCATGGCGCACACCGCGTCGCGCTCGACGAACTGAGCGAAGCGGACGCCATCGCCCTGCTCGCCGCGACGGTCGGCGTGGACAGGGTCGGGGCCGACTGTGCCGCCGCGGAGCAGTTCGTCGAGTATTGCGGACGGCTTCCGCTGGCCATCCGGATTCTCGCCGTGCGCGCCGACCAGTTTCCGGACGTGCCGCTGGCGAAGTTCGTCGCCGAGCTCGACGGCGAACACGATCGGCTCGGGTCGTTCGATCTCGCGGACGGCGAGGAGACGAACATCCGTGCCGTGTTTTCGCACTCTTATCAGGCACTTGACGCCGATTCGGCGCGGCTGTTGCGGCTATTGGGGCTGCCGGAGGTCCCGGACTTCAGCCTGCCAGCGGCCGCCGCGGTCGCCGGCGTGGAACTCGCCAACGCACGGACGAGTCTCGGGCAGCTCGCGTCGGCGTACCTGGTCGGCCAGCCGAGGCCGGGGCGCTACCAGTTCCACGACCTGATCCGGGTTTACGCGGGCGAGCTGTCACATCGGTTCGAGGACGCCGGCGAGCGCGTCGCCGCTCGGGACCGCCTGCTGGACTGGTATCTCGGCTCGGCGATGGCGGCGTCGCGGCTCCTGCGGCCCGAGCGCTACTACGGGCTCATCACGCTGGAAGACCCGAAGGCAGGTCTCGAGTTCGCTTGCCATGAGCAGGCGCTCGACTGGTTCGACGAGGAGTCCGGCAATCTTGTCGCCGCTGTCAGCCTCGCGTACCGCGAAGGACGGTACGAGCAGTGCTGGCAGCTGGCTTGGCTGCTGCAGTCGTTTTTCATCATCCGGGCGCGACTGGAGGAGTGGCGCTCGGTCTTCGACCTGGCCCTGCGCGCGGCCCGTCTCGCCGGGAACAGGCCGGGCGAGGCGGGCATCCTGAGCGGGCTCGGCATCGCGACAAGCATCGCGCGCCAGCACGCCGATTCCCTGAACTACCTGCAGCAAGTGCTGCAGCTGCAACGAGATCTCGGCTCACGCGAAGGCGAGGCACGCGCCCAGTACAACTTGGCGCTCTCCGCCAGGAGCAATGGCGACCAGGACCGGGCGTACGGGCACGCGCTCGAAGCGTTGCGGCTCGTCCGCGAACTGGACCTGGAAAACCTGGAGGCCGACGTGCTGCAGGCCGTCGGGGACATCAGTTCGTCGATGGGCCGCCACGAAACCGCGTTGGACCTCGCCGACAGCGCATTTAGGATCTGGCGGCGCAGTGGGATCGTCGAGGAGGAGAGGTTCGCCCTGCGCAGCAAGGGCACGGCGCTCATCGGCCTGGATCGGCTCGAGGAAGGGGTCGATTGCCTCGACCTGGCCGCGGAGATGTTCTTCACCCGAGGCGAGCTCTACCAGGCCGCGGACGTCCTCAACGAGCTCGGCGACGTGTTCCTGCGCGCCGGCGACAGGCCACGGGCCAGGGACTGCTGGCTGCGCGCCGGCCGGGTGCTCACTGACCTTTCCCACCCGGACGCCGACGACGTGCGAGCCAAACTAGTGTCCCGCGCCGGACTGGGCTGTTGAGTGGTGCGGGTGAACGGTCCGCGCGCTGACCCCCAGTGACAGCACGCGGACAGATCACCCGCACGGTGTCACCCAACAGGACGCCACTGACTAGCCGCTGACTGTGCGCGTCGCGTCGCCCGGAGATGCTGGTTTGAGCTAGCCGGAGTTCCGGGTAGTCCTCCGTTGTACGTCTACAACGGAGGGAATTTTCATGTCGGACACACTCACCGGACTGCGCGTGGCCTTTGTCGTCGCTCCCGAAGGCATCGAACAGGTCGAGTTGACCGAGCCGTGGAAGGCCGTGAAGAAGGCCGGTGGCACGCCGGAACTGGTGTCGACCGACCCCGGCACAGTGCAGGCTTTCAACCATTTGGACAAGGCGGACACCTTCCCGGTCGACAAGGTCATCACCGACGTTTCCCCGGACGACTACGACGGCCTGGTACTGCCCGGCGGCGTGGCCAACCCCGACTTCCTGCGCATGAACAAAGACGCCGTGAAGTTCGTCGGCGGGTTCTTCGCGCAGCAGAAGCCCGTCGCGGCCATTTGTCACGCGCCGTGGACGCTGATCGAGGCCGACGTCGTACGCGGCCGCCGCATGACGTCCTGGCCGAGCCTGCAGACCGACCTGCGCAACGCGGGCGCGGAGTGGGTCGACGAAGAGGTTGTCGTCGACGCCGGCTTCGTGACCAGCCGCAATCCCGACGACTTGCCCGCGTTCTGCGACAAGCTGGTCGAGGAGATCGGCGAGGGCAAGCACCGCGGCCAGTCGCGGAGCGCCTAACTCGCTTCCGGCGACGTCATGTCGACGCCGAGCTTCTCGGCCAGCGACATGGCGTCGCCTGGCGCTTTGACCTTCATGTCGTTGTCGAAGTAGACATAGACATCCTTGTGCAGATCGCCGTGCCAGTGCCGGATCTTCGTCGCCCAGGTCTCCAAGGCCTCGTCGGAATACCCGCTGGCGTAGAGCTCCTTGTCACCGTGGAGCCGCACATACACATGGTCCGAGGTGACCTCCTCGACGAACGGCCATTTTCCCGCCGTGTCGGCGACTACCAAGGCGATGTCGTGCTGCCTGAGCAGTTTGACGGCTTCCTCGGTCGCGAAGCTGGGATGCCGGACCTCCAGTGCGTGCCGGATCGGCCTGGTGGTTCCTGGTTTCGTAAAGGCGTCTCCTTTCAGTTTCTCGTCGTGCCGCTTGGCCAGACTCGATGCCGCGCGAGTATTTCTGGGTAATAGGTCGAAAAACTCCGTGAGCCGCTCGGTGTCGAACTGCAGCCGCGGCGGCAGCTGCCACAGGATCGGGCCGAGCTTGCTGTCCAGTGCCAAAACCCCGGAGGCGAAGAAGTTCGCCAGCGCGGTTTCGACGTCCCGCAGTTGCTTCATGTGGGTGATGAATCGGCCACCCTTGACCGAAAGCACGAAATCCTCGGGGGTCCGCTCGAACCATGTCCGATAGCGTTCTGGACGCTGCAGCGAGTAGAACGAGCCGTTGATTTCGACACTGTTCACCTTGCGTGAGAGGTACTCAAGCTCTCGTCGATGCAGCAGTCCTTTCGGATAGAAGGTTCCGCGCCACGGCGGATACAGCCAGCCTGACGTGCCCATGCGTATTTCCGCCATGTCAAGGATTTTCCCAGCGCACGGCGCGTCAAACTAGTGTTCGGCGCAGGACGCTAGTGTGGCCAGTTGGAGGCTAGGCCCACGAGAACTTCCAGTGGCGCGTGTGAACCAGTCCGGACGCGAATTCGCGGATGTTGCCCGGCTGCCCCGCGAACGTCGGCAGGCTGAAGGCCCGGTGCTCGGCGGCCACGGCGAGCGCACGTGCCTGGTTGCGCGGTGGCGCCGAGACGGATAGCTCCAGTGCGTCGAAGCCCAGCACGATCAACGTCGCACCGAAGCGCTCCTCCCAGCTTCGCAACACCGCCGAGAGCTCCGCGACCCGGTCGGTCGACTTGATCATGCCCGTCCAGCCGAGAATGGCCGGGATATCGGCCGGCCGCTCCGTCTGCACGAGCCCGAGCCGATACTCGCCGTGCGCGGCTAGCACGGACCCGGTGTTGCCTGCCTCCGCCAGCGGATCCGACCGCCGCGCCGGCCGCCGCGTCAGCCCTGGGAACCGCGCGCCGAACGGCCGCAGGCACGCGCCGTCGCAGCACGAAGAGTCCCACCACCTGTCCAGCGCCGCCGCCGGATCGACCAGCGGCACCTTGTGTTCGGCGGGCGCGAGCCTGCCCCTGTCGTCGATCCAATCCTCCCCGTTCGCGGCGAACCGCTCGTCGCGCGGGATGAGGACCGGCCACAGCCTGGTGCGCTCGTAATCGGCGACGCACTGCAGGTAGAAGGCCGGATCTGCCAGCCGGGCATCCGAAACCCAGAGCCTGCCGTGCCAGTTTCCCGGCGGCAGCTCGAGCTCGCGCGACCGCTCGACAGCGGGAGTGGAACGGTGCAGCGGTTGGATGGTCATCGGGGTCCCCTCGAACTAGTGTTCGGTTGATGATTCGAACAGTAGTTCGAGGGTCTGACAGTTTTCAAGCTCGGGAGGCGGCAGTGCGGACGGCTCACCCGAGTGGGTGGGCGCGCTGTGACTGGTGTGACTTCAGTGGCTTTTGAGGCGGTGGAGGAGCCCGGAGGTTCCCCAATGCGGCGTTGGGGGCACTGGACGCCCCGAACGCCGCATTGGGGGCATGGGGAAGCCAGCCAAGATCAGATGGGGCGCAGGAGGTCCTCGGCGTCGATGATCTTGTACGCGTACCCCTGCTCAGCCAGGAAACGCTGCCGGTGCGCCGCGTACTCCGTGTCCACCGTGTCCCGGGACACCACCGAGTAGAAGTGCGCCTGCCGCCCGTCCTCCTTGGGCCGCAACAACCGCCCCAGCCGCTGAGCTTCTTCCTGTCGCGACCCGAACGTCCCCGAGATCTGGATCGCCACCGAAGCCTCGGGCAGGTCGATCGAGAAGTTCGCCACCTTCGAAACCACCAATGTGCTGATCTCTCCGCGCCGGAACTCGTCGAACAGTTTCTCTCGCTCCTTGTTCCGGGTGGACCCTTGGATCACCGGCGCGTCGAGCTCGTCGCCGAGCATTTCCAGCTGGTCCAGGTAGGCACCGATCACCAGCGTCGGCTCGCCCTTGTGCTTGGCGACGATGGACTTGATCACCGGGGTCTTGGTCGCGGCCGTCGACGCCAGTTTGTAGCGCTCCTCCGCTTCCGCTGTCGCGTAGATGATCCGCTCGTTGTCCGTCATGGTCACGCGGACTTCGATGCACTCCGCGGGTGCGATCCAGCCCTGCGCTTCGATGTCGCGCCACGGGACGTCGTAGCGCTTCGGGCCGATGAGCGAGAAGACGTCGCCCTCCTGGCCGTCTTCGCGCACAAGGGTGGCTGTCAGGCCGAGACGCCGTCGCGACTGCAGGTCCGCGGTCATCCGGAACACCGGCGCGGGCAGGAGGTGGACCTCGTCGTAGATGACCAAGCCCCAGTCCCGCGAGTCGAACAACTCCAGGTGGCGGTACTCGCCCTTGGTCTTGCGCGTGATCACCTGGTAGGTCGCGATGGTGACCGGGCGGATCTCCTTCTTCTCCCCGGAGTACTCGCCGATCTCCTCCTCGGTCAGCGACGTCCTCGCGATCAGCTCGCGCTTCCACTGCCGCCCGGCGACGGTGTTCGTCACCAGGATCAGCGTGGTCGCCTTGGCTTCCGCCATCGCCGCGGCGCCGACCATGGTCTTGCCCGCGCCACACGGCAGGACGACGACGCCCGAGCCGCCGGCCCAGAAGGCCTGCACGGCTTGACGCTGGTACTCGCGCAGGTTCCAGTCGCTTTCGTCGAGCGAAATAGCGTGCGCTTCGCCGTCGACGTAGCCAGCGAGGTCTTCGGCCGGCCAGCCGACCTTCAGCAGCGCCTGCTTGAGCCGCCCGCGTTCCGACGGGTGCACGACGACGGTGTCGTCATCGACGCGTGCGCCGATCATCGGGATGATTTTCTTGCTGCGCAACACTTCTTCCAGCACTGGGCGGTCCGTTGTGGACATCACGAGACCGTGCGCGGGATGGTTGGCGATGGTGAGCCTGCCGTAGCGGCCCATGGTGTCGACGACGTCGATCAGCAGCGGTTGCGGCACGGGAAAGCGCGAGTACGTCGTCAGCGCGTCGACGACCTGCTCGGCGTCGTGGCCGGCGGCCCGCGCGTTCCACAACGCCAGCGGGGTGATGCGGTAGGTGTGGACGTGTTCCGGCGCGCGTTCCAGTTCGGCGAACGGCGCGATGGCGATCCGTGCGTCGTCGGCCTGCGGGTGGTCGACCTCGAGAAGCACGGTCTTGTCAGACTGGACGATCAGCGGGCCATTGGTCACGTTCTCCTTTATACGTGGCCCGCCGGGATGGGAAGATGGTGGCGGTGGAACCGGGAGGGACAACTTGACGACAACACCGGCCAAAGGCGGATTGGGCGCCGTCGCGATCGCCGGGATTGTCGTAGCCGTGCTGGCGGCGCTCGGGGTTGGTTCACTGGGTGCGGTCGCGATCTTCGCCATCGCCGGCGCGGTGGGCGGCCCGGCGGCCGGGGATTGCCTGCACATCACGCAGGGAAGCGGATTCGAGAGGCTTTCCTGCCGTGACTCACAGGCGGTCTTCCTCGTCGAGACCCGCCAGGAGGGCGGTTCGACCTGTCCCAGCGACGATTACACCCGCCTGCGGGTCACCGAGAACGACGGCACGCGCTACACGCTGTGCCTCGCGTTGAACGTCTCCACCGGTGACTGCCTGACGGCCATCGCCGACGATACGAAGATCGCGAAGGTAGGGTGTCGTACATCACAGGCGGAGGCGAACGTCGAGGTCCAAACCGGCGACCACAGGGATGCCTGCGAGGAACTCGGCGGCGCAGGGTTGCTCTTCGAAGGACCGCCCGTGCGCACGGTTTGCCTGACCGAAGTAGGCGAAAGCATCTAAGCGGCGTCTGAGAACCGTGACGGCGAGCTAAGGCACGCCCGTAACCGGCAGCAGGGCCTGGACGTCGAAGCGTTCGGCGAGCACGCCGTTACTGTGCATCAGATCCGCGACGCGCTGCAGCCGGATGCCGTTGAGAGTGGTCGGGTACGTGCCCAGCGAGATCAGCGAAGCCGTGGTCGCGTCGATGTCGGAGATGCGGGGGAGCGCCGCGCGGACGACGGCCGGGTCGTTGGCGTGCTGCTGCGCTTCGCCGAGGACTTTGCGGAACAATGCCAGCGTGCGTGGATTGGCCTGCGCGAAGATGCCGCTCGACGCATAACTCGACACCGGAAGTTCCAGCGTCGCACCGCGGGCGCCGTCGGCAATGATCTTCGCGCCGAGTTCCTTCTCCGCCTGGGTGATGAACGGCTCGATCATCCAGGCGGCATCGGCGCCTTTTTGCTTGAGCAGCTGAGTCATCTGGTCGAACGGCGACTGGACGAATTTGATCTTGTTCGGGTCGACTCCCGCAGTGCCCAAGGTGGACCGGACGGAAAGCGTGCCGAGGTCGCCGAGCATGGTCACCGCAATCAACGGCGCCTTCTTGGACGCCGTCTCGGTGTACTTCGAATCGGGCAGGGTCACCAGTGCCATGGTGTTGCTGCCCGACGTGTACGCCTCGCCCTGCAGTTGGAGCGCAGTTCCCGTGGCTGCCGCCCGGAACATCGCCACATCGTTGGCGAACGCGACATCCAATTGGCCGGCGGACAATTGTGTCAGGCCGTCGCCGTGGCCCTCCTCGACGAGTTCGATGTGAAGTCCGGCCGCTTGGAAGCGGCCGTCGGCGACGGCGAGGCGGAGTGGGGCGGTGTCGATGGCGCTGCCGACGCCCACCCGCAGTGTCGTCCGTTCGAGTGGTTGTTGCTCGACGGGTCCGCCTGAAAGCACTCCGCACCCGGTTACCGCCAGCAAGAAGGCGGTCAAAGGAATCGCGAACCGTCGCACCATCCGTCCCTCTCTCCGTGCTGGAGCTTAAGGGTGTGGGACTGGACCACCGCGAGTAGGGGCGTGCCACGATAGAGTGATTGTCGAATCGCTCCGATTTTCACTACTCTCCAGTAGGTTCGGGAAGATCCGCCACGACAGCGGCCGCGGGTGCCCCGTCGCTGCGTGACCCGACCGCGGTTGAAAAGGACAGCAGGTGACTCGTCGCGACAAGCGTGCCAACAAGGGCGTCGCGACGGACGCACGGCAAGGTCTGCCGCCGATGACCGGGCACTGGCGGCTCAGAAACTGGCGCCTGCGTACCAAACTCTTCGTATTGTTGCTCGTACCGGCGATGGCCGTGATCGGCTTGGTTGGGCTGCGGGTCAAGTCCGATCTCGGCGACGCGAAGCAGCTCGCCGAACTGGCCGCGAGGAGTCCTGTCGACAGCGCTGTGGCGGACGTCGTGCACCAATTGCAGCGTGAACGGGACTTGACTGTCGGTTTCGTAGCATTGAACCGAAAGGGTGATACGAGCCCCCTTGAGGCACAACGGCAGCGGGTCGACATCGCGGTCGGCAATTTCGACCGCACGCTGGCCGACAGCAGCTCGCGATTGTCGACCCAGGCAGCGGATAGCCTGCGCCAGACCGAAGACAGGCTCGGCGTGCTGACCGGACTCCGGTATTCCGGCGAGCATTCCGCGTTTCCGGCCGATGCTGTGCTGCGGTCGTACAGCGAGCTGATTTCCGGCGTGCTCGACATCAGCAGATCGACCACCGCCGAAATCGGCGACCCCGCTCTCGCCCGCATGCGGCTGGCCAGCAATGCACTCGCCAGGGTGAAAGATCAGATGTCGGTCAAACGGTCGATCATGGCCGAAGGGCTGGCGACAGGACGGCTCGACAACGACCGCACCCGCGCGCTGCTGGGCGCCGAAGCCGAGCTTGCCTCTGCCCGCAACGACTACCGGACGTTCGCCACTCCCGACGAGCAGCGGATGTACGACGACACCGTGATCGGCCTGGTCGTCGACATCGGCAACGACATGGTCGAGTCGGCGCTCTTGCGGGCCGAGAACGACCAGGACCTGGCCGGCCTCGATCCCGACAAGTGGGATGTATCGGCCACCTACACGATCAACCTGGCCAACCAGGTCCAGCAGGCTTTGCTTTCCCAGACCCAAGCACGCACCGACATGCTCGCCGCGCAGGCGAGGACGTCCGCTATCTGGGACGCCGGGATCGTGCTCGCGGTGCTGATCATCGCGGGTCTGCTGTCGGTGATCATCGCGCGTTCACTGCTGCGGCCGTTGCGGATCCTGCGGCGCACCGCGCTCGAGGTCGCCGAGCACCAGCTGCCCGCGGTGGTGGAGGGCATCCTCAACGACCCGGACCCGCAGCAGAGTTCGGTGGCGCGGCGGCTTTTCGTCGCGCCGGTGCCGGTGTTCACGCGCGAGGAGCTCGGCCAGGTCGCGAGGGCGTTCGACGCGGTGCACGGCGAAGCTGTGCGGCTCGCGGGCGAGCAGGCGATGCTGCGCGAAAGTGTCAACTCGATGTTCGTGAACCTCTCGCGGCGCAGCCAGGACCTTGTCGAGCGGCAGCTGGCGGTGCTGGATCGCATGGAGGCCAACGAACAGGACCCGGATACCCTCGGCGGACTGTTCGAACTCGACCACCTCGCGACGCGGATGCGCCGCAACAGCGAGAATCTGCTGGTCCTGTCCGGAACCGAGCTCGGGCGCGCGGCGTCGGCACCGGTTTCCGCGGACGAGATCATCGGCGCGGCACTGTCCGAAGTGGAGCATTACCAGCGGATCGAGATCATGCCCGCGCCGAATCTCGCCATCGTCGGTGAAGTGGTCAACGATCTCGTGCACGTCGTGTCGGAGCTGCTGGAGAACGCGACGGCCTACTCGGGCGAGGACACGGTCGTCGAGGTCGTCAGCTCCCAGACCGACGCCGGCGACTGGCTCATCAACATCACCGATCACGGCGCCGGCATGCCGCAACCGGAGATCGACCGCACCAACGCCCGGCTGGCGAACCCGCCGGAAGTGGACGTCGAGGTGTCCCGCCGGATGGGGCTCTACGTCGTCGCGACACTGGCGAGGCTCCACTCCATCGACGTCCGGCTGCAGACGCCCGACATGGGCGGCCTGATGGCGACCGTCCTGGTGCCGGGCAGGCTGGTCACCGAGCCGATCCCGCCGGCCGAGCTGCCCGCGCTGCTCGTCGAACCGGAAGTGGAGGAGGCGCCGATCGCCGACCCGGCACCGCTGGAGTCCCCGCTTCTCCCGCTGTACTACCCGGAACTCGAAGCCGAGCCCGAACCGGAACCCGATCCGGAACCGCCGCCTCCCGCCCCGGCCCCTGACGAGTGGCCATTGCGCCGCGCCCCGGTCGTGGAGCGGGACGTGGCACCTGTCTGGCCGACCGAGGAAGCCGATTTGTCCCTACTGGACGCCGACGAGCCCACCGAGCGGATGCCCGCATATCAGGACGTGCTGTCGCGCTGGTTCGCGGCCGGCCCGCCTTCACGACCGGCGATCACACCTTACGAGCCGGTTGCGGAACAGGAAGCCTTTCTCCGTCGGGAATCCGAGCCGGAGCCGCAATGGCCGACGGAGGACGAGCCCGGGTACGAGGACGACTCGCAGTCCCTGCCGAGGCAGGTACCGCGGGCCCGTGTCGCCGAAGAGACCCAGTACCACTGGCCGCCGGAAGAGCGGCCGATACTCTCGCTTTCCCCAGACGAGGTGCGGGAACGGATGTCGAGCCTGCAGGGCGGCGTCCGGCGAGGCCGCCACGCG
>JAVXWP010000157.1:0-35270 GCA_032230695.1 Actinomycetota bacterium | reverse complement strand
ATCGTCTTGCAGGGGTCATGACCGGAGGACAACCAGGTACCTCTGTTGTACCTGGTTGTTCGACAACGCAGCGAGGCGCCGCCTGAGCCCCAGCAAACGTAAGACGAGCAGGATTACGCAACACTAGCTATCGAGGCCAAGGCGCTCGAGCTCCCAGTGGGCGAGCTTCCGGATGACGGCCGGGTCCTGGTTGCGCCAGCCGGTGGTGACTTCACCCGCCTTCGCAAGGCGCGGGAGCGGCTGGGTGACGAGGGCGCGCAGGGCGAGGAGGTCGTAGCCCTGCTCGCCGAGCCGTTGGAGGTGGACACCGGCGGTGGCCCGCCGCACGAAGCGAACCCTCAGCGGCAGCCAGGTGGCCAGCAGGAACACCACCGGGATGGCGATCAGGATGACGGCCATCCACAGCGCCAGATCCGTCACCGCCTCGACCTGCCACTGCCCGGCCTGGCTGAGCTTGACCCCGGCGTCGGACCCGGTGTGCAGTGCGTTGGCCAGCGCGGTCCCGACCAGCGGGACGTCGTCGGCGTTGTCGGCGGCGGAGTCGAAGGTGCTGCGCAGGCCGGTGCCGGCGTCGATGAGCCCGTCGCCGGGCGCACGGAGCTTCATGACCTGGGCGTGGACTTCCGTGCCCAGCCAGATCGCGAAAACGGCGAGTGAGAGCGCTGCGAGGTCGGCGAGCACCTGGGCGGTGCGGCGGATCGGCCGGTCGGCGTAGAACTTCATCGAGTCGCCCCTTGTGTGCGCGCGGTCACAGCGCACGGAACCTACCCGATCGGGTGATAGATCAACCGCCGCCCTGGCCACCGGCCCGGCGGATGACCTTCGCCACGATTCCCGACACGACCAGCCAGAAAATCGCCGCGATGCCGTAGTTCACCAACACGCTCAACTTCGGGTCCGAAGGCTGGAACAGATCCTTGAAGCCGAGCGAGACGGACTCGGCCCAGCCCTTCACGAACGACACGATGCCGTTCTCCTGATTGGCCGACCCGACCACGAAGACCACGTACAGCACCAGGAACGCGGCGAAAATCAGCCCGATCCAGCGGACCAGGGCCGCCAGGAACGAGACCGCACGATCCGTCTGCTTGTGCCAGTCGACACTGCGCCGATCAACATCGTGGCGTTCCGCGGGCTTGGTCTCGGGTTCCGGCTCAGCGTGCTCACCCATGCCGGGAAGTCTGGCACGTGACTACGCCAATTACTACCTGCCAGTAACACCCACGTGATCCGCCTGACTTTCCTTAGGGCACGTCACGTGGTTAAGGTGGAGGCGTGGCACGCGCTCTCCTGCTTCGCTGCCGCGACGGGGCCTGACCGGACCGGCTCCTCGTCGCGGGGCTTTGTGATGCCGGTCGAAACTCGACCCATTCCCCGGCAGGAGTCTTACCCAGCATGACCACACCCACGCCCCGCACTTCGCCCAACCGCATCCGTAAGCCGGCCAGGACAGCACCCGCGGATCAGCCCGTCTGGAACACCCAGCGCGGCACGTCGATGCCCGTTCACCGCTACCGCCCCTGGCACCAGCTGATCGAGGACATCGATCTGCCGGAGCGGACCTGGCCCACGAAGCGCATCGAGCGCGCGCCGCTGTGGTGCGCGGTGGACCTGCGCGACGGCAACCAGGCGCTGATCGACCCGATGTCCCCCGCCCGCAAGCGCAAGTTCTTCGAACTGCTGGTGCGCATGGGCTACAAGGAGATCGAGGTCGGTTTCCCAGCCGCAAGCCAGACCGACTTCGACTTCGTCCGCGAGATCATCGAAGAAGGCGCGATTCCCGACGACGTCCGCATCCAGGTGCTGACGCAGTGCCGCCCGGAGCTGATCGAGCGCACGTTCCAGTCGCTGGAAGGCGCGCCGCGCGCGATCGTCCACATCTACAACTCGACGTCCATCCTGCAGCGCCGCGTGGTCTTCCGCGAGGAGCGCGAAGGCATCAAGAAGATCGCGACGCAGGGCGCGGACCTGGTGCAGGAGTACGCCGCGAAGTACTCCGACACCGACTTCCGCTTCGAGTACTCGCCCGAGTCGTACACCGGCACCGAGCTGGAGTATGCCGCCGAGGTCTGCAACGCCGTCACCGAAATCTGGCAGCCGACGCCCGAGCGGCCGGTCATCCTGAACCTGCCCGCGACCGTCGAGATGGCCACGCCGAACGTGTACGCGGATTCCATCGAGTGGATGAGCAACAACATCGAGCGCCGCGACGGCGTGATCCTGTCGCTGCACCCGCACAACGACCGCGGCACCGGCATCGCCGCCGCCGAACTGGGCTACCTGGCAGGCGCCGACCGCATCGAAGGCTGCTTGTTCGGCAACGGCGAGCGCACCGGCAACGTCGACCTCGTCGCGCTGGGCATGAACCTGTACAGCCAGGGCATCGACCCACAGATCGACTTCTCCGACATGGACGAGATCAAGCGGACGGTCGAATACTGCAACCAGCTGCCCGTGCCCGAGCGCAGCCCGTGGGGCGGGGACCTGGTGTTCACCGCGTTCTCCGGCAGCCACCAGGACGCGATCAATAAGGGCCTCGACTCGATGAAGTCGTTGTCCGACAAGGCGGGCGTGCCCGTCGACGAGTACCCGTGGGAGGTTCCGTACCTGCCCATCGACCCGAAGGACGTCGGCCGCAGCTACGAAGCCGTCATCCGCGTGAACTCGCAGTCCGGCAAGGGTGGCGTCGCCTACATCATGAAGGCGGAGCACCAGCTCGACCTGCCGCGCCGCCTGCAGATCGAGTTCTCCAAGGTCATCCAGCGCCACACCGACACCGCCGGCGGCGAGGTCGACCCGGCGACGATGTGGAACGCGTTCTCCGCGGAGTACCTGGAGCCGCGCGTGCCGCTGGAGCTGATCCGCCAGCACGTCACCGACAGCGGTGGCGGCGACTACGAGATCAAGGCGTCCGTGCGCGTCGACGGTGACGACCACGAGATCCACGGCAACGGAAACGGCCCCATCGCGGCGTTCTTCGACGCGCTGTCGACGGTCGGTTTCGACCTGCGGCTGCTGGACTACAGCGAGCACACTCTCACTCCCGGCGATGACGCGCGAGCGGCTTCGTACATCGAGTGCGCGATCGCGGACCGGGTTTTCTGGGGCATCGGCATCGACGCGTCGATCGTGACGGCTTCGCTGCGCGCGGTCGTCTCGGCGGTGAACCGGTCTCACCGGTAGCGGTACCTCGCGGTACCGGCTGAGTCCTTTGCGGTGAACCGGTCGTGCCGTGCTGTCTCGCAACGGTTATGTGGTCCTAGCGTGATCACATGACCGAGACAGCACGGCCCGACTCCACCGCACGGGCACGCGAATTGGGCCTCGACATGAAGCTCACCCGCGAGCGAGCGAACATGAGCGGGCGCGAGCTGAGCCGGAAACTGGGCTGGACCCACGGCAAGCTTTCCCATATCGAAAACGGCAGGCGACCGCCATCCGGGGTGGAAGTGGCGACCTACCTGGCAAGCTGCGGGCCTTTGGTGCGACCGGACTACGAGCGCATGCTGGAACTGGCCGCACAACCCGATGATGCCTACTGGGTACGGCCGCACAATGTGGAACTACCGACTGAGCTCCGCTCACTCATCCTGCAAGAAAGCATTGCCAGTTCGATCGCTCAATACGAGCCCTTGGTCGTACCCGGTCTTCTCCAGACCGAGGGTTACATGCGAGCGCTCTTCCGCTGGGGCTCCAGGCGGCCCGCGAAGGAAATCGAGCTGAGGATTCAGGCTCGGCTGGCGCGCCAAGATCTGCTGAAACGGCGATTTCCGCCGGAGTGCACCTTCTTCATCCAAGAGCATGCGCTGCGTACTTCCGTGGGCGACATTCTGGTGATGGGAGAGCAGTTCCTCTACCTTGCGCTCGCCGCCTCACAACGGCGATGCAGGATCCGGGTTGTACTGGACTCGGCTGGCCCGTTCAGCACCGGTGGCGCGTTTCGGCTGATGGACTACAGCGCACACGCGCCGCTCGCCTACACAGAGACCTTGGCGGCCGGGATGTTTTTGCAGAGGCCTGAGGACATCGCGCTGTACCGCGATTTCCTGACAAGACTCGATCGGCATGCACTGGATCGGGGACAATCGCGGGCATGGCTTGCCAACTTGGCAGACGCCTACGATCGTCTGGAGGCAGGCACCCCATGTCCACCCGAGAGCGCACCGAGCTGACCTGGCGCAAAAGCAGCTACAGCAACGCCAACAACGGTGACTGCGTGGAAATCGCCCTCACTCGGGGCGCCACGGCCGTGCGTGACTCGAAAGCCCCCGCCTCCGGCCACCTCCGCCTCGCGCCCCAAGCTTGGCGCGCCTTCCTGGCGATGTTGGCGTGAATCACGCCAGCTGGTGGTCACCCTCGTGTGTGTTTCGCGGGGTTAGAACACCGCGAAACACTCACGAGCCACCCCTACAGGCGCGCCTGCCCACTCACCCGGGCCGCAGCGGTTCGTGAAGCTGTGAAAGCTGTCGAGGTGCTGAGAGGTCACTGAGGGTGGGAGTACTTCCCGACCTGCGACGTTGTAGAGATTATGAACGGAACGACGGCCGCGCTGCTCGTCCTTTTCGTTGTCGCGCTCGTGCCACTGCTGCCCACCGAAATGGCGCTGATCGGCATGGGCGTGGCAGCCGCCCAGAACGAGACAGCGCTGCTGCCGGTGATCGCGGTCGCGGCCGCCGGGTGCCTGGTGTCCGACCTCGCGCTGTACGCGCTGGGCCGGGCCGGCGGGCCGCGGATGTTGTCCAAGTTGCGCCGCCGGCCGAGTATCGACGCCGGACTCGGCTGGCTCGACGAGCATCTCGGCCGTCATCCGCGACCGGCGCTGGTCGTCGCGCGCTGGTTGCCATCGGGCGGGACGGTCGGCGCGCTGCTGGCCGGGTCACTTCGCTGGCCGATAGTGACTTTCCTCAGCGCGTCGATGATCGGTGTGACGCTATGGACGTCGTACGTCGCCCTGCTCGGCTACGTCGGTGGCCAACTCGTGGAGCAGACCGGGGTCAGCATGGTGCTTTCGTTCGGGGTCGCCACGCTGCTGGGCACCGGGATCGCCTTCGCGCTGCGGCACCGTCAGCTCACCACGCTGCACGGTGCGTCGGTGCCTAGTAGCGTTAGGTGACATGAATCGGCTATCGAGACCAGGCCTGACGTTGTTCACGATCGGTGCCGTCGTCATTGTGCTCAATTACGCCGCCAGAGCGGCGTTTCCGGAGCAGTGGGGCGGGGCGAATATCGGCGGGGGTTTGATCCTGATGGCCGCGGGTGTCGTGATGGTCATCGGCGCTGTGCTGATCGGGGTCAAATTCCTCAAGGTGAGCTTGAAGAAATGATGTCGTCCGCCTCCGCGCGCAAGGCGGCCAGTACGGTCGCCACCGCGGGGCGTGACGACGAACCCGTCCGCATCACGGCTTCGATCAAACGCGCGGCGCGGACACCGGCCAGCGGACGCCGCAGCAGCCCACGCGTTGTGTCCATTGTGTACCGAGGCAGTAGCGCGATTCCGTGCCCCTCAGCCACAAGTGCTTCCGTGATCCGGAAATCGTTGATCCGCTGCACGACCTGAGGCCGGACGCCGGTGCGCACCGTCAACGAGCGCAGCACGTCGTCCACCGGAAATCCGAAGTCGACGCTGATCCAGCGTTCCCTCGCCAGCTCCGCCAACTCGACCCGATCCCTGGACGCGAGCCGGTGTCCGGCGGGCAAAGCGACGTCGAGCGGTTCGCGCAGCAGGTGCACCGCTTCCAGCCGCTCGGTGTCGAACGGCAGCGCGTGCTCGTCCCGGTGCGCCACGACGACGTCGAAGTCCGCGACCAGCCCCGGGACCTCGGTCGGGGTCATGTCGACGTCCCGGACGTCGACCTCCAAGCCATCGAACTCGGCGACGCGGTGCAGCAGGCCGGGCAGCAACATCAGCCCGGCCGACTGGAAGATCGCCAGCCGCACCCGGCCACGCGGCGCGCTGCGATAGGTGTCGAGTTCCGACTCGGCCCGGTCCAGCGCGGCGAGGACGTCGTCCGCGCGAGCGACGAGCGCGCGGCCCGCGTCGGTGAGCCGAAGCCCGCGTCCGGCCGGTTCGGTCAGCGGCAGCCCGACCTGAGCTTGCAGTGCCCGTAGCTGCTGCGACACCGCAGACGGCGTGCAGTGCAACGCCCGTGCGGCGGCCGTCACACTGCCGCGGTCGGCGAATTCGCGCAACGTTCTCAACCTGCCGATATCCACGCCGCGAGTCTATGTGAAGCGGTACTTCAAGGTTCCTGCAGATATTCTCGATGGTCCTTAACGATCCGTACAGACACAGTGGAGGCATGTCCCCCCGCGACCGCCTTCTCGCCGCCTTCGTCGCCGTCCTCTGGGGCGCCAACTTCCTGGCCATCCACGTCACCCTCGACCATTTCCCGCCGCTGTTCGCCGGCGGACTGCGATTCCTGCTCATCGCGTTCCCGACGATCCTGTTCGTGCCGTGGCCGAAGGTGAAGGTGCGCTACCTGATCGGCTACGGACTCGGGTTCGGCACCGGGCAGTTCGCGTTCCTGTTCATCGCGATGGATACCGGTATGCCGACCGGGCTGGCTTCGCTGGTGCTGCAGGCGTCCGCGCCCTTCACCGTGCTGCTCGGCGCGACCTTCCTTCGTGAGCGGGTTTCCGGGCGACAACTGGCGGGGATCACGCTGGCCGTCGCCGGAATGGCGCTGATCGCGTGGCAGCAGGCGGGCGACGCGGCATTGCTGCCGGTCATCTTGACGTTGCTCGGCGCGCTGAGCTGGGCGTTCGGCAACCTGAGCTCGCGGCAGGCGGCAGCGCCGAACCCACTGCACTTCACACTGTGGATGTCGGTCGTGCCGCCGATCCCGATGTTCGCGCTGTCGCTGATCACCGAAGGCCCGACCGCGGGCTGGACGGCGTTGACCACCCTGAACACGCCCGAAGGCTGGGCGGCGATCGGCGGGCTGGCCTACATCGTGCTGATCGCGACGGTCGTCGGCTCGGGCATCTGGACGACGCTCATCGGCCGGAACCCCGCAGGCGTGGTCGCGCCGTTCTCGCTACTGGTTCCGATCGTCGGCATCTCGCTGGCGTTCTTCGCGCTCGGCGAGCAGCCGACACTGCTGGAGCTGATCGCCGCTGTCATCGTCATCGGCGGGGTGCTGCTGGGTTCACTCAAAAAGAAGGGGCCGCCGCTCCTGGAAGTCGAGACTCCCAAGGCGACGGCGCTGTCCGGCAGCGTTTAGCGCTCGACGGTCGATTCCTGCGGTGCTTTCGCAGGAGACTCTTCGTCGTCGTCCTCACTGTGGGTCATCCGTTTCTTGACGACCAGACTGATGATCACCCCGGCGATGACGGCGGCGCCGAGGCCGACGTAGGAGAACCGCGAAAGCCATTTCTCAGCCACAATGCCCAGGTAATACACGGCCGCGGTGGTACCACCGGCCCAGACGATGCCGCCGAGCGCGTTCGCGGCGAGGAACTTGGCGTACGGCATGTGCAGCGAGCCGGCGAGCGGTCCCGCGAGAATGCGAAGGAAAGCGATAAAACGCCCGAAGAAGACAGCCCAAACGCCTCGCTTCTGGAATATCCCCTTTGCCTTCTCGATGTGCTTCGGGCCGAAGTGCTTGGGGAACTTGCGTCCCGCCCAGGCGAAGAGCCGGTTACCGCCCTTGCGGCCGATGGCGTACCCGATGCTGTCGCCGACGATCGCGCCGGTGCTGGCGAAGATGCCGACCCACAGCGGATTGACGTTCGCGTGCTGCGACGCGAGCAGCGCCGCGCTCACCAGCACGATTTCACCGGGCAGCGGAATCCCCAGGCTCTCCACCATGATGACCAGGCCGACGAGCAGATAAACGGACAACGGCGGAATGGTCTCCAGCCATTGGTTGATATGCACTAGCTACCCCTTTGTCCGTATTCCCCAGAATCCGCTTGCCATCGCAGGGTACCGGTTGCTCGAGGCGCCAAAGTCCCTGAAGGCCACTTTGATGGCGTCCCCACGCGAGGGCTTTAGAGTCCCTCGCGTGGGGACGCCATCCAGGATGGCCTTCGGAGACCTTTGTGGAGCTAGAGGGCGATGGACGCCGCGGCCGGGGGTTCGATGTCCGGATTGAGCCCGAGATCCGCTTCGACCAGTTCAGCCGCCACGGCGTGCCGGACGATCTTGCCATCACGGATGTCCTCCGCGAAGTGGCACGCGACGCGGTGTCCCGCACCGATCTCGCGCAGCACCGGACGGTCGGAGTCGCACAGGCTCTCCTGCTTCCACGGGCACCGCGTGTGGAAACGGCAGCCGCTCGGCGGGTTGGCCGGTGAAGGCAGGTCGCCGGCGAGCAGGATCTGCTCACGGCTGTCCTCGACCACCGGGTCCGGGACGGGAATGGCCGAGAGCAGGGCCCGCGTGTACGGGTGCAGCGGCTCCTCGTACAGCGCGTCCGCGTCGGCCTCTTCGACCAGCGAACCGAGGTACATCACGCCGATCCGGTCGGAGATGTGCCGCACCACGGCCAGATCGTGCGCGATGACCAGGTACGTCAGCCCGAGCTTTTCCTGCAGCTCTTCGAGCAGGTTGACCACCTGTGCCTGCACCGAAACGTCCAAAGCGGACACCGGCTCGTCGGCGACGATCAGGTCCGGCTCGACGGCGAGCGCCCGCGCGATACCGATGCGCTGACGCTGTCCGCCGGAGAACTCGTGCGGGTACTTCCGCAGCGAACTTTCCGGCAGTCCGACGGAGGCGAGCAGCTCGCGCAAGCGCTTGCCTGTGCTCTCCTTGTCCTTGTCCAGACCATGGGCCTTCATGCCCTCGACCAAAATGGACTCCACCGACTGACGGGGGTCCAGACTGGACATCGGGTCCTGGAAGATCATCTGCATCCGGCGGCGGCCCGTGCGCAGCGCCTCACCCTTGAGCTTGGCGACGTCGGTGCCATCGAAGACCACGCTGCCGTTGGTCGGTTCGGTGAGCCGGAGGATCGCCCGGCCCAGCGTCGACTTTCCGCAGCCGGACTCGCCGACCAGCCCGTAGGTCTCGCCGCGGCGGATCGCGAGGTCCACGCCGTCGACCGCGTAGACGTAACCGACCGTTCGGTCGATGACGACACCGCGCTTGATCGGGAAATGCACCTTCAAATCTTCGACAGTCAGCAGGACATCGCCTGCCGCTGTCTTCAAAGCCTCGCTCATCGGTTTCCCTCCCCAGCGGCCACTACCGGCAGCACCGGGTTGTAACAGCGCAGCAGTCCACCGCGGTCGGGCACCAGGTCAGGAGCCGTGCCACGGCAGGAATCCACGACGTTCGGGCAGCGGGGCGCGAACGCGCAGCCGTCTTCCCACGGAATGTTGTCGGACACCGATCCCTTGATGGGGACCAACTTCTCCCCGCGACCGGCGTCAAGACGCGGGATCGAGGCGAGCAGCCCGTGCGTGTACGGGTGGCGCGGTTCGGCGAACAGCGCGTGCCGCTCCGCCCGTTCGACGATCTTGCCGCCGTAGAGCACGTTGACCTCGTCGCACAGCCCGGCGACCACGCCGAGGTCATGCGTGATCATGATCAGCGCGGTACCCGTGTCCTGCACGAGTTCCTTCAGCAGAGCCAAGATCTGCGCCTGGATGGTCACGTCGAGCGCGGTCGTCGGCTCATCGGCG
This sequence comes from Actinomycetota bacterium, assembly GCA_032230695.1. Classification (GTDB taxonomy): domain Bacteria; phylum Actinomycetota; class Actinomycetes; order Mycobacteriales; family Pseudonocardiaceae; genus Amycolatopsis. The sequence continues at coordinate 25,640 of JAVXWP010000157.1, read as the reverse complement.
ATGAGCAGCCGCGGCTTGCACGCCAGCGCGATCGCGATCAGCGCGCGCTGCCGCATGCCGCCGGAGAGCTGGTGCGGGTACTCGGTGAGCCGCCGCGTCGGGTCGGGGATGCCGACCTTGTCGAGCAGCTCGGCGGCCTCGATCCGCGCCTTCTTCCGGGGCATGTCCCGGTGACGCTCGAGGACCTCGGTGATCTGCAGCCCGATCGGGATGACCGGGTTCAGCGAGGACAACGGGTCCTGGAACACCATGCCGAGGTCGCGGCCACGCCGGTTGCGCATGTCCTTGTCGGAGATCTTCAGCAGATCGGTGCCCTCGAAGGAAACCGAGCCGGTCACCGAGTTGCCGCGCTTGGCCAGCAGTCGCATGATCGCCAGCGACGTCACCGACTTGCCGCAACCGGACTCGCCGACGAGCCCGACGGTCTGGCCGGGTTCGACGTCGAAACTGACACCGTCCACAGCGGTGAACGACTGTTCGCCGCGACGCTGGAACTTGACGGTCAAATCACGTACTTCAAGAAGAGCCACGGGGTCACCGCCTGTTCTTGGGATCGAGGGCTTCTCGCATCGACTCGCCGAGCAGCGTGAATCCCAGCGCCACGATGATGATCGCGATCGCCGGGTAGTACGCGAGCTCCGGCCGGATGTCGAGGAACTGACGCGCTGCCTTGCCGAGCATCAAGCCCCACTCGGCGCGGGACGGATCCGGGTCGCCGAGGCCGAGGAACGACAGCGCCGCCGCCTCGATGATGGACGTCGCCAGGGTCAGCGTGGCCTGCACGATGACCGGGCCCAGCGAGTTCGGCAACATGTGCCGCAACACGACCGTACGGCGCTTCACGCCCAGCGACGTTGCCGCGAGCACATGGTCGGCGTCTCTCTGGGCGAGCATCGCGCCTCGCAGGAGCCGCGCGAAGATCGGCACGCTCACGATCGAGACCGCGATGATGACCGTCCACTGGTTCGGCTTGGCGAACAGCGCCGCCACCGAAATCGCGAGCAGCAGCGAAGGCACCGAAAGCAGCACGTCGACGAACCGCATGAGCATGGTGTCGACCCAGCCGCCGAACGCACCGGCCAGCACACCGATGATCATGCCGACCGAGACACCGATGAGGGTCGCGACGACACCGACCAGCAGAGTCTGCTGCGCACCGACGATCAGCCGTGAAAGGAAGTCACGCCCGAAGTCGTCGACACCGAGCGGATAACCGGGCATCGCGCCGGGGATGATGCCCCGACCGAGCTGGACCTGGTCCTGCAGCGCGCGGTCGAATGGGTCCTTCGGCGCCAGCAGCGGCGCGAAGATGGCCAGCAGCACGAACAACGCCGTGATGACCGCGCCGATGATGGCGACCGGGCTGCGGGCCATCCGTCGGATGGCCTCGCCCGCCAGGCTGCGCCCGCCCCCGGCCGTCGCGGCCAGCTTGTCGATCGGCTCTTTCTTCTTGTTCAGCAAGGTGTTCATCGGACACGCACCCTCGGGTCGATGAGCCCGTAGGAGACGTCAACGAGCATGTTCACCAGTACGTAGACCAGCGCGCCCAGCAGGATCAGCGCCTGCAAGCGGGGATAGTCCTTACGCTCGATGCCTTCCGCGAGCAGGAAGCCGAGCCCGCGGAAGGTGAAGACCCGTTCGGTCAGCACCGCGCCGCCGAGCAGCAGGCCGGTCTGCAGGCCGATCGTGGTCGCCACCGGGAGCAACGCGTTACGCAGCACGTGACGGCCGCGGATCGTCTGCTCCGCTAGGCCCTTGGACTGCGCGGTGCGGATGAAGTCCTCGTTGAGGACGTCGAGCACCGAGGCCCTGGTGATGCGGGTGATCACCGCGAGCGGGATGGTCGCCAGGGTGATCGCGGGCAGCACCAGATGCCGCAGCGCGTCCCATACGACGTCCCATTCCTGGGTGAGGATGCCGTCGAGGACGGCGAAACCTGTCACGTCCGTGGCGTCCAGACCGGTCGTCAGCCTGCCCTGCGACGGGAGGCCGAGCGGCTCGGCAAGGTTGTTCTGCAGCAGGTAACCGAGGAAGAACACCGGCACCGCGACACCGACGAGGGTGACGATGATGGTCAGGTTGTCGATGATGCCGCCGCGGAACCGCGCCGCGAGGTAACCCAGCGGGATACCGAGGCCGACAGCGATGAACAGCGCGGCGAAGGAAAGTTCGATGGTCGCCGGCAAGAAGTCGATGACCTCTTGGACCACCGGCTGGGTCGAGATCAGCGAGTTGCCGAAGTCACCGGTCAGCACCCGGCCGAGGAACTTGATGTACTGCAGGTAGATCGGCTGGTCGAGCCCGAGAATGTGGTTGAGGTTGGCGATCTTCTCCGGCGTGGCCTTGTCGCCGAGCATCGCTCCGGCCGGCCCACCGGGCAGCGCGCGCAGCCAGGCGAAGACGAGAATGGAAAGGATCAGAAGCGTCGGGATCGCTTGTAGCAGCCGACGCACGATAAATCGGAGCATGGAATTCTGTGCCTGCTTCGGGTGATGGGGCCCATGTTTTCAATGGACTCAAGGGCGGGGGCGCGTGTTGCGCGCCCCCGCCCTTCGGTCGACTCAGTATTTGAAAAGAGAGACTAGCCCTTCGTCACGGTGTTGAAGCGCTCGTCGGTGAGCGGGCTCGCGACGAGCCCCTTGATCTTCGCGCCGACGACCAGAGCGGGCGTCGGGTAGGCGATCGGAACGGCAGGCATGTAGTCCATGATCTGCTGGTTCACGGCCTGGTACGCCTTGGTGTGCGCGTCACCGGCGGGTGCGGCGTCGGCCGCGGAAATCGCCGAGAACAGCGCCGGGTTGTCGAACCCGAACTCCGCCTTCGAGCGGCCGAAGAACGTACCGACGAAGTTGCCGGCGTCGTTGTAGTCACCGGTCCAGCCGAGCAGGTGGATGTCCTGCTTGCCGGCCTTCTGGACGTCGTCCTTGTAGCCACCGTTCCACGGCTTCGCGATGGCCTCGACCGTGATACCGATCTTCTTCAGGTCCTCGGAGATCGCCGTGAACGTGTCCGCCGGGTTCGGCATGTACGGCCGGGTGACCTCGGTCGGGTAGTAGAACTTCAGCGTCAGGTTGCTGGCGCCCGCGGCGGCGAGCAGTTGCTTGGCCTTCTCGGGGTCGTACGGGAACTGCGGCACCTGGTCGTTGTAACCGGCGATCGCCTTGGGCACGAACTCCGTCGCGACCTCGGAACCCTCGGCCAGCTTCGACTTGACGAACTGCTCACGGTTGATGCCGTAAGCCAGCGCCTGGCGGACGCGGACGTCCTTGAGTGCGGCGTTGTTCTTCTGGTTGATGCCCAGGTACAAGATGTTGAACGACGGGCGGATGAGGACCTGGGCGCCATCGTTGCGCAGCAGGGCGTAGTCCGCGGGCGACGGGTAGTCGTAGCCGTCGATGTCACCGGACTTGAGCGCCTGCTTACGGGCGTTCTCGTCGGGGATGACCTTGAAGATCAGCTTGTCGAGCTTCGCGGTGTCCGTGCCGCCGGTGCTCTTGACGATCGACACCTCGCCCTTGGCCTGGTCCCAGGACTCGAACTTGAACGGACCGGTACCGGTCGGGAACTTGTTCGCGTAGTCGCTGTAGCTGAACGAGTCACCACTCTGCGTCACCGTGTCGGCGTTGTATTTCTGCAGCGCCGTCGGACTGGAGATGGAGAACGACGGCAGCGTGAACGCGGCGGGGAAAGCACCCTTCGCCTTGTTCAGGTTGATGACGGCCGTCGAGTCGTCCTTGGCTTCACAGGACTTGTAGACCGGGTCGCCGGTGGCGTCGCCTTCGTTCTTGGCGAAGCCCTCGAAGACGTCGCCGTAGTAGATCATCTGGCTCTGGGCGGCGGCGCCCTTCATGTTGTACCAGCGATCGAAGTTGAAGCAGACGGCCTTGGCGTCGAAGGGCGTGTCGTCGGAGAACTTGACACCCTTCTTCAGCGAGAAGGTCCAGGTCTTGCCGTCGTTGCTCGGCTCCCACTTCTCGGCGAGCGAGCCCACGACATCGGCCGTACCAGGCTTGTTCTGGAGCAGCGTGTCGTAGATCTGCCGGGTGATCCGGAAGGTCTCGCCCTCGTCGTTGAAGATCGGGTCGAACATCTTCGGGTTACCGGTGGCCCCGAAGACCATTGTCCCGCCGGTGCCACCTCCCGCGGCACTGTCATCACGCTTGGACTGAGCACAAGCGGACATCGAGACCGCGAGCGCTCCGGCAAGCCCGATCAGGGCTATCCGGCGCGTTCGGGCCACCCGCATTTGCAGCATCTGGCACCCCTTGGGAGATGTTCGGTTTATTCACCCGTCCGGTCGGTCAGGAACGAACGGGGTTCAGGTTTGTCCGCCGACCCTAGCCGTTTGAGCCCCGGCACTTAAGTGCGCGAGATTACGATCGCGCTACGTGGTGGGCTATTTGACCCCAATGTGTTGGTTATCAATCACGTAAGGTAATGGTTACCCTTTCGATACCGCATGTTGTCCAGTCCGGTCGACGGCGAACCAGCCGCGTTCGAACGCCTGCCACGCCTGCAGCGCGCCTCTGCTGCTTTCGCCGTCGCGGGCCACCGCCCGTTCGAGCCGAAGTGCCTGATCAGGGCCTTCGACCCAGCAAAGATACGAGAGCAGGGGGCGGACCGAAGATCGGCCGGAAGAGACACCTTCGAGGACGAGAACGGCCGGCACGTCGACCGTGACCAACGCTCCCAGTTGCGGCGATCCAGTGGTCCAGTCCATGCGACGGTATTGGCCGGGACGTCCGGCGCGCAACGGTTCCAGCACGCCTTCAACGAGCCTCGGCCACCACGAAACAGGGTGTTCCCAGGTCGCGAACTCATCAGTGCGGACAAGCGCGACCGAGACGTCTTGAGTGCGCAATTCCGCTATTACCGCCGCTGCCAGCGTTGACTTACCCGAACCGGACGGCCCGTCGATGGCGAGCAGCCGAACGCTCCCCAGTTTCGGCTCGGCGGCCAACACCCGCCCCGCCACACTCTCCGCACTGAGGACCAGCATTCAAAGTCTCCCCGGCCGACGCGACCCAAGTCTTTTGATCTTTTGGAGTGCCGCGCCCTCTTTTGGCCGAAGGCCCCGCTAAGTCGGAGGTAGGCCGCCCCTGACGAAACTAGACGTAGCTCGCCAGGTCACGGCCTGGCTACTACTTCGCGGGAGCGCGCCATAAACTACATAGCTCGCCGGCCGGAGAGGGCGCGGCCAAGGGTGAGTTCGTCGGCGAATTCGAGGTCGCCGCCCATCGGGAGGCCTGAAGCCAGGCGGGTGATGCTCAGGCCGGGGAAGTCGCGCAGCATCCGGACCAGATAGGTCGCCGTCGCTTCGCCCTCGGTGTTCGGGTCGGTCGCGATGATGATCTCCGAGATCTCCGCGCCGCCGATCCTCGCCAGCAGCTGCCGCATGCGGAGCTGCTCGGGACCGATGCCGGACAACGGGTCGAGCGCGCCACCGAGTACGTGGTAGCGGCCCTTGAACTCGCGAGTGCGCTCGACGGCGAGCACGTCCTTCGGCTCCTCAACCACACAGATGACCGTGAGGTCGCGGCGGGTGTCACGGCAGATCCGGCACTCGGTCTGTTCGGAGACGTTGCCGCAGATCTCGCAGAACTGCACGCCTTCCTTGACCTTGCCGAGTACTTCCTGCAGGCGCCCGATGTCGGCGGGATCGGCGGCCAGCAGGTGGAACGCGATCCGCTGCGCGCTTTTGGGACCGACGCCGGGCAGCCGCCCGAGCTCGTCGATCAGATCCTGGACTACACCCTCGTACAAGCTATGCGCCAGGCAGACCGAGGCCGCCGAGACCACCGAGGTCCGGCATGCCGCCACCGAGGCCGCCGGCCAGCGGGCCCAGCTTTTGCTCGGTGAGCTTCTGCGCGTTGGCCGAGGCGTCACGGACCGCGGCGACGACGAGGTCGGCGAGGGTCTCGGTGTCTTCCGGGTCGACCACCTTCGGGTCGATCACCAGGCCCTTGAGCTCCATGCCACCGGTCACGGTCGCCTTGACGAGCCCGCCACCGGAGGTACCTGTCACCTCGGTGTTCGCCAGTTCTTCCTGGGCTTCGACCAGCTTCTGCTGCATCTGCTGGGCCTGCTGCAGGATCTGGCCCATATCGAAGCCACCACCGGGTTGCACCATGATCTCCAACGATCCTCTCCTGGAATGCACGTGCCTCCCAGCCTAGCCGCCGGTGGTATGACACCGTGGTCGCCGTGCGACAGCGAGCTGCTTTTCTGGCCATCACGGGTTTGCTGCTGCTCGCGGGCTGTGAGTCTCCCGCGGGTGGTGTGGCGGCTCCGAGCGCGCCGGCGCCCACTCCGGGCCCGTCCCCGAGCAGCACTGCGAGTACGCCGACACCGCCGTCCACTCCCTCGAGCACTACTTCACCTGCGCCCGTGTCGAAGGTCGTAGTGCTGGATGCGGGCCACAACGGCGGCAACGGCTCGCACGCGGCGGAGATCAACAAGCTCGTCCCGGCCGGGCGTGGCGAAACGAAACCGTGCAACACCACCGGGACCTCCACCAACGCGGGCTATCCCGAGCACGCGTTCACCTTTGACGTCACGCAGCGCGTGGGTGCCGCGCTGGCGGCGAAGGGCATCAAGGTCGTGTACACGCGGACCGACGACAAAGGCGTCGGGCCGTGCGTCGACAAGCGGGCGGCGACAGGCAACGCGGCGAACGCGGACGCCGTCGTGTCCATCCACGCGGACGGCTCGAACGCGTCCGGGGCCCACGGATTCCACGTCGCGTACTCGGCGCCGCCGCTCAACGCGCAACAGGGCGAGCCGTCGACCCGGCTTTCGAAGACGCTGCGCGACGGACTCCGCTCAGCGGGTTTCCCGGCCGCCAACTACATCGGCAAGGACGGCCTCGCGCCACGGGCCGACCTCGCCGGGCTGAACCTCTCGACCCGGCCGGCCGCGCTCATCGAATGCGGCAACATGCGCGACGCCACCGAGGCCGCCGCGATGACCAGCGCCACCGGCCGCCAGGGGTACGCCGACGCGATCGCCGCCGCCATCGAGGCCTACCTCGGCTGAAAGATGCCCGGGCGTGTCGGCGAACTGTGCACACATGTCGTGGCGGAGAGCCCCGGGATTACCCCAAAGCGGCGTTGGGGGCGTTGAGTGCCCCCATCGCCGCTTTGGGGTAATGACAGTCGCCCGTTCGACGGTGGGGAAAGTGTCGACATATTTCCCCGAGGCAGAGCTAGTCGAGTTGGCGGGCGCCCAGGTGTTCGGAGAGCAGTTTTCCGGCCAGGACGTCTTGCTCGTCGTCGACAACAGGCGCGGGCGGTGCGGGACTCGAGTCCTCGGAGTAGAGCTCCTCGTCTTCCTCGACGGGTTCCGGGGGCAGCGGGATGTCCGGCTCGGTGGTGACGGGCTTGGGTGCGGGGCGTTCGGCCTGAGCCGGGGGCCGGTCCTGCCTGGACGGTTCGGCCGCGGGTGCCGCGGGCGCGGCCGACGGGCGGTTGTACGACCGCTGCTGACCGGACGGGGGCGCCGCGGCCTGCGGACGGGCCGCGGCGGCACTCGCCTTGGCCGGGGCGGACGACGGTGTGCCGTGCACGCACCGCACCTGCCATTCGCCGCCGAGCACGGTGCCCAACGCGGCCGCAATCTTCTCGGCGTTGTGCAGCTCGGAAAGCCTGCGCGCCAACGGTTCCGCGTTATGCGTCAGCGTCACCGCCGTGCCTTCGACGCTGTACACGGTCGCCTGGGTGAGCATCGCCTCGGTGCTGCGCCCACCGGGGATCTTGCGGATCGCGGCCAGCAGGTCCGGCCAGACGCGGCGCACCGCGGCGGCGTCGATCCCGCCGAGCGACTCAGCGGCGGGCTCTGGCGGCTGCGCAACCGGCGTGGGTGCGGCAGCAGCGGCCGGGGTGGCAGCCGGTTGTCGTTGCGGGACAACGGGTTCCGGTGCAGGAGCCGCCTCGGCCGGTCGCTGCGACGGCCGCTGGTAGCCACCGCCCGAGGACAACGCAGGAGCCGGCGGAAGTGCCGCCGCCACGGGAGCGGCCGGCGCGGGCTGAGCGACAGGTGCCGCGGGAACAGCGGCAGCAGCCGTGCCCGGTGACGGCGTGCCCCCGGCCGTGACGCGGCGCTCCAGCCGCTCGAGACGTTGCAGCATCGCCGCTTCGCCCTCGGTCGCCGAAGGCAACAACATCCTGGCGCACAACAGTTCCAGCACCAGCCGGGGCGCGGTGGCCCCGCGCATCTCCAGGAGTCCACTGTGGACGATCTCGGCGTACCGCGACAGCGTCGCCAGCCCGATCCGCTCGGCCTGCGCGATCATCCTGGCGAGTTCGTCCTCGGGCGCGGACACCAGCCCGCGCGCCGCCGCGTCCGGCACCGAGCGAAGCATGACCAGGTCACGCAGGCGATCCAGCAGGTCGGTGGCGAAGCGGCGCGGCTCGTGACCGGCCTCGGACAGCTTCTCGACCGTGCCGAACACCGCCGTCGAATCGTCGGCGGAAAGGCCGTCGACCATGTCGTCGATCAGCGCAACATCGGTGACCCCCAGCAGCGCGACCGCCCGGCCGTAGTCGATCCCCTCCGGCCCGGCGCCGGCGAGCAACTGGTCGAGCACGGACTGCGTGTCGCGCGCCGAACCCCCGCCCGCGCGGATCACCAGCGGATACACCGCGGGATCGACGGTGACCCCCTCGGCGGCGACGTTGCGCTCCAGCAGCGCGCGCATCGAACTCGGCGGGATCAGCCGGAACGGGTAATGGTGCGTCCGCGAGCGGATGGTGGGAAGCACCTTTTCCGGCTCGGTGGTCGCGAAGATGAAGATGACGTGCTCCGGCGGCTCTTCCACGATCTTCAGCAGGGCGTTGAAGCCTTGCGTGGTGACCATGTGCGCCTCGTCGATGATGAACACGCGATACCGCGCGTCGGCAGGCGCGTAAAAGGCGCGATCGCGCAGCTCACGGGCGTCGTCCACACCACCGTGGCTGGCCGCGTCGAGCTCGGTGACGTCGACGCTGCCGGAGCCCTCCGGCGCAAGCGCCTTGCACGAGTCGCACTCACCGCACGGATCCGGCGTCGGACCCTTTTTGCAGTTGAGCGAACGCGCCATGATCCGCGCGCTCGACGTCTTCCCGCAGCCGCGAGGGCCGGAGAAGAGGTAGGCATGGTTGATGCGACCGGACGACAACGCTGTGCGGAGGGGTTCGGTCACATGCTCTTGGCCGACCACCTCGGCGAAGGTCGCCGGACGGTACTTGCGGTAAAGGGCTAGAGCCACGACGCGAGACTACCGGCACGGACCGACAGAAGCGGGCGAGGTGCCTCTCTCGACGCACTGGGCCCCGGTTAACCGAAAGCGGACCCCGCGCACCCGTCAGAGCCTGCTTATCCTTGCTGCCTTCCGGCCCTGGGGAGGTTCGCAGGGTGGACGCCGCGCGGGGCCCGTGGACAAGTGTAGCGACCCCTCACACCGAGGGTCGCAGGCGGCTGCGATCAAGCTCGCCACCTGCGGTTACTGCGTCAAATCGTAAACGGTTGCACCGCCGACGGTGGTCGCGGTGAAGTTCGACTGGACCCACGTTGCGATCCCGGCCGAGCCGCGGCCGCCGAAACCGCCCGTGTCGCCCGCGACGAAGTAGTGGATGTCCCCGGCGGCGACATACTGCTGGAACTGCTCCAGGGTGGGTGCGGGGTCGCTGCCGCTGAAACCCCCGATGGCCATCACGGACTTCCCGGTCCCCAGCGCCAGCCCGGCCGCTTCCTGGTAGCCGCTCGTCGCGGCGGCCCACTTGTTCGTCGACGCGTTGAGCAGTGCGTCCAGTTCGGCATTCGACTGCCCCGTACCACGGCCGCCGAAACTGCGGCCGCCCTCAGGACCGGACATCGGGACCGCGCCGGTGTGCGTGGTGGCCGCGGTGGCGACGGTGAAAGCCGCCGGGGCGAGCAGGCCACCACACAACGCGACAAGAGCGACCACGGGTGCGGCGCGGCGCAGGCGGTCGGCGCCGAGCAGCAGGGCGAAGACGCCCACGGCGACCAGCACGAGCACGATGTAGCGCACCCACGGTTGCCAGGAGGCGTTGCGGGACAACAGGATGAAGCTCCACACTCCAGCGGACGCGAGCAGCACGGCCAGTGCCACGCGGGCGGCGAAGTTATGGCGTCCGCGCCACAGTTCGACGCTGACGATGCCGATCAGACCGGCGATGCCGGGAGCGAGCGCCACGGTGTAGTACGGGTGGATGATGCCGCTCATGAAGCTGAAGACGACCACGGTGACGACTGTCCAGCCGCCCCACAGCAGCAGCGCGGCGCGGGTCCGGTCGGTGCGCGGCGCGTAGCGGGTGAACCACAGGCCGGCACCGAGGCCGATCAGCGCGGCCGGGAGCAGCCAGGAGATCTCCGAGCCGAAGGTCGGGTCGAACATCCGGCCGATCCCGGTGGGACCGCCGAACATGCCGCCGGGGCCACCTCCCTGACCACCGGCCTGACCACCGCCGCCGGGATTTCCCTCACCGCCCAGGAGCCGGCCGAGACCGTTGTAGCCCAGGGCCAGTTGGAGCGCGCTGTTATCGGTGGAGCCGCCGATATACGGCCGGTCCGCGGCGGGCCACAGCGAAACAGCGGCGACCCACCAGCCCGCCGAGACGACGACAGCGGCCGCCGCACCGAAGAGCTGCGCGACCCGTTTGCCCAACGACGTCGGCGCGGCGACGAGGTACGCCAGCACAAAGGCCGGCAACACCAGGAAGGCCTGCAACATCTTGTCCAGGAAACCGAAGCCGATCGCGACACCCGCGAGCAGGAGCCATTTGGTGCTCGCCTTTTCAAGCGCGCGAACCGTGCAGTAGGCCCCGGTCACCATCAGCAGGACGAGCACCGAATCCGGGTTGTTGAACCGGAACATCAGCGCGGCGACCGGTGTCAGCGCGAGCACGGACCCGGCGAGCAGCCCGGCCGCCGGTCCGTTCGTGCGGCGCACGGTCAGGTAGAGGATCCCGACGGAAGCGACGCCGGCCAGTGCGTTCGGGACGAGCATGCTCCAACTGGAGAACCCGAAGATCCGCCCGGAGAGTCCCATCAGCCACAGCGAAGCGGGTGGTTTGTCGACGGTGACGATGTTGCCGGGGTCGAGTGAACCGAAGAACCACGCCTCCCAGTTCTGGGTGCCCGATTGGACGGCCATCGCGTAAAAGCTGTTGGCATAACCGTTGCGTGCGAGGTTCCACAGGTACAGGACCGCGGTCACGGCAAGCAGCAGCGCGACGGCCGGGCGGACCCATTTCGGGTGCTCGGCGACCGGCGCCTCGGATTGCGTGACAGGGGTCAAGGAGAGCACGCTCGTCATGCCCGCCAAGGTGCCGTCCGCCGTTGTGCCTATCTTGTGGCTGTCCTGTGCGTTAGCTGTGAACTACCTGCAGCGTGACGCGAAACTCGGTTCGTCCTGGCTTGCTCCACACCCGGACATCTCCGCGGTGCGCGGCGACAACGGCCGCGACGATCGCCAGCCCGAGCCCGGTGCTCCCCGCGGCACGCGACCTCGAATTGTCCCCGCGGGCGAAACGCTCGAACACCTCCGGCAAGACCTCGGGCGGAATTCCCGGGCCGTTGTCGGCGATCACCAAGGTCGCCACGCTGCTGTTTGTGGACAGTGCGGCGGTGACCACGGTTCCCGGCGGCGTATGCATGCGCGCGTTGTTCAACACGTTGATCACGACCTGGTGCAGTTGGTCGGCGTCGCCAAACACGCTGATCGGCTCGCCGGGAACATCCAGCAACCACCGGTGATCCGGCCCGGCCACATGCGCGTCCGCGACCGCGTCGGCGACCAGTCTCGACAGGTCGACCGGCTCGTGCACCACGGCACGTCCCGAGTCGAGCCGCGCGAGCAGGAGCAGGTCCTCCACCAGCGTGGTCATCCGCGCCGACTCCGATTCGACGCGGCTCATCGCGAAGGCGATGTCTTTTGGCACGGCTTCCTTGCTGCGCCTGGTCAATTCCGCGTAACCACGGATAGCGGCGAGCGGGGTTCTCAGCTCATGGCTGGCGTCGGCCACAAATTGACGGACGCGGCTCTCGCTCGCCTGGCGCGCGGTGAGCGCGTTCGCCACATGCCCGAGCATCCGGTTCAGCGCGTGCCCGACCTTGCCGACCTCGGTACGCGGATCGGTGTCTACTTCGGATACTCGAACAGAAAGCGCCACCTCGCCCCGATCCAGCGGCAGTTCGGCCACCCTGCTGGCTGTCGCGGCGAGACGGTCGAGTGGCTGCATCGTCCGGCGGATGGTCACCGCGCCGACAGCGCCGGCGACCACGAGCCCGGCCAGCGCGACCCCGCCGAAGATCCAGCCGAGCTGCCACAACGTGTCCGTGACGTCCTTAGTCGGCAGACCGATGATTATGATGTCGCCGTTGGGCATCCGGTTCGACACCAGCCGGTAGTCGCCGAGCGAAGGCCCGAGGTTCTCCGTGCGTTTGACACCGTTGGGCGGCAGGTTCACCAGTGCCGTCAGCTGGTCCGCCGGCAGCGACGGGTAGGTGTTGGTCGGACTTGCCATGAGCACCCCGGTGTCGATCGTCCCGTTGGAACTGACGTGCACGACCAGTGTGCCGACCTGCTGCCCCGGCGCACGCAGCGCGTCCGGCGGCCGACGAGTGCCACCCGGCGGGCCGGACCTGTCCGACGGTGGCCCGTTTCCGCGCTCGGCGGTCAGGTTGAGCCTGTTGTCGAGCTGGCCGATCAGGAAGTCGCGCAGCGCGAGTTCCGTGGCCACGCCGACTATCAGGCAGACCAGCGCCAGCATCGCCGCGAGCTGCACGATCAGGCGGCGGCGCAGTGTCCACGGCCGCCCGAGTCGCCGCTCAGGTCGCGGGCTTGAGGACATACCCGGCGCCCCGCATGGTGTGGATCATCGGCTCCCGATCGGCGTCTATCTTCTTGCGGAGATAGGAAATGTAGAGCTCGACGATATTGGCCTGGCCACCGAAGTCGTAACTCCACACCCGATCGAGGATCTGTGCCTTGCTCAGCACTCGCTTCGGGTTGCGCATGAGATACCGCAGCAGCTCGAATTCGGTCGCCGTCAACGGCACCAGTTCACCGCCGCGGTGGACCTCGCGGCTGTCCTCGTCGAGGGTCAGGTCGCCGACGACCAGCGCCGATCCCATCCCGGAGGAAACACCGTTCGCCCGGCGCAGCAACGCGCGCAACCGCAGTGCGACCTCTTCGAGGCTGAACGGCTTGGTGACGTAGTCGTCGCCCCCCGCGGTCAGCCCGGCGATGCGATCCTCGATGGCGTCCTTGGCCGTCAGGAACAGCACCGGCAGGTTGGGCGATTCCGCCCGCATCCGGCGCAGCACTTCGAGCCCACTGAAATCGGGCAGCATCACGTCGAGCACCACCGCGTCCGGGCGGAAGTCCCGCGCCATGCGGATCGCCTCGGTGCCGTCACCGGCACTGCGGATCTCCCAGCCCTCCATGCGCAGCGCCATGGAGACCAGCTCGGCCAGCGTCGCCTCGTCATCGACAACCAGTACCCGCACGGGCGTGCCGTCCGCCCGGCGGAGGTCTACCTTGCCCTGATCCGACGAAGCACCATTCATACTGGTCATCGTGCCATGATCGACCGGTTCCGTAAGTTCGGGCTGTGCCGCCACTGTGCGTCTCCTGTGAGGATTTCCGGGCTCATCCACAGCGCGCGCCCACCCATCGCACAGCTTCAGCACAGCACCGGTGGCCACTCTGGTCGGCAAATGGACACGACCGGAGGAAACCGATGAGCACCGAACCGACCGTCCCGCCGCAGCCCGCCGGATGGGGCGCACCGCCGCCGGCCGCCGAACCGGGTGCCGAACCGGGTGCCAAGAAAGGCTGGAACGGACGCAAGACAGCCATCGCCGTCGGGGTTGCCGTGTTGATCGCGGCCGGTGGCGGCGTCGCGATCGCAATGGGCACCAGCGGTGGCACCACCACCGCCCAGCAGCCCGGCATGGGCGGCGCGGGCGGCCGCCAGTTCGGGGGCACGCAGGGCGGGGCAGCGGGCGGCGAGACGAGCGCCCTGCGCAACGCGCTGCACGGGGACTTCGTGGTCGCGGACGGCAAGGGCGGCTACGCAACCGAGCGACTCCAGACCGGTGACGTGACCGCGATCAGCGCGACGTCCATCAGTCTGACCAGCAAGGACGGCTACGCGCAGGTCTACACGATCGATGCGACGACGCAGAAGACCAGCGAGCCGAAGACCGGCGAGAGCGTGACCGTGGTCGCGAAGGTGTCGGGTGACACCGCGACCGCGACGTCGGTCGGTTCCGCGACCGCGCTCCAAGGGCGCGCCGGCGGCACGGGTCAGCCGCCGAACGGCCAGATGCCGAGTGGCGGCCAGCGGCCCGGTGGTGGTGTCCGCCCCACTCCCTGATCCCTGAGCTATCTGTCGACAGGTGGTGGTCTCTCATTCCCCGAGAGATCACCACCTTTTGCCGTCTCCGGGAAGATGCCCGATGTCGTTGAAGGTGATCAAAGTACGGATGCCGTCTGCGGCGTAACGGATGACGGTGAGGCCGCAGTTGTGCTGGTTGAGGCCCATCCACCGCCACGAAGGCGCATCGAGGGCGTCCCGGACGAACCAGCCAAGGACGAAGTTGTGCGAGATCACCAGTTCGTGCTGATCGATGTCGCCTGATCGGGCGAAATGTTCGAGGGCTGCCGCTGCCTGCGGCGGCCCTTCTTCGAGTTCCCGCGGCGAGCGCCGACGATCGCGGCCGTCTGCGCGGCCCGCGCCAGCGGGCTGTGATGGATCCCGGTAGACGGCACTCCGCGCAGCCGCTCACCGAGGAGTGCGGCCTGGTGGCGTCCGGTTTCGGTGAGTTCGCTGCATTCGGTGTCCCCGCCGGACTCGCCGTGGCGCACCAGGTAGAGCAGTTTGGTCCCCACCACGCCAACCGTACCGATCCTGGTGCCAGACTGGCGGCGACAGACCAACAGAGGAGTTCCGATGAAGCGCTGGGTCTTTCTCGTCGTCGGCGGCCTGCTCACCCTGATCGGTATCGTCTGGACGGGCCAGGGCGCAGGCTGGATCACCGGCAGTTTCATGACCGGCGCAAAGCTCTGGTTCCTCATCGGCCTGGTGTGCCTGGTCGTCGGCATCGGCTTGATCGTCACCACCCTGCGCAAGCCCGGCGGCGCCAAGGCCCGGTAGCGCTACTTCGTGGCGATGCGGAAGATCGGATAGCCGGGTGCGATCTCGCGCAGCTTCTCCTCCGATGCCTTCGCGTCCACGCCGTCGAAGAACACACCGACCTCGAACTTCCAGCGCTTGAGGTAGGCGCGCAGCAGCGCGGGCTTTTCGTCGTCGGTGAGCTCCACGAAGGTGAATTCCTCGACCCGGCGGCCGACTCGCAGCTGCCCCTCGCCCGCCGCCCGCAGGTTGCGCACCCACTGCGTGACGCCGCGCGGCGCAACCAGGTACCGCTCGTCCTCGAAGGTCAGCAGGTTGACCGGCACCGAGCGCAGTTCGCCGCTTTTGCGGCCCTTCACCGACAGCACCCTGCTGCCCCAGACGCTGAATCCGAGCCGGGTCAGCTTCGCGACGGTCTCGTTGAACAGGTTGGTGGTCTTTTTCGGCTCGATGTAGCGGTCGGCTTTCATTTCGTCTCCTAGCTTTGGGAGAGCAGTGCTCTCGGTTATGAGCAGTCAACACCCAGGCGCACTTTTCGTCAAGAGCAGTGCTCTCTAATTTGTGCAGTGATCTCACTGATGGCACACTGGCGGATATGTCAGCCACCTCGACAGCACGCGAACGGGCAAGGGCCGAACTCACCCGAGAAATCAAGGACGCGGCCCGGCGCCAGCTCGCCGAAGTGGGCGCGCACGGGCTCTCGCTACGCGCGGTCGCCAGGGAACTGGGCATGGTGTCGTCGGCGCTCTACCGCTACTTCCCCAGTCGCGACCAGCTGCTGACCGCGCTGATCATCGACGCCTACAACGCGATCGGCGAAGCCGCGGAATCGGCCGACAACCCTGGTCAAGACCCTCGCGAGCGCTGGCGGGCCATCTGGCACGCGGCACGCGCCTGGGCCCGCGAGCACCCACACGAGTACGCCCTGATCTACGGCTCCCCGATCCCCGGTTACCAGGCACCGCAGGACACCATCGCCTCCGCCGGGCGCGTTGCGCTAGCGCTCGTCGAAGTCATCAAGAGCGGCGCTCTCCGCCCGATCCCCGACAGTCCTGAGCTACCGGACCAGCTCCGGGAGCAGGCCGCGGTCCTCACCGCCACGCTCGGCGTCGACCTCTCCGCCACCACGATGACCCGCCTGCTCATGGCCTGGACCCAGCTCTTCGGCTCGATCAGCTTCGAGCTGTTCGGCCAGTACGTCAACAGCGTCGACCCTTCCGACGCGTTCTTCGCGCACACCACCAGGCAGATGGCCGATTTCGTCGGTCTCGTGTAGCACCGGGCGGTGACCGGAATCATCGCCGCACCGCCTGCCGTGCTGGTTAAGTGGGCTCGTGACTGAACAGCGGGTAGACGCGGCACAGTGGCCGGAGCGGGTCAACGTGATCAGGGTGATCGGCACCGGCGTGATGGGCCGCGGGATCGTCCAGCTCGCCGCCGGTGCGGGTCTGACCGTGGAACTCGCGGACGCCGAGCCGGACGCGGTCGCGCGGGCTGTCGAGTACGTGAGCGGGATGTTCGACAAGCTGGCCGCCAAGGGCCGGATGACCGAGGACGAAGCGCGGCTCGCCAAAGGCAGACTTCTCCCGCTGGACAGCCCGTTCGCGCCCGCGCCGGACACCGACCTGGTGATCGAGGCAGTCCGCGAGGACCTGGCCATCAAGGCCGAGCTGTTCACCGAACTCGAACGCGTCTGCCCCGCGCACACGGTGTTCGCCACCAACACGAGTTCCCTTTCGGTGACGGCGATTGCCGCCACCCTCGCCGATCCGACGAGGCTCGCCGGGCTGCACTTCTTCAATCCAGTTCCGTTGATGCGCCTGGTGGAGGTCATTCCCGGCGCGCGGACGCAGTCGTGGCTGCCCGCCGCGTTGAGTGTGCTGGTTCGGCGCCTCGGCCACGAGCCGGTGCTCGCGAAGGACGCGCCAGGCTTCCTGGTGAACCACGCCGGGCGCGGGCTGGGCACCGAAGCGTTGCAGATACTGAGCGAATCGCTCTGCGAACCGTCCGATGTGGACAGAATCGCCCGTGACGTGCTGGGCCTGAAGCTCGGCCCGTTCGAGCTGCTCGACCTCACCGGGCTGGACGTGTCGCACGCCGTACTCGAGAGCATCTGGAGCGGCTTCCACAGCGAACCGCGGCTCCGGCCGTCCTGGCTCACGCGCCCGCGCGTCGACGCCGGGCTGTTCGGCCGCAAGAACGGCGAGGGCTTCTACCACTACTCCGGCGGCGTCCAACAGGTCGCGCCCGAGCCGAAAGCCCCGGAGTACGATGGCAAACCGGTCTGGACGGATCATGAGGCGCTGAGCACGCTGCTCGCCGTCTCCGGCGTCAAGGTCGAACGGGACGAAGAACCGTCGCCCAATGCCGTTGTCCTGCTCACCCCGTTTGGACAGTCCACAGTGGACGCTGCGGTCGCCGGTGGGCTGCCGGCCGAGCGCGCGTGCGGTGTCGACCAGCTCGGCGACTTCCGCAATCGGCTGACCCTCGCCGTGCATCCCGGACTGGACCCCGTGTTCGGGCGCGCCGCGTGGGCCGCGCTGGCCACCACGGGGCTGCCCGTGACAGTGGTGCGCGACGGCCCGGGCATGATCGCGCAACGCCTGCTCGCGTCGATCGTGAACACTGCGTGTTCAATCGCCGATCAGCGCCTGGCCACCCCCGAGGACATCGACACCGCGGTGCGACTCGGCCTCGGCTACCCGCGCGGCCCGCTCTCCTGGGGCCGCGAAGTTGGCGCCGACGTCGTGCTGCGCATCCTGCGCGGCCTGCACCGCGGCACCGGCGATCCCCGCTACCGGCCGAGCCGCTGGCTCACCGAGCGCGTCGCGCTCGGCCTGCCGCTCACTGAAACCGGCACGGTGCCCGCCGACCTGGCCTGACGACCGTTACGGGACGATCTGGACCTTGTCGCCGACGGAGAGCGTGTTGTAGAACTTCTGCGACGACGCGGCCGACAGGTGGATGCAGCCGTGCGAGTACACCGACAGGCTTCCGGTGTGGAAGGCCTCGCCGTTGTAGAAGAACAGCGAGTTGGGCATCGGCGCGTTGTCGAACTCCTTCGACAGGTGCATCTTCTCTTTCGAGTAGATCTTGAACGTGCCGACCGAGGTCTCATAGCCCGTACGCCCGGGCAGCATCGCCACCGGCCCGTAGCTGACCTTGCCGTCTTCGAGCAGCCATGCCTTGTGCGCGGACAGGTCGACACAGGCCTTGACCGTCGCCGCGCACGGCACGCCCGGGTCGGCCTGAGGTGGCGGCTTTGGCTTGGACGTCGTCGTCTTCGACGTGGTCGGAGCCGGCTTGCTGCTGCTCGAACTCGGCGTCGGCGTCTCGCTGCTGCTCGGAGCCGTGGTGCTCGACGGCGCGCTGGCCGACGTCGTGGCCGAAGCCGCGACGTTGCCCACCGCCAGCGGGGCACCCCCGCCGCCGGTGGTGCCCCCCGAACACGCAGCCAGCACCATCGTCGCCACCAGCGCCGATACGCCGGCAAGAATTCTCTTCACGGTCACCTATCCCCAGATCCCCGGACACTCCACAACCCTTACGAAAGCTAAGACGGTCGTCACCCCTTGGTGGTTGGCAGCCCAAGGTCACGATTTCGCAGATCATGGCCGTCCTGATCGGCGACCCGGGGCGACGAGCCCGGCAGAGCCGTGCCGGGCTCGACAGAGTCGCCGAAAGTGCGGGCGAATTCGCCCGTCCGGGGCGTGTCGCCCAGGGAACCCGGCTGGGCGTGACCCCCGCAAAGCGACACCAGGCCGTCCGGTAGGATTCTCCACGGAGGATTGGCCGAGCGGCCTAAGGCGCACGCTTGGAAAGCGTGTTGGGTGAAAGCCCTCGCAGGTTCGAATCCTGTATCCTCCGCAAGATCGACTTGGCCCCGGATGTGTCCGCACGTCCGGGGTTTTGTCGATTCAAGTTCATACACCTTTGCGCTATTCACATATCTCATTCGGTCGGTCACGCTGATAAGTCGGACGTGATCGGTCCACAGACAAGTTCAAGGAGCCCGCCCCCCATGGCCGGAGTGGAAGAGGTCCGTGCTGGTATCGCGCTTGCCAAGGACAAAGCGTCCGCGAGCATAGCCGCGCTGCAACAGGCCGCGATGGCCTTGGAAGAGGCGCAACAGACCCTTTCGCAAGCCACTTCGGGCAGCAGTCAGCAGGAAGTCAGCCAGGCGCACGGGATGTTCGCCGAAGCGATCCAAGGCATCAGCGGCACCCAGAGCACCATCGAGGGCGCCATCTCGTCCGCGGAGTCCTACGCGGCGCGGCTTTAGCCTCGATGGCCGGGCTCGAAGAACTCCACCAGTCGTTGACGGCTGTGCAAACGGGTCTGGCCGACGCGCAAGCGAACTTCGGGCAGGCGAAGGACCTTTTGGAGGAAGCGCGACGCGCGATCGTAGAGGCACAAGGCCAGGCCGATCCGTGGCTTCCGCCTCAGCTAGCGCTAGCCACCGAGCAGATCGACGCGCAAGTCGGCAAACTGGCCAATGCAAGTGAACTACTGACCGGATACCAGTCACGCTTGTAGGAGCCACACGTTGATGGGCAACAAGACCAACGACCAGCGCAACCGTGTCTTCACCGCGTTGGAACGGGTCCGCAGCCAGGTCGGCTTGGTACTCGGCGCCGCCGCGGGCGCCAAGCGGGAAGCGGAAGCCGCGCTCGCCAAGATCGAACTCGAACGGCTGATCGTCGCCGCCGGGATGGACCATGCGACGGCCGAACAGCAGTCGACTTGGCGTCGGCATCCGGCGTCGGCGGAGGTCTTCTCCATGCTGCGTACGGTTCGCTCTCAGTTCTATACCGACTGGTCAGCGGGCCCGAACTCATTGCGGGAACTGGTCGCGGCCAACGCGCCCGGTCCGGCGAGCCGTCCGCCCGGTGACTGGCTCGGCCGCGTCGGGCACAACCCCGGTCTCACCTCTCCGGGGTTGTGGCGGATCGGCTCGTCCACTGTGGAGGGCCAGGACATCGGCCGGGCTTTCGACGTCGCCATCCCACTTTTGGACGAATCCCACCTGTCGATCACGTCGGCGCCGAAGACGCGGGCTGTCGTCGACGGCATCGTCCAGAACCTCCTGATGCGCGTGCTGAGCACGTTCGAACCGGGCGCTGTCCGCGTCCATCTGTGGGATGTGGGGCAACTCACAGCAATTCTTCCGGACCTGTATCCGCTGAGCCGCACCGGCGCGCTGACGCTCTACGACCCGAGCCGGCTCGACGACCTGCTCGACGAACTCGCCGGGCACATCCGCCGCATCCACGCGACAGGGATGCAGGCCGGGTACATGTCACTGCGGGAAATCCGGCAGGCGACCGGGCAGCGCGGCGAGCCGTGGCGGGTGGCTGTCCTTTACGGCAACGGCGAAACACTGGAACCCGAACGAGCACGCGACCTCAAACGGGTGGCAAGCGGCGCGCTGGCGGCCGGGATGTCGCTGATCCTGGTCGACGTGCCGACCACGCTGAGCACCTCGGTCGAGACGATCAGTCTCCTCGACGAGCGGCGCGCGATCAGTAGCATGACCGGTCCCGATCTGGTGGTGGATCTCGATCCGGCCTTCCCATCGGCACAGGTCAGCCGGGCCGCGGGCAAGATCGCGGACGCGCTCATCGCCAAACAGGGCGGCCCGCGAACCTTCGCCGATCTGCTGCCGATGGAGCTGGGCAAGGAAAGTTCGGCGCGGGAACTGCGCGCGCCGGTCGGGTTTTACGAAGGCGAAACGGTCGAGGTCGTGATCGGCGACGCGACTCCGCACGCACTGATCGGTGGGCCGAGCGGGTCCGGCAAGACCAACTTCCTGTACTCGCTGCTCGGCAGCCTCACCGCGCGCTACTCACCCAATGAACTCGCCCTTTATCTGCTGGACTTCAAGGAAGGCGTCTCGTTCGCGGGGCTCGCGCCCGGCCGCCGCAACGCCAGCTGGCTCCCGCACGCGAAGCTGATCGGCGTCAACGTCAACACCGACCGCGAATTCGGGTTGGCATTGCTGCGTTTCCTCGCCGAAGAGCTGCGAAGGCGTTCTGCGGCGGCAAAAGAACACGAAGTGACGAACCTCGCCGACCTGCGCGAACAGGATCCAACGGGACACTGGCCGCGGATCGTCGCGGTGATCGACGAGTTCCAGTACCTGTTCGCCGGGCGTGACGGCGTGACCAACACGGCCACCCAGATGCTCGAGGACATCGCGCGGCGGGGCCGTTCGCAGGGCATCCATCTGGTGCTGGCGAGTCAGGACATCGCCGGCATCGACGCGTTTTGGGGCAAGCCGGCGGTTTTCGAGCAGTGCACCCTGCGGATCGCGATGCCGAAGGCACGCCGCGTACTGGCCGAAACGAACAACGCGGCCGTCGCCGCACCGAAGTGGCACGCTGTGGTGAACCACGATTCCGGTGTGGCACACGGTAACCAGCTCGTGCACATCCCGGACGCGAGCAGCAAAGACGTGTTCGTCCAGCTGCAGAGCCGGCTTTGGGAGCTCTACGCCCAGTCCTACGCACCCCCGCGGTTGTTCGACGGCGCGTTCTCGCCGGTGCTGGAGCAGGTGCCCGCGTTCACCGATCTGATCCCCACCCAACGACCGCGGGCGTTGCTGGGCCAGTCGATCGACGTCGCCGAAGCGGCTTGCGGCGTCGAGCTTCCGCCGGCGCCCGGTCGTAACGTGGCCGTGCTCGGGGCGGCCACGGCCGAAGCTCTGTCCATTATGAACTCCGCGGCCCGGTCGCTGGCCAGGCAGTTCGAGCCGGGGACCGCGGAGTTCACGCTGAGCTGTCCCGTCGAGTCCTGCGTGCCCGCGGTGACGGACCTCGTCGAACGGCTCCGCGGCGAAGGACACAAGGTCGAACTGGTCACGGACTTGTCCGCGCGGCTCACCGAGCTGGCCGAAAACCTTGCCAACCTCGACGGGCCGAAGGTGCTGCTGCTCTACGGCGTCGACGCGGCATTGCCCGCGCTGGAAGCGAAAGCACCCGGCGCGGGAAAGAGCGGCCTCGACCAGCTGCGGATCATCCTCAAGCAGGGCCCCGGCCACGGCGTGCACACCGTGGGCTGGTGGCGCAGCGTGTCGCGGCTCAAGGACACTCTCGGTTTCGGCGGCACCGACGACATCGGTTCGTGGGCGGCGCTGGACGTGCAGGGCAACGAACTCGCGCCGTTCGCCGCCGGTCAGGTGGTTCAGTGGTCGCCGCGGCCGGGGCGCGCGCTGTTCTTCGACCGCAGTACCCATGGCGCGCCCGAAGTGATCATCCCGTTCCAGCGACCCGAAGCCGACCGGTCTGGAGTGCTGTGACCCACGGAATCACCGCGGCCATGCGGTACAAGGAAATCGTCGGACTGGCCCGCGGGTCGGCCGAGCAGCTGCGCACCTGGGAACTCGCCAGGGCGGACGAACTGGAGACCGCGCTCGCGGAGGCGGCGGAGGCCGTCACCGCCGCCGACGAACGCGAGGCGTGGGCCAAGGAACGCGCCGTCCGGTGGTGGAAGATGGCCGAGCACAACGTCGCCCAGCTGACCTGGCTGGACGTCGGTGGCGAACCCGAGCCGACGGCGACCGCGCGGGCGCAGTACCTGGAGCGGTACCTCGAAGAGGTCAAGCCGAGCTACCAGGAACTCGTCCAGGCCGTGCTCTCCCTAGGCTGGCGCGCCCGCCGCTAGCGCCGACTCTCCGAATATGTCGACAACTTCCGCGCGCTTGCGCTTCCGAACATGTCGACATATTCGCAAGTTTGGCGCCTCTGGCACCTCACGAGTCTCTTGAGTCCCACCGGTCCCGAATATGCCGACAACTTCCGAGCACGGAGCCTGCGGAAGTTGTCGACATATTCGGCGGTGCTACGGCTTCGGGAGGTATTTCCCGAGGAGCTGGTCGATGTAGTCGGCCAGGTCGTAGTACGCGTCGGTGATCGAGTTTCCGGTACTGGGACGGAAACGCACGACCTGGGGGTCGTGGTCACTGGCCTGCTGGGCGAACTCGGCGTTGATGTGCGCCACGTCGTAGTCCACGCCGCGAGGAGCCTGCGACACCAGCAGGTGGTCGAGAACCTGGGACTGGCCCTCGAAAACGTAGCTGTACCGCTCCTTCTCCGGCAACCCGGCGATCAGGTCCTTCAACGCACCGCCCGCGGTGAGCGTCTGTACGGCCGGCGAGAACGGGTAGTCGTTCAGGTCGCCCGCGACAACGACGTTCGCGTTCCGGTCGGCCGCCAGCAGCTGGTCGACGAACCCACGCAGCAGGGTCGCCTGCTTGGCCCGCTGCACTTCCGAGCTCCGCGTCGGCGGCTGGTTGCGGCCGTGCGTCGGCTGGTCGCCGCCCTTGGAGTTGAGGTGGTTGGCGATGACGAACACCGTGCGGCCACCGAAAACGAACTCACCGACGAGCGGCTTGCGGCTGGACGCCCACGCGGTATTGGTCGGGTCGACGCGGCCCGGCGAGATCGTCAGGTGCGCCTTGCCGCGGTCGGTGGTGACGCCGACCGCGGTGGTCGCGTCACCACCCGGACGGTCCACAAAGGATACTCGCGCCGGATTGAACAGGAACGCCACACGGATGTTGCCGCCCGGCTCGCCACCGTCGGTGACGTCCTGCGGGTCGATCTGACGCCACTGGTAGCGCGGGCCACCGGCCGCGACGATCGCATCGGTGAACTTCTGCAGCGTCTGGTCGGCCGCCACGACACCGTCGCCGACGGCTGCCGGGCCGTTGTTGTCCTGGATCTCCTCCAGGTTGACGATGTCCGGCGACGACAGGTTTTCGACGATGCCGCGCGCGAGCTGATCGAACTTCGCCTGCGGGTTCGCGGGCGAAAGGTTCTCCAGGTTGTACGTGGCCACCGCGAGCTCGCCGGTGCGCTGCCTGCGGGTGACCTCCTTCGTGAGGCCGTTGTCCTTCTTCGCGCCCATGGCTGTCGCGAGAATGGTGACGCCGCCGAAGTTGCTGTACCCGACCGGGCCGGAAGTCAGCCCGGTGAGCTGATCACCGGTGTTCGCCTGCGGGAAAGGCTGCTCCGCGAACGGGATCAGCGACTGGACCTTCAGTACACCCGTGTTGAGCTTGTCGTACGCGAGGTAGACACTGCCGCCGCGAGTGGTCGGATTCTGTTGTGGCTTGGCGGTCACGTAAAGCTCGTTGAACGACGTCGACGGCCCCACGACCCGCGCGTCGGTAAGGGTGATGACCTCGTTCTCGTGGGACTCCCAGAAGTCCAGCGAGTACTTCACCGGGTCCAGTGGGAGTGCTTCGATGTTGCCGCCGGGTTGGGGGGCGAGCACATCCGAGATGAGGTCCGGTGTGACGGCCGTCGGCGCGGGCAGCGGGTTGCCGCTCGAACCGATGACCCACTGCGCGGCCGTCAGCTGGGTCGTCGACTGGTAGGCCGAAGTCGCCGGGGAGTCCGGGTAGAACTCCTGGACCTTGCCGCCGACGATGACTGCGTCACCGACCGCAACTGCCGGTGTGGTCGAGCCAGTGAAGACGAACATGCCCTCGCTGGTGCGCGGGTCGGCGTCCGCCTGCGGGTCGGTGAGCCAGAAGCCGCGGGCCGAACCGAACGCCCGGATGGCGGTGAC
This sequence comes from Actinomycetota bacterium, assembly GCA_032230695.1. Classification (GTDB taxonomy): domain Bacteria; phylum Actinomycetota; class Actinomycetes; order Mycobacteriales; family Pseudonocardiaceae; genus Amycolatopsis. The sequence continues at coordinate 927 of JAVXWP010000157.1, read as the reverse complement.
CACGCCGGTGACGTCGGCGACCTGCTTGTCCTTGAGCGGCGACAGGCGCGTGTCGCCCTGGATGTCGTGGATCTTCGCCTCGATGGCCGGTGGAACGGGGTCGCCACCGGTCGTCTCGCCCTTGGTGTTGGTCGGTGTCGGGGCGCCTGCGATGAAGTCCACGGCATTGTCGTCAGTATCGGCGAGCGACGCCGCACGGGCGACCGATTCGGTGCTGCTGGCGGCCGGCGCGGAGTTCGTCTCGCGGACCACCGCCCCGCCGAAGCCGACGAGGTCCTTGACGCGGGTGTCCGCGGCGCAGTCGGCGACGGTCTTGCAGGTCAAGGCCGCGGTGCCCTGGACAAGGGCGACCGTGGCCGCGGTACCAGCGAGCGCGATCGTGCCGGTGGCGTCCGGCGCAGGCAACGCGACGGTACCGGCGGCGCCCTTGCTCTCGGCGATCAGATAGCGGCCGCCGGGCGCGATGCTGCCTGCCAGCGGTGTCATCTGCCATGTGCTGCCGGCGCTTGCCGACGAAGGCAGGTACTGCACGGTGAAGCCGTCCACGCTGACCGCGGTGGTACCACGGTTCGCGAGCTCGATGAAGTCGTTGGTCAGTGTCGCCCCGGCGTTGCCCCCGCCGCCGTAAACCTCGGCGATGACGGCGTCGGGACTCGGCGCGGCCAGCGCCGCGGGTGCGGCCACCGCACTCAGCACCAAGCCGGAAGCGACGGCCGCGGTCAGCAATACGGGTGTTCTTCGCATAGCCGCATATCGGACAATGTGGTGGATCTTGGTCACCCTTAGTCCCTCTTTCACTCGGACGGTCGTCGCATCGTCCCCTGGATGAGGGAAAAACAGGAGGACAATGGCGCAACAATTCGTAACGACCTTCGAGAGCTGCCGCCGAACCGCCGCCGGGACGCTGTGCAGGGGTCCATGTGGGAC
>JAVXWP010000155.1:0-18263 GCA_032230695.1 Actinomycetota bacterium | reverse complement strand
ATCGTCTTGCAGGGGTCATGACCGGAGGACAACCAGGTACCTCTGTTGTACCTGGTTGTTCGACAACGCAGCGAGGCGCCGCCTGAGCCCCAGCAAACGTAAGACGAGCAGGATTACGCAACACTAGGCACGAAAGATTCCGATGGGAATGTCGATCCGGGCGCAAGCCGTTCGTGTAGAGGGTGAAAGGCCACCTGGAAAGGACACGACATGACCCAGTACCTGCTCAGCATCTACCAGCCCGACGGAACTCCCGGACCCGAGATCCTGGAGCCGATCATCCGCGACCTCAAGGTCTTCCAGCGGGATCTCCGGGCCACCGGCGCCTGGGTGTTCTCCGGCGGGCTGCACGCCCCGAGCACGGCGACCGTGGTGCGGGCCAAGGGCGACGAGGTGCTCATGACCGACGGCCCGTTCACCGAAGGCAAGGAGCATCTCGGCGGGTTCACCATCATCGACGTGCCCGACCTCGACTCCGCGCTCGAATGGGGACGGCGGCTCGCCGACGCGACCACCCTCCCGGTCGAGGTCCGGCCGTTCCACGACCAGCCCCACGAATGATCCTTCCCGCCGCGGAGATCGAACGGGTCTTCACCCGGGAGTACGGCCGGGCGGTCGCCGTGCTGGTCCGCGTCTTCGGCGATATCGACATCGCCGAGGAGGCGGTCCAGGACGCGTTCACCGAGGCCGTGCGCCGGTGGCCGGCGGCCGGGCTGCCACCGAGCCCGGCCGCGTGGATCATCACCACCGCCCGGAACCGGGCGATCGACCGCCTCCGCAAAGAGGCCTCCCGCGAAGACAGGCACGCGCAGGCCGCGCTTCTGCACGCCGGCGGCGAAGAACCGGAGGAAAGTGCCGTGCGCGATGACCGGCTGCGCCTGATCTTCACCTGCTGCCATCCCGCGCTCGCCACCGGCGCCCGCGTCGCGCTCACGCTGCGGCTGCTGGGCGGGCTCACCACCGCCGAGATCGCGCACGCCTTCCTGGTGCCCGAGCCGACCATGGCGCAGCGGCTGGTCCGGGCCAAGGGCAAGATCCGGGACGCGCGAATCCCTTACCGGGTCCCGAGCGAGGCCGAACTCCCGGATCGCCTCGGACCCGTGCTCGCCGTGGTCTACCTCGTGTTCAACGAGGGGTACACGGCGAGCACGGGTGCTCGGCTCGTCCGCGAAGACCTCTGCGCGGAGGCCATCCGGCTCGGCCGGCTGCTGGCCGAGCTAATGCCCGACGAGCCGGAAGTCTGGGGGCTACTCGCGCTGATGCTGCTCATCGAGTCGCGGCGGGCCGCCCGCACGACGCCCGAGGGCGACGTCGTGCTGCTGGCCGACCAGGATCGCGACAGCTGGGACGGCGAGCTCATCGCGGAAGGGCAGGCCATCGTCCGGGAGTGCCTGCGGCGCAACCAGCCTGGGCGGTATCAGATCCAGGCGGCGATCAACGCCGTGCACAGCGACGCGCCGGCCACCGACTGGCAGCAGATCCTGGCGCTGTATGACCAGCTCCTGACGTTCACCCCGACGGCGATCGTGGCCCTCAACCGCGCGGTCGCGGTGGCGGAGGTCGAGGGGCCCGGTGCCGCGCTCGCCGTCGTCGACGGCTTGGATCTCGGGTCCTACCACCTGTTCCACGCCGTCCGCGCCGACCTGCTCCGCCGCCTGGATCGCCCGCTCGAAGCCGCCAAAGCGTACGAACAGGCGATCGCACTGGCTGAAAACGCCTCCGAACGCACCTTTCTCCGGCACAGACTCCAGTGCCTCGCCGAGGCTTAGCAGTGAGGTGCATTCTGTGCGCGCTCGAGTGCAGCGTGTGTACGCCTGAGTACAGACTGCGGCGCACTCGCACTTGTTGACGTATCACTAACACCACGGTAGTTTTGCGTTCAACTAATCCCCTTTTCGAGAGGCTTCACATGTCTGAACCGGTCGACTTCAACGGCGGCGTCATCAAGGAGTTCAGGGAGAACGAAGGCAAGGTCGGCGGCATGTTCGAAGGCGCCCCGCTGATTCTCGTGCACCACATCGGCGCGAAGTCCGGCACCGAGCGCATCGTGCCACTGGTACACCTGACCGAAGACGATCGGATCTACATCTTCGCCAGCAAGGGCGGCGCTGACGAGAACCCGGCGTGGTACCACAACCTCGTAGCGAACCCCAAGGTCAGCGTCGAGGTCGGCGCCGAGACCTTCGAGGTGACCGCGACGGTGATCGAGGACCGCGCCAAGCGCGACGAGATCTACGCCAAGCAAGCCGCCGCGTTCCCGAATTTCGCCGAGTACGAGACCAAGACGACCCGGGTCATCCCGGTCGTCGAACTGACGCGAGTCTGATTCATGGTTTCTGAAGGTCACCTTGAGGGCTCCACAGTTCCTCAGGTGGCCTTCGGTGGCACGCTTGCGGTGCGGGAAGAAAGCGAATCCATGCGTGGAACGCGATAAATGGTCCGGCTACCTTTTCGAGTGAAAAGGAACCGGAACGCTTTGCGCGGACTCTGTTGATCCCTAACGTTGTGGATCACCCGCGGAATTCGCGCCGCCGCTCCCGAAAGCGAGGTCGACGGTCAGCCATGACACAGGCAACCGAGATACCGGTTCAGGAATTCGTTCTCCGCTGGACGTTACCAGGGGCTCGTGGCGGCAGGGTCGGTTTCGAGATATCCGGTCAGGTCTCGCTCCTGCACAGCGGGCGTTTCTACAAGATCGACGGCGTGCTGTATGTCGCCGAGGGGTCGACATACAGCAAGGAAATCGGGAATCCGCGCCTGAGCGTTCTCCGGAACGGGGTCGAAGCCAGTGGCCGGCATTGGGGCTGGGAAACCGTCGCCAAGAAATCTTGCGCGCGATTGTGCACCTTCGACAATTATTTCGTGCGGACGGGTTATTGGGCACCGTCGGACAGGGCGATCCAGCTCAAGATCGGGGCCGACTTCGGCTGGGGCCGCGAGAAGACCCACAGTCCGACGGTGACCGTGCGGATGGTCGACTGAGCGGCCTGGCCGAAATCACGACAGCTCCGACCTACTCGCAGCAGGGAGGAAACCGGCCCCGCGGGAATGGAGGAGCAAGTCATACCAGCAAGGTGTTCGTAGCCAGTCGAATCAGGCGAGCGCTTGCCACGCGAGCACCGCGGCCAGACCGAGGCCGGCGACGCCGATGCCGATCCTCAGTGGACGGGCGGGCACGCGCCGGACGATCCTCGGCCCGATACAGGAACCGAGGACCGTACCCACGCACAGCACCACGGCGGCGGGCCAGTAAACCTTGCCGGTGAAGGAGAACACCACCGCGGCGATCAGGTTCGCCGCACCGGTGGCCATGTTCTTGGCGGCGTTCGTCCGCGCCAGTGACTGGGTCCACACCGTCGACAGCAGCGCCAGCATGAGCACGCCCGCCGCCGCTCCGAAGTACCCACCGTAGACCGCGACCCCGAATGCGGCGACCCCCGTCGCGAGCCCCATCCCGGCCGCATCCGTGCGCTCGCCCGCGGCGCGCAGGCGCGGACCGGCCAGCAACAGGACCGACGCGCCGCCGATCAGCCATGGCACTACGACGGTGAACGCGCCCGGCGGCGTCACCAGCAACAGGAAGCCACCGAATGCGCCACCGACGGCGGTGATCACGCACAACCGCAGCAGACGTCCACGCTGCCCGGACAGTTCGAGCTGTGAGCTGGCGGCGGCACCGGCCGTTGTCCCTAGCATCGCCACCGTGTTGGTGATGTTGGCCGTCAACGGCGAAAGCCCGGCGAGGAGCAGCGCCGGATACGACACGAGCGACGCCAAACCGGCTACCGAACCGATAAGCCCGGACCCGAAGCCGGCCACCAACAGTAAGATCGACACGCTCAAGGTCACGAGTAAGCAGTCTCGCCGATTCTTCGCCCACCTGCCCGCCTACGTGCGCATTTTCACTTTTCCCCACTCCCCTTCTCACCTGCCCCATGCCGTATAGGTCGTTATACGAGCTCGAGCCCAACGAGATGACGAAATCACGGATACCCCGCGGCCGTCAGCTCGCGTCGGACTCTCGGCGGGCGCGGGCGCGGCGCTTGCCTTCGTGCATGGCTTGGACACGGGCGACCGGGATGGCTCGGCCCTGCTCGATCAGATCGGCGTCCAAGCGCTGGGGCGCGGGCAGGTGCTCTGCCCACCGATCGCGGCCGGCGAGCAGGCCGACAGCGGTGTGAAGGGTGAAGTCGGCGGGCGCCACGTTGTCGATGTCGTCCCACGAGAGGGGGAAGGACACGGGTGTGCCGGGGCGGAGACGGGGGCTGTATGCCGACACCACCGTCGCTCCCCCGGCGCGGGTCGAATCGAGGAACACCTTGCCCTGACGGTCGTCCACGATGTACGCCGTCGTCGCGAGCACCGGGTCGATCCGCTCGGCGCGCACGGCTATCGCTCGGGTGGCCGCGGCGGCTTCCTCGATCGTCACCTCCGCTTCGAGCGGTACGAAGATGTGCATGCCCTTCGCCCCGCTGGTCTTGACCGCTCCCGCCAGCCCGGCGTCGGCCAGTGCCTGGCGCACGAGGTGAGCCGCGGCGACGACCAGCGAGAACGCACTGCCTTCCGGCGGGTCCAGGTCGAGCACCAGGTATGTGGGATGCTCCCAACGGTCGGCTCGCAGCAGTGTCGGGTGATACTCCACCGCGCGCTGGTTGGCGAGCCACAGCAGCGTCCGGCGATCGTCGCACACCGCGTAGGACACCTCGCGTTTCGAGGTCTCCGCCCACAGCGGCATGGTCCGTACCCACGGCGGCGTGTACTTCGGGACGTTCTTCTGCATGAAGGGCGCCCGGCCGCGCAGCACCCGCATCACCGACAACGGCCTGTCCCGCAGTTCGGGGATGATGCGCTCGTGCACGGCGTCGAGGTAATCCACCAGGTCGCGCTTGGTCGCGCCGGAGCCCTCGAACAGCGGCTGGTCAAGGTTGGTCAGCGGAACGTCGTCGCGTACCTCATCGCTGCCCACCCGAAGTACCTTCCCCAAGTCCGCGCCCGCGGTCAACTCCGCGCGGGCACCGGTTCGGTCCGCGGCATGAGCACCGACGCGCTCACCGCGGCGACCACGCACAGGGCGATGGGCAGGACGAACGCGACGTTGAGCGGCACCCAATGGGTGAGCCCGCCGATCGCGGCCGGCCCTGCCAACAGCCCCACGTACCCGAGCCCGACGACCTTCGCCATCAGGGCGCCGGACGCACGGGTGTCGAGGTTGCCCGCGGCGGAGAACAACTGCGGCACGCATCCGGACAGGCCGACCCCGAACAGTGCCCACCCGGCGATCGCGACCGCGACCCACGGCGATGCCGCCGCCATGCCGAGGCCCAACGCGGCCAAGGCGGCGCCGTACCGGACGACGGCGACCGGGCCGAACAGCGCGGTGACCCGGTCCGCGGTGAACCGCCCGGCCGTCATGGCGACCGAAAACGCGCCGAAGGCCAGCGCCGCGGTGCTCGCCGAGGTGCCGAGGACGTCCTTCAGATGCAGTGCGGCCCAGTCGTTGGCAACACCTTCGGCCAGCATCAACGCGAAGGCGAGACAACCCAGCAGCCACACAAGCCGCATCGGCGCGGCGGCCCGCGGTGCGGATTCCTCCGCCGTGTCGGTAGCAGCCGGATCGACGGTGCCGATCAAGAACCGCCCGGCGACCAGCGCGCCGGCCACACAGACGACCGCGCAGACGGTCAGCGTCGCCGCCGTCGGGACGCCGGTGCCGAGCACCACCGCCCCGAGCGCGGCCGCCGCCGCGCCGCCGATCGAGAACATCGCGTGGAACGCGGCCATGATCGGCCGCTCGTAGACCCGCTCGACCGTCACGGCCTGTGCGTTCATCGCGACATCGATCGCGCCGTTGCCGAGCCCGAAGAAGACGAGCGCGATCGCGAGCGTCCACCAGTTCGTGGCGAGCCCGGGCCCGACCAGCGACAGGCCGAGCAGCACACCGGCGGCGGGCACCACGACTCGGTGGCCGAAGCGATCGGCGAGCGGGCCGGAGATCTGCATTCCGGTGAACGCCGACACGCCCAGCACGAGCAACAGCGCGCCCAGTGTGCTGTGGGAAATCGCGGTCGCCAGCTCGATCTCCGGGATGTGCACCACCCACATGCCGAGCGCGAATCCGTTGAGCCCGAAGAAGGTCCAGGTGGCGAGGCGAGCCGCGCGGGGATGGTGGGCGGGGCGGTCGGTCATCTCTGCGAGCTCCTGCGGTTAGGGGTTCAGGCGAGGTGGACGTGCACGCCGCGCGCCGCCAGTTCGGCGCGCTGGTCCGGCGGCGAACTGGAATCGGTGACGATGACATCCGGCCGGTCGGCTGAGCAGACATAGGCGAGCGCGGCGTTGCCCCATTTCGAGCCGTCGGCCAGCACGATCGATCGGGCGGACACCGCGAGCGCCTGTTGCTTGGTTTCGGCATCGCCCAGGTCGAACGCGGTGAGGCCGTCGACGACACTGAGCGCACACGGACTGAGGACGGCGACGTCGAACCTCAGCGACCGCAACGAAGCCAGCGTAAGTGGCCCGACCATCGCCAGCTCACCGGGCCGCGGTTCGCCGCCCGGCAGCAGCAGCCGGACGTCCGGCGCGTCGAGGAGCTCATGGGCGGCGTGCAGCGACAGCGGCATCACCGTCACCGCGCGCCCCCGCAGCAGGCGGGCGACTTCGAGCGTGGTCGTGCCGCTGTCGAGTACCACGGTCTCGCCGTCGCGGATCAGTGAAACAGCGGCGGCGGCGATGGCCCGTTTCGCCGCGCTCGCCGACGTCGTCCGAGCGGCGAATGGCGGTTCGACACCCGAGGGCGAAGCCGGGACGGCCCCACCGTGCACGCGGCGGAGGACGCCGTGGACGGCGAGGGTGTCCAGGTCCCGGCGGACGGTCATCTCCGACGCGCCGGTGGCCAGCGCCAGGTCGGTGACGGCGACCTGCGGGGCGTCCTTCAGTCGTTCGACGATGACCCGTTGACGATCCGCGCTCTTCACGCCTTCATGCTCGCACGTCATCTGATGTTTCTCACAAGTCATTTGTGCGAACTCTCACTTCGGGTGTCCGGGTAAGCCTGCGGCATGATGGACGGGTGACGAACGAATCCCCGAACGGCCCAGCGTTGTGACCGGGGGCTACTTGAAGGGCCGGATCCGCCGGGAAGACATCATTTCGACCGCGGCCACCGTCTATGGCGAAGCCGGGTACCACGGGTCGTCGCTGCGGGAGATCGCCAAACGCGCGGGCATCTCCCACGCCGGACTTCTGTACTACTTCCCCACGAAGGAAGCACTGCTCGCCGCCGTCCTGGAGCGACGCGACGCCGAAGACGGCGAGCGCGAGCAGCTCATGGGGCCGCCCGGCCTCGACGTGCTCCGCCATTTCCTGGCGCTGGCCGCGCACAACGTCCGCCACCCCGGCATCGTCGACCTCTACAGCAGGCTCGCCGCCGAAGCGGTCTCCCCCGATCACCCCGCGCACGACTACTTCGAGCGGCACTACCAGGGTGCCCGCGACGGCGTCGTCAAATCCTTTGACGTGCTGGCCCGCGGCGGCGAACTGCGGGACGGGATCGACCCGGAGTTCGCCGCGCTGAGCTTCATCGCGCTCATGGACGGCCTGCAGGTGCAGTGGCTGACGAATCCGGCGAAGGTCGATCTCCTGGGTTCGCTGCGGTTCTACCTCCAAAGCCTGCTCACCGTTCCGCTCGACTGAGCTCAGCCGCCCAGCGTTGACTCGCGCGGGTCCCAGCCGGCGGGCAGCGCGGGTGGGATGTCGGCCGTGCTCTCGACGTCGACGGAATGCCCGTGTGCCAACGACTCGTCGATAGCCAGCAGCGCGTCGAGCACGTGGTAGGCGAGTTCCCCCGACGCCCGTTCCGGGACTCCTGCCCGGATGGCGCGCGCGAGTTCCAAGGTTCCTGTGCCCCGCGACGCGGCGTGGCCGTCCGGTTCGAGGTCGACGGGCTCTTCCTCGCCGTGCAGGTGCAGAACGGTTTTGCCGTCGAACCTGTTCGGGTCCGGGAGTACGGCGGTTCCCCTGGCGCCGGTCACCTCGACGAATCCGGTCCGCGTCACCGCCGAATCGAAGCTCAGCTGCAGCTGCGCGAACCCGCCGCGTTCGAACTCGACGAGCGCGCTGACGGTGGTCGGCACGGTCACCGGGAACTCCGTACCGGCCCGCGGACCGGAACCGACGACCCGCGTTTCGCGGACACGCTCACCCGCCCCGGTTACCCGGCGGACGGGACCGAGCAGCTGGACGAGCTCGGTCAGGTAGTACGGGCCCATGTCGAGCAGCGGGCCGCCACCGGCCTGGAAAAGGAACTCCGGGGCCGGGTGCCAGCTCTCGGGGCCGGGGGTCTGGAACAGCGCCAGCGCCGAACGCGGCTCACCGATGCGGCCTTCGTCCACGGCGCGACGGGCCGTCTGCAGCCCGGCACCGAGCACGGTGTCGGGAGCACTGGCGACCCGGAGTCCCTTCTCCCTGGCGCGATCTAGCAGCTTCCGTCCGCTCTCCCTGTCCAGCGCGAGTGGCTTCTCCGCCCACACGTGTTTGCCCGCGTCGAGCGCCGCCAGCCCGACTTCGACATGCGCGGCGGGAATCGTCAGGTTGACGACGATCTCGACGTCCGGGTGGGCGAGCAGCTCGTCGACGGTCCCACTGCCGGGAACGCCGTGCTTGGCGGCCTGGGCCGCGGCGCGCTCGGGGACGAGATCCGCGACGAACAGCACACGGACGTCCGGGAAGCTGGTGAGGTTTTCCAGATAGGTGTCGCTGATGACCCCCGCGCCGATCACGCCGACGCCGACCGGGCTCACTGGGCGGTTCCGGTCAGGTAGGCGAAGCTGGCGGCGATCCCGTCGAAGATGTCACCGTCGTAGGCGTCGAATTCGACTACCCGCAGCGCCGCCGGGGCGGCCGCGAGGACTTCGGTGAGCGGAACGCGGCCCTGCCCGGCGGGAGCCTGACCGGAGGCGTCGGTGCTGAGGTCGCCGTCCTTGACGTGGATGGCTTGCACGCGCTCGCCGAGCCGGCGCAGCAGGGCGGGGGCGTCTTCGCCGCCGGCCGTCGCCCAGTAGGCATCGACCTCCAGTACGACCTCCGGGTCGAGCTGGTCCACGAATACCTCGAGGGCGCTGCGTCCGCCGATCCGGGATTCCAGCTCCCACCAGTGGTTGTGGTAGCCGATCTTGAGTCCGTGGTCGGCGGCGAGCTTGGCGGCGCTGTTGAGTGCGGCCGCCGTGGCGGCGATGTCGGCGGCGTCGGTCCACAGTTCCGGCTTGACCAGCGGGTCGATCACTATGCCGATGCCGAGGGACACCGCGGCTTCGAACACGGCGTTCTGGTCCTCGCCGATGAGCCGGGCATGCGCTGTCGGCGCCGACAGTCCGCTGGACGGCAGCCCATCACGCAGCGCCTCGACGTTCTCGACGACGCCGTACGGCTCCACTTGGCGGAACCCGATGTCCGCGAGGCGCCGCAAGGTCGCGGCGGGGTCAGCCGCGAAGGCCTCCCTGACCGAATACAGCTGCACAGAAAGCCCGGCCGTGTCCATGAGAGCGCTCCCTTATTTCGGCGTCGTTGACTACGAAGGATTTCTACCACCTGGTCAATATTGGCGCCAGACCTTTTTCCAAGGTGAGAAAAAAGGGTGAACCGAGGTGTCAGCGTTCGGACGGCGGTTCGGCGGAGCGGAGGAAGCCGAGCACACGTCGTCCCCGAGAGGAGATGCGATAGCCGATGTCGAGGCTTTCGGTGAGCCCCAGTTCCTTGAGCTTGCGCACGTCGAGCTTGAACCGCGCCGTTTCACGGCCGACTTCGGCCGCCAGATCGGGCGCCCGCGTCCCGGGCTTGGCAGCGATCAAAGCCAGCACCTCGGTGGTCCACGGCCCGTGCCCGCTGCGCGCGTCCAGCCGTTGCAGTTTTGCTGCCACCGCATGCAGCGCGGACTCGTCGAGGTCGTCGTTCACGCTGAGCGCGATCCGCGGATCCGGGCCACCGTAGTGGATCCCCACGCGGTACAACTCCCTGTCGTCCCCGGCACGCAAGCTCGCGAAAAGCGCTTCCCGATTGGAAAAACCGGCGCGCCGGGCATCGGTTTCGGACACTTCGGCGGGGTCGGCCCGGCTCACGGTGTCGATCTCGATCACCCCGAACGCGGTTCGCACCCGGCCACCCGCTTTGGCTTCGGGCCTGCGCCATCGACGAAAGGCGAGTTCGATCTCCCCCGCCTCGACCCGGTCCACGACCTCCTTGGGAAACTGCACGCGCACGTCTCCGATTCAGCCCTCGTCGCCCAGGACACCCTGCAGGCGGGAAAGCTTGCTCCGCAAGAATTCCTCGTACGGCCCGAGCCAGTCCCGCACCGTGTTCATCGGCTCCGGTTCCAGGAAATAGTGGCGTTCCCGGCCGATCTTGTTCTCCGCCACCAGTCCAGCGGAACGCAGCACCTTGAGATGCTCCGACACGCTCGGCCTCGCCATGTCGAAATGCGAAGCGAGCTGCTGAACGGTCGACGGACCGGACAGCAGCAGGCTGAGCAGTTCCCGCCGCGTCCGATTCGCCAGCGCCCCGAAAACGACGTCGGTCTCGTCCACTCCTCGCACCACCTCATGATAGGTAGGCTCCACCCTACCCGTCGAGAATGGACATGCTCTGAAGGCCACCTTGAGAGCGTTAGAGTCCCTCATGGCGACATTCAGAGACTTCCGAAACGGCACGTTGCTGGTGACCAAGATCAGCGGGATCGGCACGCTGGAGAACCGGGCGGTCCGCGCATGACCGCCCCGGCGCTCACCCTGCGGTGGATGAGCCAGGGCACGGCGCTGCTCGCCGGCACGGTCGCCGGGCTCGGCGACGCCGAGTTCGAGCGGCCGAGCGGGCTGCCGGTCTGGACCCGGAAGCACCTGCTGGCCCACCTGGCAGCGAACGCGGAAGCGTTGCGGCGGCTCACGTACTGGGCTCGCACCGGTGAGGAGACCCCGATGTACGCCTCCACCGAACAGCGCAACGCGGACATCGAAACGGGCAGCAGGCTACCCGCGTCACGGCTGCGCGCGTGGATGACCGAAGCCGCCGCCCGGCTGGCGGAGGACCTGGACGCGCTGCCGGCCGACGCCTGGGCGAACCCGGTCGCCACCGCACAGGGCCGGACCGTGCCCGCGAGCGAGATCCCGTGGATGCGAACCAAGGAGGTCTGGATCCACGCTGCGGACCTCGATGCCGGAGTGGGTTTCGACGACTTCCCCGCCGAACTGTGCGCCGCCCTGCTGACCGATGTGACCGGCGTTCGCTCTCGCCGCCACGAAGGTCACGGCGTGCTCCTTCGCTCAACCGACAGCGACGAAAGCTGGCAGATCACCGGACCCGATCCGGTGTCGGACGTACAGGGCACGCGGGCGGCACTCAGCCGCTGGGTCACCGGGCGCGGCACCCACGAGCTCATCCCCTCGACTCCCCCGGAGCTGGGTCCCTGGCTGTGAAATTCAGGGCTTAGCTCAGGCCTTCGGCTCGAGCAGGACCAGCGCGATCTCGCGATCGGTTTTGGTCTGGTAGTCGGCGTAGTTCTTGTGGTCGGCGGTGATCTTCGGCCACAGGCGGGCCCGCTCTTCGGAGGTAGCGACACGGCCGTGCATGGGAACGGCCGGTTTGCCTTGTACGGACACCTCGACATCCGGGTTGGCCTGGATGTTGAGGAGCCACAACGGCGGCTGGTCGTCGCCACCGCGGGAGGCGACGACCACTACCGCGTCACCTTCCCGCACTGGGGAGGTCAGCATCACCGAGCGGGGCCGGCCCGTCTTGCGGCCGATGGTGGTGAGCTGCACGACGGGCATGTTCGAGGCGTGCCAGCCCAGCCGGCCTCCGCTGAGCTTGACCAGGCCGCGGTGGACGGCGTTCATCGTCTTGAGGATCGTGTCACTCGGCATGCGCGAAACCTACCAGCTGGTAGATTTGATCAGCGCTTGTGGCGGGGCACCCGCCAGCTTGCCCGCCCCCGAAATGACGGCATCTTGTGACACCCTGCGACGCCGGCCCAACGGTAGGATTCGAGTCTTCCGAAGCGATGCCCGGCGCACTGGAGGCCGAAATGGGTGGGGCCGCACCGGTTTTGGAATCCCGGCACATCGATCCCTTGCCCCGGTACGCCTGGGGCGCGGTCGGCACGGTCGTCGCGGCCCAGATCGCCGTGCTCACCGCACTTTCCGGTCGTTACGGCTTCCACCGCGACGAGCAGTACTTCCTGGCCGCCGGTGATCGTCCGGCGTGGGGATACGTCGACCAGCCGCCGATCACGCCGTTGCTCGCGCGCGCGTCGGCCGCGCTCTTCGGTGAGACCCCCACCGGTGTCCGGGTCGCGGCGACGCTGATCGGTGCGACGACGGTCTTGATCGTCGCACTGGTCGCGAGGGAACTGGGTGGAGGCCGGGCGGCACAGGTACTGTCCGCCGCGGCGGCGGCGTTGTCTTCGTTCGTGCTCGTGGTGTCGCACATGCTCTCCACGACGACGGTCGACATGCTCATGTGGACGGTGATCGGGTTCTTGGCGTTGCGGTTGCTGCGCACCGGAGACGGCCGCTGGTGGGTCGCCGTCGGTGCGGCCGTCGGGGTGGGACTGGAGAACAAGTGGACGGTGCTGCTGTTGGTGTCCGCGCTGGGGATCGCGGTGCTCGTCGCCGGTCCGAGAGCGGTGTTTCGCAGCGGCTGGCTGGCCGTCGGCGTCGGGGTGGCCGCGATCATCGCGGCCCCGACGGTGATTTGGCAAGCCAGGCACGGCTTTCCGCTGCTGACCGTCGCCAGCGGGATCAGCGAGGACAACGGAACCGAGAACCGGATCCTGTTCGTGCCCATGCAACTGGTCTACGTCTCGCCGGTGCTGGTCCCGGTGTGGATCGCCGGGATCGTGCGGTTGTGGCGCGACCCGGCGCTGCGCTGGGCTCAGGCGCTGGCGCTCAGTTATCCGGTTCTCTGTGTGGGTTTGCTGGTGCTGGGTGGGAAACCGTACTACTCGGTGCCGCTCCTTGTCCTGGTGACGGCCGCCGGAGCGGAGCCAGCGTCGCGCTGGCTGGCCAGGGGCCGCCACGCGGTCAAGCGCGTGCTCATCGGCGTGGCGACCGTCGCGGCTGCCGCGATTTCCGTGGTGATCGGGCTTCCGGTCCTTCCGGCCGACGCGCTTGCGCCGGTGCTGGCGATGAACAAGGAACCCGGCGAACAAGTGGGCTGGCCGGAGTTCGCCGCGACGGTTTCGGCGGCGTGGCAGCAGATCCCGCCGGACCAGCGCGCCACCGCGGTGATCTTCACCAGTAGCTACGGCCAAGCGGGCGCGGTCGAGCAGTACCGCGACGAGTACCGGCTGCCGCAGCCTTACTCCGGTCATATGTCCTATGCGGACTGGGGGCCGCCGCCGGACACCATGACCGGTCCCGTGGTGCTGGTGGGCCGGTTCGAAAACGGCTCCGAGGCGCGGCGAGTGTTCACCGGCTGCCAGGTGGTCGCGGTGCACGACAACGGAATCGGCCTGGAGAACGAGGAGCAGGGCACCCCGGTCGCGCTGTGCGCGGCACCGGCCGCACCCTGGTCCCAGCTCTGGCCCGCTCTCCGCCGCTTCTACTGAGCTCGCACGCGACGCTAGCCTCCGACGACGGTGTCCGCTCCACTCACCGCTGTCGCGGGATGAGACGCACCGTCGAGAACAAAGCGACCGGCGTCGAGCCGTGGCGCCGGCGCCACGGCTCGATTCGAAGTACTGACGCCGACCTGCGACCCGTCCGGCAACACGACCCAGCCGATCCGCGCCGCGACACCGTTGATCGTCGTCCTTGCCTGGTAAACGCCGGCCGGAGGCGAAGCGACGGCGAGCGAGAACGGTCTCGGCTCGCCCCCTACCGAAACGGTGCCGTCCATGGTCCGATCGTTCATCGTGCCCGTGACACCGGCCCCGCGGCTGCCCGTCAGCGACACCTTCCCCTCGCTGGCGGTTCCTTGGAGCCAGGCCTCGATTTTCTTGCCGTCACACAGGTAAGCCGCCGCTCGGCCATTGTCCACGGCGACGGCGAGCGCCATCCCTCCGTCATCGGTACGGCCCGCGTAGACCGCAGGAGCCGGAACAGAGCTGACCGGAGCCGCGCTCGACGTCGGAGCAGCCGCCGGTGTGGCTGGTTTCTCCTTTCCTAGCCCTAAAAACAGGCCCACCATCGTGACGAGCAAGAGAAGCAGCGCCACCACGATGGTCGCGACCAGGAAGACGGCCAGCCAATCGCGCCGCCGACGACCCCCGCCGGAATCGGCCGCCGAAACATCGGGATGCGGGGAAGCCACCCCCACAAAAGGAACTTTGGCGGCGATGGCCTTGTAACTGCTCAGCGCTTCCGAAGCGGGCAGATCACCGAATTCCAAGTCATCGCGCAGACTCTTCAACGCGGCGCCGGACTCTTCCGCGAGCTTGATCCGCGCGGGCAGATCGTTCGACTTCGTGAGGTTCGCCGAGATCGCGGCGACCACCGCAACCATGGCCGCGGCGAAACACATCGTCCGCCAGACGGGCTCGGCTTGCGGCAGGCTCAGCCCGTCCCGCACGGTCGCGGCGAACCTGCCGCCGCCGGTCGCCGGTGCGATCGTCAGGACCGCCGCGAGGGAACTGCTGACGATACTGATCGTGGACAACCGGGTACTCGCCGGTCGATTTTCGGCTATATAGTTAATGATTCTCTCTTGGGAGACATCGATAGCCGCGAACAGCCCCGACCGCCGACCATCTTCCGGCATGACGCCCCCTCCTTGGGGGCGCCGGGGTGGCAAACGGCCCAGCGTCCCAGCTGAGCCAGTGCGGTGAGCACTGCTTACCAAGACTCTCGTCCGCGCGGCCCGACCTGTTACAGGGAACCGATCACCGAGGCGAGCACGGCGATCCCTTCGTCGATCGTGCGCTCGCTGAGCGTGGCGTAGCCGAAGATCAGGCCGCTGGGCCCGTCGCCGGAAAGCCGATACGGCATGAGGCCGTACAACCCCAGTCCTCGCCGGGCGGCGGCTCGCACGACGGCGGCCTCGTCAATCCCGGGCGGCAGCCAGGTGACGAGGTGCAGTCCGGCGGAGACACCGGCGGGTTCGAACTCGGGAACGTGGTCCCGCAGGGCTTTCAGGAGGGCGTCGCGGCGTTTCCGGTACACCGGCCGCATCCGCCGGAGGTGCCTGTCGAACTCGCCGTGGGACAGGAAGTCCGCGAACGTGAGCTGATCGAGCACCGGCGATCCACGGTCCGCGGCGAGCTTCGCGGCCGCGACGTCGTCGACCAGCCGTCCTGGCAGCACGAGCCAGCCGAGCCGGAGACCGGGCGCCAGTGTCTTGCTCGCTGTGCCCGCGTAGGCGACCTGGTCCGGCGCAAGTCCTTGCATGGCACCGATCGGCGCGCGGTCGTAGCGGTATTCGGCATCGTAGTCGTCCTCGATGACGAGCGCGCCGCGCCGGGCCGCCCAGTCGAGCACCGCGGCACGGGACTCGGCGGGCAGCACGCCGCCGGTCGGCCACTGGTGTGACGGCGTCAGGATCACCGCGTCGGCCTCGGTGCGCTCGAGCAAGTCGACGCAAATGCCGTTGTGGCCCACCGGAACGCCGACGACGCCGAGGCCGGCCGCGGCGGCGAGCGGGCGGACGTCGTCCTCCGCGGACGGGTCTTCGACGGCGATCCGCTTCGCGCCGGACTTCGCCAGCACTTGGACGAGCAGCGCAATGCCCTGGGCGTATCCGTTGCAGATCACGATGTTCCCCGGCGGGGCCGACGTCCCGCGCACCCGGTTGAGATAGTCGGCGAGCGCGTTGTGCAGCTCCGGGACACCGCGGCCGGTGAGATAGCCGAACCGCTCGCTCGGTGCCTCCGTGAGCACCCGGCGGACCGAGCGGAGCCACGCGGCGCGCGGGAAGCTCGACACGTCGGCCCGGCCGTAGCCGAAGTCGATCCGCGGCGCAGGTGCGGCAGGCCGCTCGGCGACCGGCGCGGGTTCCGGGCCGATCGCGACCTGGGTGTAGCCGCCTGCCCGGCTCGTCAGGTAGCCCTCTGCGACGAGCTGCTGGTACGCCTCGACAACCACGCCCCGCGAGACACCGAGATCGGCCGCGACGGTTCGGGAGGGCGGCAGCGAAGTCCCGAGCGGCAGCCTGCCCGAGCGGATACCGTCCCGGATCGACGCGCCGATCTGCCGGTGCAGCGGCATCGGGACGTCACGCCGCAGTTCGACGAGCAGGTCGCCCGCGAGCCGCGAATTGGTACTGGTTCCGGTCATCGGATCGGACTTTATAACGCGGACCAATTCTTGTCACGATACTGCGCATGACAACAGCGACCAGGCTCGACGGGCAGCTGCTCGTACCGGGCGACAAGGACTACGACGACGTGCGCGCGGTCTGGAACGCGATGGCCGACCGGCGCCCGCGGATGATCATCCGCTGCGCGAGCGTCGCCGACGTGGTGACGGCGGTCCGCACCGCGAGGAAGCTCGGCCTCGAGATCGGCGTGCGCTGCGGCGGACACGGCGCACTGGGGCTGGCAGTCCCGGACGACGGCTTGATGATCGACCTGGCCACGATGGGCGGCGTCCGCGTCGATCCGGTGCGACGACGGGCCAGGGTGCAGGGCGGCGCACTGCTCGGTGCCCTCGACGACGCGTCGCAGCGGTATGGCCTGGCGACAACCGCCGGGAACGTCTCGCACACCGGCGTCGGCGGGTTGACCCTCGGCGGCGGGATGGGCTGGCTCGCCAGGCAGTACGGGCTGGCCTGCGACAACGTCGTGTCGTTCGAAATGGTGACCGCGGACGGCGAGATCGTGCGCGCGAGCCGGACCAGGAACCCGGACTTGTTCTGGGGACTACGCGGCGGTGGCGGGAATTTCGGCGTGGTCACCGAATTCGAGTTCCGGCTGCACCCGGTGGGCACGCGGACGCTCGTCGCCGAGTACCGGTACCCGCTCGACGAAGCGCTGCCCGTGCTTCGCGGCTGGCGCGACCTCAACACGCAAGCGCCGAGGCAAGCCACTTTCACCGCGTCCCTCGGGGGTGACGGCCTGCTCACCGCCGGGTTCGTGTGGGTCGGCGATCCCGCCGGCGGCCGGAAGCTTGCCTCGGCGATGCGGGCTCTCGGGCACCCTGCCGCCGAACGCGTCCACGAGCCGCCGTACCTCGAACTCCAGCGGCGGGACGACGTCGTCGGGCGGCACGCGTTCCGCAGATACGCGAAAGGCCACTACCTGAAGCAATTCCCCGACGCCGCGATCGAGTCTTTTCTGTTGCGGGGGACGGAAAACGGCCGCGGCGACAATCTGCCGAACGTCGGGCTCCAAGCGCACGGCGGCGCGATCGCCGACGTGCCCGACGAGGACGCCGCGTTCAGCCATCGTGGCACGCTGTTCGAGTTCAGCGCCGGCGCCCGCTGGACCGACCCGGGTGAGGACGAAGCCCGCATGGCCGGCGCCCGGCACTGCGCCGTGGCACTGCGCCCGTTCGCGAGCGGGGTGTACGTCAACATGCTCGGGGACGAAGGAGCCGAGGGCATCCGCCGCGCCTACCCGCCGGAGAAACTCGCCCGGCTCACCGCGTTGAAGGACGCCTACGACCCCGGCAACGTCTTCCACCTCAACCAGAACATCCGGCCGAGTGTCAGTCCCGGCCCCACTGGCTGAGGCTGGAGAAGACCCGCTGCAACACCTCGGGCTCGACCAAGCCGCGCTCGGCCTCGGGTTGCTCGGTGACCACCGTCCGGCGGCGGTCCCGCCGGGGCAGCGCGACGCCCTGAGCGGTCATCCCCGCCGGGAGCGGCAGTTCGGACCGCATCAGATTCCCGCGCCTGGGCATGGGCGAGACCGACATGTTCACCCCGATGGGCAACCGCCCGTTGGGAACGTCCCCGCGCACGTCGTCTTCGACCTCGGCGACGAGGTAGTCCCCCCACAGCCGCAGGCGGATGGTGAGGAACGCCGGGGCCTTCGGGTCCGAGACATCGACGACCGCCGAGACGCGGTGCCCGACGGTCCGCAGCAGGTCGTCGACCATCGACGGCAGGGACCACTCGGAGAGGGTGAATCGTACGAACAGCCCGGCGCAGTTCACGGCGCTCGGCAACG
Source organism: Actinomycetota bacterium (assembly GCA_032230695.1). GTDB lineage: Bacteria > Actinomycetota > Actinomycetes > Mycobacteriales > Pseudonocardiaceae > Amycolatopsis. Next base: position 175 of record JAVXWP010000155.1, on the reverse strand, counting down.
CGACGAGGTGGAGGTCGTCAACTTGTGAAGTCTGCGGGTTCACCCAGTTCCTTCCGTCCCACGTCCGGCGGGTTCCCCCGCCGTCGGTCAGGGGCCGTATCTTGCCAACCTCCGTGAGCGGCGAGTCATCCAGGGTGACGAAGAGCCGAATTTCGTTCGTTTCCGACCGGCAGCA
>JAVXWP010000110.1:0-38281 GCA_032230695.1 Actinomycetota bacterium | reverse complement strand
CCAGCGCCTTCAGCTCCGTGAACTCAGGACCCATCCGAGCCTTCGTCTTGATCCACGGCGGCTTCTTCTCAATCGGCGTCTCCGCGTTGCGAACCTCTAACCGCAACAACTTCCGCCCATCCGGTGCAGCAGTCACGTCGTAAACCCTACGCCCGCGTCCGCTGTCGCCGGGGTCACACAGGGTCGGGAGTCACCCCGGTCAGCTTCGCCGTCAGCTCCCACAGAGCATCCCCCAGGTGCTCGCTACGCGCGGCGGGCACCGTGGCGATCTTTGTGGGGTAACCACGCAGACCGCCGAGGCCGCGTGGGGCGAAGTAGTCGCCGCCTTCGACGTCCGGCGCAGTCGCGGCATAGAGCTGTGGAAGCGCGCCCATCCGGGTGCCCTGCGCCAACAGCGACTCGCCGAGGCGGTTGGCGCCACCGATGATTCCCCGTACGACGGGGTTCGAATACGACTTGGCCATGCCCGAGCCGAGCCCGGTCGAGGTGTAGCCGGGATGGGCGGCGACGCTGATGATGTCGTCGCCCGCGGCCCGCAGCCGCCTGTTCAGTTCGAGGGTGAAGACCTGGTTGGCGAGTTTCGCCTGGCTGTACGCCGTCGCCGCGTTGTACCGCTTGCGCTCGGCGTTCGGGTCGGCGAAGTCGATCTTGCCGGGGATGGCCGCGACGCTCGACAGCGTGACGACCCGCGCTGCCGTCCCGCCCCGCAGCGCGGGCATGACCAGCCACGTAAACGCAGCGGGCCCGAGGTGATCGACGCCGAACTGCAGTTCGAAGCCGTCCTTGGTGACGCCCTTGGCCACCGCCATCACACCCGCGTTGTTGACCAGCAGGTCCAGCGAGTCGCCGGTCAGTTCACGTACGGACGCAGCGGCTTCGCGCACCGACACGAGGTCGGCGAGGTCGAGCCGGATCAGTTCGGGCGCGGCACCGGTGGCGAGTTCGCCGACCGAGTGCAGGGCCTGTGCGCCGCGTTCCGCCGAGCGGCACGCCAGCAGGACGCGGGCACCTTTGCCGGCGAGAACCTGGGCGGTGCGCAGGCCGAGGCCGGAGTTGGCACCGGTGATCAGCACCGTCCGTCCGGACTGGTTTGGGATATCTTCTGCGGTCCAGGTACTCATACGTTGAGCTAATCCCACATCAGCCTCCTTTGTCACGCGCTGGGCGCGAGCATCCTCAGCAGCTGACCGACCGGGCTGCGCCTGCGGACGGGCCGGGCCGGGCCGCTGCGGAGCAGGGCACCGAAGGCGACACCGATCTTGGTGAGTTCGGCGACCGGCTCACCGGGTTCGGCGAGGCCCGCCGTCACTGCGAGCATCCGCTGTTCGGCGTGGTGCATCGCCAGCAGGGCGGCTGACTCGTCGATGTGGGCGTCGAGGACGGCTCGCAGTGTCGTGTGTTCGCGGGTGGTCTTCGTCCAGGCGCGCGAAACGGCGTCGATTTGGTCGGTCTCCTGGTTCGGCAACGCGTTGGCGTCGTCCGGGCAGGCCGACTCGGCGCGCAGGTACCCGCTCAGCAGCCGCGTCCACTTGTGGTGCAGCGCGAGCAGGAGGTCTTGTTCGGTGCCGAACAGTTCGGCGGCTCCGGCGACCTCGTCGAAGGGCAGTTCGCCTTCGGGGTCGTGGCGGGCAAGGCGCAAGACGGTATCGATGACATCGCGGCGCCGGTAGAAGTCTCTCCAGCTCATGGCTCCCCTTACCCCAATCCGGGAGTCATACTGCGGGTTTGCGGCATACTCCCGGTACGGACCTGACGATGTGAACATACCACGAGTATGGTGACGGAAAAGGGGGTAAGCTTGTGAGTGTGGCGACAATGAGGTCCAGGCGGCTCGACTATTCGGAGTCCACCCGTTCGGCGTTGGTGGACAGCGCGGTCGAACTGTTCACCAAGCGCGGTTACGCCGGCACTTCGCTCGACGAGATTGCCAAGCGGGCCAGGGTGACCAAAGGCGCGTTGTATCACCACTTCAGCGGTAAGCAGGCACTCTTCGAGGCGGCTTTCGACGCGGTGGAAAGTCTCGTGTTCGACCGCCTCGAAAAGATAATGAACGGTCCTGAATCCCCGTGGGATCGCGCTTTGAGCGCTCTTGGCGAATTCATCAAAAGCTGTCTTGATCCGTCCTATCAGCGCATCGCAATTCATGAGGCGCCGGTGGTGATGGGCTGGGAACGCTGGCGTGAGGCGGAGGACAGGTGCAGTTTCGGCCTGATCCGCTCGAGTCTTGAGGGGCTGATCGAAGCGGGGGAGATCGAAAGCGTGCCGGTGGAGATCACCGCCAGGCTGCTGTTCGGCGCGCTTTCCAGTGCGGCCACCGAGATCGCCGGCTCCGCCGAGCCGAAGAAGGTCGGCGCGCAAGTGGAAGCCGTGATCATCCAGTTGCTCAATCGCGTCCGCAGGTCCGTTCCGGAACAGTCCGCGACCGCGTGATCGTTGCCGGGGTACGTTGTCTGTCGTGGACTTGAGGATCTTTACCGAGCCCCAGCAAGGGGCCAGTTACGACGACCTGCTGCGTGTCGCGAGGACGACGGAAGACGCCGGTTACAACGCGTTCTTCCGAAGCGACCACTACCTGAAGATGGGCGACGGCTCCGGTTTGCCGGGCCCGACCGACGCCTGGATCACTCTCGCCGGTCTCGCCCGTGAGACCAAGCGTGTCCGGCTCGGCACCCTGGTCAGCGCCGCCACCTTCCGGCACCCGTCGGTCCTTGCGATCTCGGTGGCGCAGGTGGACCAGATGTCCGGTGGGCGCGTGGAGCTCGGGATCGGCGCCGGCTGGTACGACGACGAGCATGCCGCGTACGGGCTGGAGCTGCCTCCGGTCAAGGAGCGCTTCGACCGCTACGAAGAGCAGCTCGACGTCATCACCGGACTGTGGGGCACCACTGAGGGGGAGAAGTTTTCGTACGACGGCGAGCACTACAAGCTCGTCGACTCCCCGGCGCTGCCGAAGCCGGCGCAGCGCCCCGGTCCGCCGGTGATCATCGGTGGCCGCGGCAAGAAGCGCACCCCGGAACTCGCCGCGCGGTTCGCCGACGAATTCAACCTGCCCTTCGCGAGCCCCGAGGTCGCCAACGCCCAGTTCGCGCTCGTCGACGCCGCCGCGCGTGAGATCGGCCGCGACCCCGCGGAGATCGTCCGCTCGGTCGCGCTGGTGGTCGCCGTCGGCCGCGACGAGGGCGAGGTCACCAAGCGCGCCACCGCCATCGGCCGTGACGTCGAAGGCCTGAAGGAGAGCGGTCTCGCCGGCAGCCCGGCCGAGGTCGTCGACACCATCGGCCACTGGCGGGAGGAGACCGGCGTCACCCGGCTCTACCTGCAGGTACTCGATCTCTCGGACCTCGACCAGATCGAGTTCATCGCCGCCGAGGTCGCTCCGCAACTCGGCTGACAAGATTGCTACAAGGGGACTTTCCTCGCATCACGCGAGGAAGGTCCCCTTTTCGATGTGCACCGGAAGCGCCGAACACGGCGTCCCAACTGGCGGCTGCGGCGTCAGGAATGCAGGGCGAAGGTGACACCCGGCGCGGAAGGCGCCTGGGGCCGGGGCAGCCAGTGGTCGTCGGTGACCGGGAGGTCTCCTTCGAGCGAGGCCAGCACGGCGTCGCGCGAGGGCGCCAGCGCCTCGGCGACGGTGACTTCACGGCCCAGCTCCTGGGACAGCGAAGTCGTGCCGACATCGCGGATGCCGCATGGCACGATCTTGTCGAACGCCGTCAGATCCGCGTTGCAGTTCAACTCGAAGCCGTGCATCGTCACGCCACGCTGGACGCGGATGCCGATGGCCGCGATCTTGCGCTCGGGGCCGCGCTCGTCCGCCGGGATCCACACCCCGCTGCGGCCCTCGACCCGGCCGGTGTGCACGCCGAAGCCCGCGCAGACTGTGATCAGGGCCTCTTCCAGCCTGCGGACGTAGTGCACGACGTCGATCGGGTCGGCGAGCTTGATGATGGGGTAGCCGACCAGCTGACCGGGACCGTGCCAGGTGATCTTGCCACCACGGTCGACGTCGATGACCGTGGTGCCGTCCGTCGGCCTGTCCTCGGGCTCGGTGCGCTTACCCGCCGTGTACACCGAAGGGTGCTCCAGCAGGAGCATCGTGTCCGGGCCATCGCCATCCGCACGCGCCGTGACGAGCGTGCGTTGCAACTCCCACGCTTCGGCGTAATCGATCGTGCCGATCGGGCGGACATCGACGGGCTCGGAGGTGGCGCGGCAGCTTACGGTCGAAGAACTCACTCCAGCGAGGTTACGCCGCCTCCTGATCGGCGAATACCGGGTCCGGTGGCTTCGGCAGCAGCCGCAGTGCCACCGTGGTGAGGATCCCCACACCGAGCACTGCGAACACGGAGCCGACGGTGTCGGACAGCCAGTGCACGCCGAGCACCATTCTGCTCGCCGCGCAGAGCACTGTGGCGACAGCGGCGATGACGGCGACCCGGCGAAGCAGCCGAGGCGCCAGCCACAGGCAAAGCAGCACTGCGCCGACCCCGGTCGAGGCCGTGGAGACCACGTGCCCGCTCGGGTAACTCAGGTCGGGATAGTCCCGCGGCCGGGTCCTGCCGAACACGGGCTTGAAGACGCTCGTCAGGCGGCACAGGACGACCACCGCGATGATCTTGAGCAGCACGGTGGCGCGAACGCGTTCTCCGCCGCGCCACGACAGCAGCGCGGCCACGAACAGGATCGCCCCGAACACCCACGGCAGCACCGGGCCCAGCGCGTCGCTGATCACCGAGGCTACCGTTCCGGCCGGGCGCTGCCATTGTCCCTGCAGGGCGTTCGCGATCGCCGAGTCGAGCGGCAAGGGCTGGCGGGACACGAGCAGGCCGAGTGCCACGAAAGCGACGCACAGGACGACGCCGAGCACGGCCCAGCGCACACGCGGAACAGTCATAGGCTTGCGGCCAATGCGCTTTCGACGTTGTCATGGCGGAAGGTGAAACCGGCTCGGTCCAGTGCCCGCGGAACGGCGCGCTGGCCGTAAAGGGCCATCTCCTCGGCCAACTGGCCGAGCACCGCCTTCATCGCGAAGCCGGGCACCCACCAGGGCGCGGGCCGGCGCAGCGCGGCGCCGAACGCCATGGTGAACTCGGCGTTGGTCACCGGTTCCGGCCCGGTCAGGTTGACGGGTCCGGACAGCGCGTCGTTTTCGAGCAGGAACTTGATGCCGGAAATCGTGTCCTCGAACGAGATCCACGGCATGTACTGGCGGCCGCTGCCGAGCCTTCCGCCCAGCGCCAAGGAGAACAGCGGTTTCAGCGTGCCGATCAGGCCGCCCTTGCCGGACAGGACCAGCCCGGTCCGGAGGGACACCACCCTGGCGCCGGCCACCTTCGCGGGCGCCGTCGCCGCTTCCCACGCGATGCATAGTTCCGCCAGGAACCCTTGACCGTGCCGAGAGGACTCATCCGCTGTCGCCGAGCCAGTGTCGCCGTAGTAGCCGACGGCGGATCCGTTGATGAGCAAGGGAATTCCGTGTTCGGCTACCGCTTCCGCGAGTACCTCTGTCGGCTCGAGCCGGCTGTCGAGCAGCACCTGCTTGCGGGCCGCACTCCAGCGGTGCGGGAACAGGGGAGCGCCACACAGGTTGACCACCGCCTCGACACCGTCGAAGGCGCCATCGGCCATCTGCCCCGCCGGCGGATCCCAACGGAACTCGTCGCCGGCACGGCTCTCCCGGCGCACGAGTTTGCGCACGTCGTGGCCCGCCTCGGAAAGCCGCGCCGCCAGCGCGGTACCGATGAGACCACTCGCACCCGCGATCAGAACTCGCATATCCCCACCTTATGCACCCGCCACGTGTGTGCACGGTGAACACCGAACGTGCGCGGCGAGTCGCCATCCGGCGACAGATGGCGTGACGCAAGAAGGGCGCCCACGCGAGGTGGGCGCCCTTTCCTTGCTGTTGTTTACAGACCGAGCTCGTCCTCGAAGTTGCCTTCTTCGAGACGTTGCTTGATCGTCGTGACGAACCGGCCCGCGTCGGCCCCGTCCACCAGGCGGTGGTCGTAGGTCAGCGGGAGGAACGCCATCGACCGCACGGCGATGGTGTCGTTGCCGTCGGCGTCGGCGATGACCACCGGACGCTTCACGACCGCGCCGGTACCGAGCATGCCGGACTGCGGCTGCACGATGATCGGCGTGTCGAACAGGGCACCGTTGCTGCCGATGTTCGTGACGGTGAAGGTGCCACCGGTCAGCTCGTCCGGCTTGATCTTGTTGGCGCGCGCGCGGCCCGCCAGGTCGGCGATCTTGTGCGCGAGACCGGCAAGGCTCAGCTCACCGGCGTCGTGGATGACGACCGAGAGAAGACCCTTTTCGGTGTCCACCGCGATGCCCAGGTGCACGGCGCCGTGGTAGGTGATCTCCTTGGTGTCCTCGTTGTACGACGCGTTGACGTTCGGATGCTGCTTGAGCGCCTCGACCGTCGCCTTCGCGAAGAACGGCAGGAACGTCAGGTTGACGCCCTCGCGCTCCTTGAAGGCCGCCTTCGCCCGCTGGCGCAGCCGGGCGATCTTGGTGACGTCGACCTCGTGGACCTGCGTGAGCTGCGCGGATTCCTGCAGCGACTCGCGGGTCTTGGTGGCCGTGATCTGGCGGATCCGGCTGGCCTTCTGCACGGTGCCGCGTAGTGCCGCCAGCTCCGGCGACGGGCCGGTGGCCCGCTTGGGAGCCGGGGCGGAAGCGGCGGCCGGGGCACTGGACCGCTGCGGCGCCGGAGCAGGGCTCTGAGCAGCCGGTGCGGGAGCTGCGGCTGCCTTTTCCTTCTGCTTGGCTTCCGCGGCTGCGAGCACGTCCTGCTTGCGGATACGGCCACCGACGCCACTGCCCGTGAGGGAGGAGAGGTCGATGGAGTGCTCGGAAGCCAGCTTGCGGACCAGCGGCGTCACGTACGGGCCACTCCCGCTGGAGTCTTCCGATTCCGCTGCCTTCGGCGCGGGAGCCGCAGCCGCAGCGGGCTCCGGTTCCGGCTTGGGCTCGGGCTTGGCTTCCTGAACCGGCTCGGGCTTCGGTTCCGGCTTCGGCTCGGGCTTGGGTTCCGGCTTGGCCTCGGCCTTCGGCGCGGCGCTCGCGGAACCGATGACGGCGAGCACGCCGCCGACCTCGACGGTTTCGTCCTCCTGCGCGCGGATTTCCAGGACGGTGCCGGCGACCGGGGACGGGACCTCGGTGTCGACCTTGTCCGTGGAGATCTCGAGCAACGGCTCGTCGAACTCGACCGAGTCGCCGACCTGCTTGAGCCAGCGGGTGACGGTGCCCTCGGTGACGCTCTCACCGAGCTCGGGAAGGGTCACCGAAGTGCCCTCCGCCGAACCCGACGAGCTCGCCTGCGGGGCGGGCTCGGAAGCGGGCTCCGGCTCGGCCGGAGCTTCTTCCTTGGCCTGCTCCGGCTCGGGTTCGGGTTCCGGCTCGGCCTTCTTCTCTTCGGCCGCGGGTGCGCCACCGGCCGAACCGTCGTCGATGACGGCGAGCTCGCCGCCGACCTCGACGGTCTCGTCCTCCTGCGCACTGATCTTGACTACCGTGCCGGCAACCGGGGAAGGAACCTCGGTGTCGACCTTGTCCGTGGAGATCTCCAGCAAGGGCTCGTCGACCTCGACGCGGTCGCCTTCCTGCTTCAACCACCTGGTGACGGTGCCCTCGGTGACGCTCTCACCGAGCTCCGGCAACGTGACGGAGTAGGCCATTGTTCGCTGACTCCCTTTGATATGTCTGTCGTGGTCTGGTTTCTCGAAGGTGACGTCAGCTGTGCACGTGTAGCGGCTTGCCCGCGAGGGCAAGGAATGCTTCGCCGAGTGCCTCGGTCTGGGTGGGGTGCGCGTGGATCAGCGGGGCGACGTCCTCCGGGAACGCTTCCCAGCTGTAGATCAATTGGGCTTCGCCGATCAGCTCGCCGACGCGGTCGCCCACCATGTGGACACCGACGACCGGGCCTTCCGGCGCCTTGATCAGCTTTACGCCGCCAGAGGTCTTCAGGATCTGGCTCTTGCCGTTTCCGCCGAGGTCGTAGGTGAACGTGGTGACGTCCGAACCGTACTTCTCCTTGGCCGCGGCCTCGGTGAGCCCCACCGAGGCGACCTCGGGGTGCGAGTAGGTGACCCGCGGGATGCCGTTCTCGTCGATGACGCGCGGCGCGAGACCGGCGATCTCCTCGGCGACGAAGATGCCCTGCGCGAACCCGCGGTGAGCGAGCTGCAGGCCGGGCACGATGTCGCCGACGGCGTAGACGTTCGGCAGGTTGGTCTGGAGGCGGTCGTTCGTCAGCACGAAGCCGCGATCGATCTTCACGCCGGCCTCTTCGTAACCGTGGCCTGCGGAGTTCGGGCCGCGGCCGACCGCGACGAGGAGCAGGTCGGCTTCCAGCGTCTCGCCGGACTCCAGCGAAACGCTGACGCCACTCTCGTTCTGCTTCGCGCCGGTGAACCGCACGCCGGTCTTGAAGGCGATCTTGCGCTTGCGGAAGGCACGCTCGAGCTGCTTGGAGGCGAACTCGTCCTCGTTCGGGACCAGCCGCGGCAGCGCTTCGACGATGGTGACGTCGACCCCGAAGGACGCCCAAACGCTGGCGAACTCGACGCCGATGACGCCGCCGCCGAGTACGACGACCTTCTCCGGGACGTAGTCGAGCGAAAGGGCCTGCTCGCTGGCGATGATGCGGCCGCCCAGCTCGAGACCGGGCAGCGTCCGCGAGTACGAACCGGTGGCCAGCAGCACGTTCTTGCCGGTGTAGCGGGTGCCTTCGACCTCGACGGTCGTGCCGCCGGCGAAGGTGCCGGTGCCCTCGACGAGGTTCACCTTGTGCGCCTTCGCGAGCCCCTGCAGGCCTTTGTACAGGCGGGCGACGATGGAATCCTTGTACTTGTTGACGCCGGCGATGTCGATACCTTCGAGCGTCGACTTGACGCCGAACTGCTCGCCCTCACGGGCGTTGTCGGCGACCTCTGCCGCGTGGAGCAGCGCCTTGGTGGGGATGCAGCCTCGATGGAGGCAGGTCCCGCCCAGCTTGTCCTTTTCGATCAGGGTGACGGAAAGGCCAAGCTCGGCCGCGCGGAACGCCGCGGCATAGCCGCCCGATCCGCCACCAAGGATCACAAGATCGGCGGAGGTGTCGGTCACTTCAATTGCTCCTCGGCAGGCATCGGTGATGAAGCTCTTGCAGCGCGCGGCGCTATCTCCACGCGCGCGTCGTACGCCATCTTGTCACTAAGACCGTACGTGGTTGCGACCTAGCCGGGTGTCGGCCGGGGAGCATGGCGAAACGTCCGGATAATGGAGGGTGACGTCGACGAGAGGTGAGGTGGTCGAGGTGGGTCTCTTCGACTCGCTGCGCAGGCGCGGCAAGGGCGGCCAAAAGGCCGGCACGCTGCGGAAAGCCAGCTCCGGTGACACCAAGCACCTGGAGGATTGGGCGGCCGCGCGGCACGGTGTCGAGGCCTACGTCGAGCCTCGGACCACAGTGACGGAGACAACCGTGGTGTTGATCGCACATGACGGCGAATGGACCCGTCGCCGCATCGGCAGCCTGGACGCGGCCCAGAATTTCGCGCGTAAGCGCTCGATACCGGTGTACGAGGTGGCCAAGGTCGGCTACCCGAAGCGGATGCGGGAGTACACCGAACGCCAGAAACGCGGTGGACACTAGCTATCCGCGAGATGCGAGGTTCAGTGCCCCAGCAGGTGCAGGTGGTGTTCGAGTAGCGCGCGGAAGGTGCGGTGGGGCGTGGTGCCGAGGACGGGATCCAGCTCCACCGCCAGCCAGCCGTCACTGATGGGAGTGAGTGCGAGGACGCCGTGTTCGGAGCGTTCGCTGATGATCACGACACCGGCCTCGGACGGAACCAGTTCGGCTGCGCCGAGTAGCCGGGGGAACACCTCGTCCGCGGGAAGCCCGTCGCATGTGGACAGGAAGGCCCGGTAGTCCTCCGGCAAGAGAGTGCCTAGCCTGCGTTCGGCTTCATCGAGTGCACCGGGTTCGGCGGGCGCGGGGGCGTCTCGGCCGCGCAGCCGCATGATCTCCGCCACAAGTCCGGGCCACGTTGCCGGCCGTGAGACCGGAAAACGCTGATTCAGCGCCGCGATCAGGTCTCCCGCACAGCGCTCGGCCCACTCGCGCAGTCCGAGCGGATCCGCCCCAGCCACCAGCAGCGGCGCCACGTGTCGGCAAGCCACGAGCGAGACGACATCCGGCAGTGTCCTGGCGACGGCCAGATCCGCCCAGATGTCCAGTTTCGCGGGGCTACCTTGACGAGCCTGTGCTTCGGCTTCCGCGGCCGCCGTCCGGACTTTGTCCTTGCGTGGCGCGGAATCCAGCTTCTCCGCCAGGCCGGACACGATCGTGGCGGCGGGTGAGTCACCGAACAGCCCGGTGGGGACGATCGCGTCGGCGCGGCTCAGGTAGGTGAGCTGTGCGCGTTCCTCGGCGTCGAGGTCCAGCGGTGTCAGCGCATCGGCCCACGATGGCCGTTCACCCCGGGCCTCGAACAGCATCGCCCAAGCCCGCGCCCGCACGGGGTCACCGGCCAGCAGCGTCACCGGTCGCTCGGTCAGTGCGTGCCACCGCGTCACGAGCCGATCGGACTCCTCGATCGCCCCGGACGAAGCCAGCAGCAACGCGGCGAACCCCACGGTGGTGTCGATGCGGGTGTCGTCGGCCGTCAGGACGTCGCGCACCGCGGACTCCAGGTACTCGTCCCGCTCCCAGCCCACAGTCACTCCTTACTCCGCGAAGCCGAAGGGGCCTTCCGAGTCGTCGGAAGGCCCCTTCGGGAAAACGCGATCAGCCGTTGGCGGCGATGTCCGCGAGGACGGCGGCGATGGTGCGCACCGGCACCCCGGTGCCGCCCTTGCCGGTGTAGCCCCACGGGCCGCCGGTGTTGAACGCCGGGCCCGCGATGTCGACGTGTGCCCACGGCAGGCCTTCTGGGACGAACTCGCGCAGGAAGATCCCCGCGGCGAGCATGCCGCCCCAGCGGTGGTTGGTGACGTTCGCGAGATCCGCGAGGCGCGAGTCGAGGTCGGCCCGCAGCTCCTCGGGCAGCGGCATCGCCCAGCCACCTTCACCGGTCGCCTGCCCGGCGGCGGCGACCCGGTCGCGGAACTCGTCGGAGCCCATGACACCGGCGGTCCGGTTACCCAGCGCGACAAGTTGCGCGCCGGTCAGCGTGGCCGTCTCGATGAGGTAGTCCGGGTTCTCCTCGCCCGCGCGGACGATCGCGTCGGCCAGGACGAGCCTGCCTTCGGCATCGGTGTTGAGCACCTCGACGGTCTTGCCGCCGTACATGCTGAGCACGTCGCCCGGCCGGTAGGAGGTGCCCGACGGCATGTTCTCCGCCAGCGGGATGTGCGCGACGACCTCGAGCGGGTACTTGAGCTTGGCCGCGAGCACCACGGACGCGAGCACGGCGGCGGCGCCGGACATGTCCGAGGTCATGTGGTCCATGTTGGCGGCCGGCTTGATCGAGATGCCGCCCGAGTCGAAGGTGATGCCCTTGCCGACGAGCGCGATCTTCTTCGCCGCCTTGGTCCCCTTGTAGGCGATCCGGACCAGCCGCGGCTGCCTCGACGAACCGGCGCCGACGGCGAGGATGCCACCGAAGCCCTTGCGCTTCAACGCCTTCTCGTCGAGGACCTCGAACTCGAGCCCGTTGGCCTCGGCCAGTTTCCGCGCGCGCTCGGCGAAGGACGCCGGGTACAGGTCGTTCGGCGGGGTGTTGATGAGGTCACGCGCGATGATCACGGACTCGGCGATGGCCGTCGCCGCCTTGAGTGTCGCGCGGTGGTCCTTCACGACACCATCCGCCGGGCTCGCGAAGTCCACTTTGGACACCGGTGCGGTGCCGGGCTCGGACCGGTACTCGGTGAAGACATAGGCACCCAGCGCCGTGCCTTCGACAGCGGCGTGGAGGTCGACCGCCGACAGTGTCGAGAACGCGTGGGCCGTGCCGGACAGGGCGCGGGCCGCGGCACCCGAGGCGCGGCGGACCTGCTCGGCGGTGATCGTGCCGCCGGTGCCCGGCTTGCCGAGCCCGACGGCGAGCACGACACCCGGCGACAGCTTGCCGAGCGTCGGTACCTTGACGGTCTCTTCGGCCTTGCCGCTGGCGCCGAGCGTGGTCAGCACCTCGGCGAGTTTGCCGTCGAACGCCGCGTTCACGGCGTCGGAACCGGCAGCCAGGGTGAGGCCGTCTTCCCCCTGCAGCGTCCCGATCACGACCACATCGGCACGGGTCTTGCTCAGCGCGGCTTCCGAGTTTTCCGAAAGGGCAAGCTTCGGCACGGTCACTTCTGGCTCCTCGCGCTTTCACGGTTGGACCGGGCACACGGCCCGGTCTGATCGTGAGCCATGCTAATGACGAGGGTTTCCGGCAGGTGAGGTAGGTGGTGGCGGTGCGTCTGGGCGCGGGCGTCTTGATCGCGTTGGCAGTGGGCGCGGCGGCCGCCGGACCGTGGGTGCTCATGGCGATCGCGCTCGCGGGCCTCCTGGCCCTCGGTGCACTTCGGACCCCGGTCGCCGATGGCCCGGCGGGCCGCTGGACCAGGGCATTGGCCGAGCTGGCGCTGGTCGTGGTCTTCGCGTCGGCGTTCGGCGCCTACGTGTTTCCGGGGAGTCCAGGGCTCGCGGCAGCGGCACTGGTCGTCGTGGTGATGGCTGTGAGCCTCGCGGGGATTTCGCCGCCGGACTACGCACGCCGGTGGATCGTGGTCGCGCTGGTGGTCTCGGCGGTGCTGCTGGTCGCGTTGTGCCTGGCCATCCGGCCCGTGACCGTTGTCGCGCCGCTGGACCCGCCGCCGCCCGGTGGCCTGCTGCTCGCCACGCTGGTGATGTTCCCGCTGCTGACGCGACGTCCGTCGCCGCGGGCGGCCTGGTGGATCTGCGGTTCGACCGCCGTGGCGCTGGCCATGGCGGCCGCCGCGCTCTACCAACTGGGGCCGGACAGGCTCGGACTGTCCGTGACCTCGATGCATGAGGTGCTTTCGGCCGCGGACGCCGCCGACTTCCTTCCGCTGCTCACGATCGTCGCTGGGCTCGCGACCGTACCCGCGGCGCTCGTCTCGTGCACTGCGGCGAAGGCCGAGGTGGCGAGCACCGTGCCGGTGACGCTGGCCTGCGGGATCGGCGCCGCCGTGGCCGCCGCCTTCGCCGGCCCGGTCGTCGCGCTGGCCGTCGCCGCCGCGCTGGCGTTCGGGGAGATCGTGGCTGGGTACCGTGAAAAGAGTGCCTGAATCAGTGCGCTGGGAGCCGGGGGAGACCGTCGTCGAGCGGTTTGTCCGCCCGGACGGCACGATCGGCCAGCATCACCCGCTGAGGGTGATTTCCGACGACGGCGGATCGTTGCTGGGCTGGCTCCCGGCGGAGACGGAGATCGTCGGCACCCGGCTCGCGGGCGGCCGTTCGATGCGGGAAGCGCCGCTCGGCGAGCGATTCCGCATCCCGCGTGAGCAGTTCCGCACGACGTGGCGGCACACCTCGACCCTGCGCCTGATCACCGAGGACCAGTGGTCGTCGATCTGGTGGTTCTTCGATCCCGAGGGCGAATTCCTCGGGTGGTACGTGAATCTGGAGATCCCGCGCGGCCGAACCCCGGCCGGTCCCGACCGGATCGACGGCGTCCTCGACCTGAAGGTCACCCGCACGGGTGAGTGGAGCTGGAAAGACGAGGACGAGGCCGAGGAGGCCGTTTCGGCCGGGCGCCTGACCGCTGATGAGCTCCGGCGCCTGCGCGCGGAGGGCGAACGCCTTGGCGGGCTGGTCGACGCGCGCAGGTTTCCATTCGATGGGACCTGGGTGGACTTCTGGCCCGATCCCGCGTGGCCGCGGCCGCGGCTGCCGGACGGGCTTTAGGCCGTGTCCCGCAAAGGACGAGGCCTAGCCGAGAATCAGCAGCAGGCCCAGCAGGAGCGCGACGTTGACGACAGCGAGGATGACCAGGCCCTTCGTCGGGATGACGGCCGGGAACACCTTGCCGTCGAGCTTGTTCTTCCAGAACACGATGCCGAAGCCGGCGCCGACGAGACCGAGGATCGCGCCGAAGAAGCTGTCGAGAAGTCCGTTACCGATCATCATCAGCAGTCCGGTGCCGAACGTCAGCAGCACGGCCGTGGCGAAGGTCTTCACGTCCGTCCCGGCGCCGTTCGAGCGGGCTGGCTGCGCTTCGTTGTAGGTCACTCAGTCATCCTAGAGGCGACAGACCGGACATGGGGTGCGGACCGCCGGGGGTGACAAGGGTGGACTTCCGACTAACGCTCCTCCGACTAAGCGTTATCGTTTACTCATGACGACCACGACGCAGTTCACCTATACCCCGAATCCGAGCCCCGTCAGCCCGGAACGCGTCGCGGACGTACTGGCGAAGCCGGGATTCGGAACGTCATTCACCGACCACATGGTCACCGTGAAATGGTCCGCCGAGCAGGGCTGGCACGACGCCGCCGTCGGTGCGTACGCCCCGTTCTCCCTCGACCCCGCCACCTCCGTCCTGCACTACGGCCAGGCCATTTTCGAAGGCCTGAAGGCGTACCGCCAGCCGGACGGTTCCATCGCCTCCTTCCGCCCGGACGCGAACGCCGTGCGTTTCCAGCACTCCGCCGAGCGGCTCGCGATGCCGCAACTGCCCGAGGAGATTTTCGTCGAGTCGCTGCGCCAAATCGTCGCCGTCGACGAGCGCTGGGTGCCGACCAAGCAGGGCGAGTCGCTGTACCTGCGCCCGTTCATGATCTCCACCGAAGCCGGCCTCGGCGTCAACCGCCCGGCCAACGAGTACCTGTACTCGGTCATCGCCTCGCCTGCCGGCCCGTACTTCGCCAGCGGCGTGAAGCCGGTCAGCGTGTGGCTGTCGACGGAGTACGTGCGCGCGGCACCGGGCGGCACCGGTTTCGCGAAGTGCGCCGGTAACTACGCCGCATCTTTCGTCGCGCAGGCGCAGGCCGTCGAAAAGGGCTGCGACCAGGTCGTCTGGCTCGACGCGGTGGAGCGCCGCTGGGTCGAGGAGATGGGCGGGATGAACCTGTTCTTCGTCTTCGGTTCGGGCGCCGACGCGCGGGTGGTCACGCCGGAGCTGAGCGGGTCGCTGCTGCCGGGTGTCACCCGGAAGTCGTTGCTGCAGCTGGCTTCCGACTTCGGCCACTCCGTCGAGGAGCGTCGCATCTCCACCGAGGAGTGGGAGAAGTCGGCTGCGTCCGGTGAGCTCACCGAGGTCTTCGCCTGCGGCACCGCCGCGGTCATCACCCCGGTCGGCCGCGTCAAGCACGCCAGTGGCGAGTTCACCGTCGCGGGCGGCCAGCCCGGTACCCTGACGATGAAGCTGCGCGAAGCCCTCACCGCTATCCAGGAAGGCACCGCCCCCGACCCGCACGGCTGGATGCACCGCCTCCTCTGAGCCGCTTTCCGGTCCGTGAAGGCCACCTTGAGGGACTCAGAGTCCCTCAAGGTGGCCTTCACGGACTTGTGCAGGGGCCGGAGATGCCTGCCTGTTCGTGGGTGGCCATCTCCGCCAGCACCCGTGCGGCCATGAACAGCAGCGGGAGCGCGGCGACGGCGCCGGTGCCTTCGCCGAGGCGGACGTCGAGGTCGAGGATCGGCTCGAGGTCGAGGTGGTCGAGTAGGAGTGCGTGCGCCGGCTCACCACCGCGCTGCCCGGCGACCCACCACTGACGTGCGCCTGGCGCGAGTTCCTCGGCGACCAGTGCCGCGGCACCTGCGACGAGTCCGTCGAGGATGACCGGGGTGTGCCGGACCGCGGCCTGCGCGAGGAAACCGGTCATGGCCGCGATGTCGGCGCCGCCTGCGGTTCGCAGCAACGCCACCGGGTCGGCGAGCACAGTCCGCGCGCGTCGCAGCGCGTCACGTACCGCGGCGGCCTTGCGCATCCAGGCCTGGTCGTCGATGCCGGAACCGCGGCCGACGACCGCGACGGGTTCGCTTCCGGTCAGCGCGGCGACCAGTACCGACGCCGGGGTGCTGTTGCCGATGCCGATGTCTCCCGCGATGAGCAGGTCGGCGCCACCGTCCACTTCGGCGTCGGCGATCTTGATCCCGGCGAGGATGGCCGCTCGGACCTCTTCGTCGGTCAGCGCGTCTTCGGTGTCGATCGAGCCGGACCCCCGGCGGACCTTGAACTCGCCGATCGAGGGCGTCGCCGGTGCGTCGGTGTCGACGGCCATGTCGACCACGCGGACGCTCGCCCCCGCCGACGCGGCGAGCACGTTGATCGCGGCGCCGCCGGTGAGCAGGCTGCCGACCAGTTGGGCCGTGACCTCCTGTGGGTACGCCGAGACGCCCTTCGCGGCGATGCCGTGGTCGCCGGCGAACACGACGACCCGTGGCCGGGTGAACGGGCGCGGCGGCGACTGGCCCTGGCACGCGGCGATCCAGACGCCGAGCTCCTCAAGCCTGCCGAGTGAGCCCGCCGGTTTGATCAGTTTCCCGTGCAGTTCGATCGCCGCGGAGCGCGCTCGCTCGTCCGGCTGCTCGATATCGGCAAACTCGATGGTGGTGTCCGAGTCCACGCCTGGCCTTTCGTCGTCCCACGCCGCCGTCGACCGGTGACGCGCTCAACCTACCCGGCCGCCGAACCGGCCGCCGCGCAGTAGGTTGCCGTTGTGACAGAACGAGAAGCCGCGGCCGCGGTGGTGCTGGCCAGCGGCGCCGGAACCCGGGTCGGCGCCGGCGTCAACAAGGTGTATCTGCCGCTGTCCGGACGGCGGCTGCTGGCGTGGTCACTCGAAGCCTTCGGCCACGCGCCGGGGATAGGCACGCTGGTGCTCGTGATCCGCCCGCAGGACGCCGGGCTCGCCACCGAGGTGCTGGAGTCTTACAGCGGGGTCGTGCCGGTCGAGATCGTGCACGGCGGCGCCACGCGGCAGGCGTCCGAGCTTCAGGCCTTGCGGCATCTCGCGGAGCGGATCTCCAGCGGCTTGATCGACACGGTCCTGCTGCACGACGCGGCGCGTCCGCTGATCGGCGCGGCTCTGATCACCGCCGTGCTGAGCGCGGCGAGGGAGTACGGGGGAGCGGTGCCGGGGCTCGTGGCCGACGACGTCGTTGCGGTCACCGGGGACGGCGCTCAGCTCGACGGGACGGCGCCCGAAGGCATTGTGCGGGTGCAGACACCACAGGGATTTCGTGCGCAGCCGCTACTGGCGGCCTACGAGCAGGCCGACAGCGAGGGGTTTCTGGGCACGGACACGGCTTCGTGCTTGGAAAAGTTCTCCTCGTTGCCGGTGCGATGGGTCCCCGGCAACGAGGAGAACTTCAAGATCACCTACCCGCACGACTTGGTCGTGGCGGAGAGAATCCTGAACAGCAGCGCGTAGCGCTTCCGTCGAGCGTGGTGGTGGGCGACGGTGTGGGGAATCAGGGCGCGCGGGTGAGCGCCGGGTCGGTCTCGACAACGCCTTCGAGGGCGGTGTCGATCGCGGCCATCAGGTCGGCGTCGAGCTTCACCCCGGCGGCCTTGACGTTCTCGTGCACCTGCTCCGGGCGGGAGGCGCCGATGATCGCCGAGGCGACGTTCGGGTTCTGCAGTACCCAGGCCACGGCCAGTTGAGCCAGCGTGAGGCCCGCGTCCGAGGCGAGCGGCTCGAGCTTCTGGACACGCTCGAGCACGTCGTCGTTCAGGAAGCGCTTGACCATGTTCGCGCCGCCCTTTTCGTCGGTGGCCCGTGAGCCCGCCGGCAACGGCTGACCCGGCTTGTACTTGCCGGTCAGCACGCCCTGCGCGATCGGCGACCAGACGATCTGGCTGATGCCTTCCCGCTCGGAAGCGGGCACGACCTGCGACTCGATGACCCGCCACAGCATGTTGTACTGCGGCTGGTTGGAGATGAACGGCACGTTCAGCTCACGGGCGAGCGCGGCGCCGCGGCTGATGTGCTCGGCGTTCCACTCCGAAACGCCGATGTAGAGCACCTTGCCCTGGCGGACCAGGTCGGCGAAGGCGAGCATCGTCTCCTCCAGCGGCACCGTGCTGTCGAAGCGGTGCGCCTGGTAGAGGTCGATGTAGTCGGTGTTCAGCCGCTTCAGCGAGGCGTTGGCCGACTCGATGATGTGCTTGCGGCCGAGGCCCTTGTCGTTGGGGCCACCCGGACCGGTCGGCCAGAAGACCTTGGTGAAGATCTCCAGGCTTTCCCGGCGCTGACCGGCGAGACCACGACCGAGGACCGACTCGGCCTTCGTGTTGGCGTATACGTCGGCTGTGTCGAAGGTGGTGATGCCGGCTTCCAGCGCTGCCTTGATGCAGGACTGGGCCTGGTCCTCTTCCACCTGGGAACCGTGCGTGAGCCAGTTCCCGTACGAGATTTCACTGATGTTCAGGCCACTGCGGCCGAGGCGACGAAACTCCATGGGTCCACCCTATCCCCAGAAAGTTCGCCTAGCTAACGACTGCGTGTGAGTTACGTCTAAGGAGTTGGTGCTCAGACGATGTCGCCGGGGCTGACACGCGGCTTCGGCACCCGCAGCTTGCGAATCTGGCTCGCGCGGATGAACGCGTAGAACCCGATCGACCGGCCGGCGATGGCCTCCTTCGGGAACTTCTCCCGCGTCTGCTTGGTGATCCGGCGGCCGCTCATGATGCCCTCGACCAGCATGAGGAGCAGCATCGCGGTGCACAGCAGCGTCGCGTACCGCTGAACCTGCGGATACGGCACCAGCAGCGCCACGAACACCAGGATCGCCAGTGGCATGAACAGCCCCAGCAGGTTGCGGCGCGAGTCGACCACGTCACGCACATACGCCTTGACCGGGCCACGATCACGCGGCAGCAGGTACGTGTCGTCACCTGCCATCATGCGGGCACGGCGCTCCTTGGCCTCCGCGCGGCGGTCTTCCTTGGTGATCGGGTTCGCCTTGCGAAGTTCCTTGTTGCGCTTGATCGCCTCACGGGTCGACCGAGGTGGCGGGGCCACCGGGCCGCGTCGCTTGGCCTCGGCTTCACGCCGCTTCGGGGTGGCGCGGCCCTTACCAGGCGTGAACGCCTTGTCGGCAGGCTCGATCACCTCCGCACCCTCGATAGCGGGGTCTTCGGTGTCTGTAGTGCTGTTGCGACGCAGGAACCTCACTTCGTCAGCCTATTCCAGTGCTCGGCGTCATGTTCAGCCGGTCGAGAGATGTGCGACCATGGAAGGGCACGGTCACGGTGGACCAGCCGTGTGGAACAGATCGGGAACGTCGGGTGTTGTGCGTTATGGAGCACCCGTACCCACAACCAGCTCGACCCCGAGGGAGACCCATGACGACCGCTGAGCAGACCGGCAACGCGCAGCCTGAGGCCGCCGAAGCCACCCACGGCGTGACGTTGACGGACGCCGCGGCTGCCAAGGCGAAGGCACTTCTCGATCAGGAGGGCCGCGACGACATGCACTTGCGCATCGCCGTCCAGCCTGGTGGCTGCGCCGGCCTCAAGTACCAGCTGTTCTTCGACGAGCGCACGCTCGATGGAGACCTGTTCAAGGACTTCGGTGGCATCCAGGTGGCCGTCGACAGGATGAGCGCGCCTTACGTGACCGACGCCGTGATCGACTTCGTCGACTCGATCGAGAAGCAGGGCTTCACGATCGACAACCCGAACGCGACGGGCTCGTGCGCCTGCGGCGACTCGTTCCACTGAGTTTCTGGACGTTTCTGGACGACGAGGGGCTCGCGACTGAGGGCGCGGGCCCATCGTCGTCCAGAGGCAGCTGTCTCAGATGAAGGGGTCGAGCTCCGCGACCTGCGCGTGGCAGACGTCGTCCACGGCCCACGGCTGCGCCTCGGCCGGGCTGCGCGGGTGGATCTCGGCTTGCAGGGACCGCGGGATCTCACCGCAGTCGGCGATCAGTTCGCCCATGGTCTCGGGTTCGGTAGAAATGCTCACCCCCACCACGGTATGGACACTCGCCGCCCGGCAAAAGCCATACCAATCGGTAGTGTTTCGCGCGGTCCGCGAAACACACTTCCGGGTTGCGCGCCTGCCTGGTCAAGTCGCCTCGATCGCTAACCAGCGCCGTTCGAGCGTCACCCGGTAGTGTCGACGGTCGTGTACGCCCCACCAGGGTGGAGCGTTTAATGCCGTCAGTCACGACAAGGAGAACCGGTGGCAGCCAACGCGCGGATAGCGGTATCCGGCAGCATCGCAACCGACCACCTCATGCACTTCCCCGGCAGATTCGCCGAGCAGCTGGTCGCCGAACAGCTACACAGGATTTCGCTGAGTTTCCTCGCCGACGACCTGGTGGTCCGTCGCGGTGGCATCGGCGCCAACATCGCCTTCGGGCTCGGCGTCTTGGGCGTCGAGCCCATCCTGGTCGGCGCGGTGGGCGCCGACTTCGCCGACTACCGGGCCTGGCTGGAGCGCCACGGTGTCGACACCTCCGGCGTGCACGTCTCGGAGATCGCGCACACCGCGCGATTCGTGTGCACCACCGATGAGGACTTCTGCCAGATCGGCACGTTCTACGCCGGCGCGATGGCCGAGTCCCGCGACATCGAGCTCGCCCCGATCGCGGATCGGGCCGGTGGCCTCGAACTGATGATGATCGGCCCGGATGACCCCGAAGGTATGCTTCGGCACGCCGATGCCTGCCGTCACCAGGGCATTCCCTTCGCCGTCGACCCCTCGCAGCAGCTCGCGAGGATGGACGGCGCACAGGCCCGCGCGTTCGTCGAAGGCGCGAAGTACCTCTTCAGCAACGACTACGAGTGGGAGTTGCTGCTCCAGAAGACCGGCTGGACCGAGGCCGACGTCCTCGGCCGCGTCGGCCTGCGCATCACCACCCTCGGCGAAAAGGGCGTGGAGATCGTCGGCGGTGACGGCCTCGCCTTGCAGATCAGCGCCGTCCCCGAGCTCAACAAGACCGACCCGACCGGCGTCGGCGACGGGTTCCGCGCGGGCTTCCTGACCGCCATCCACGGCGGCCTCGGCCTCGAGCGGGCCGCCCAGCTCGGCTCGCTGATCGCCGTACTGGTGCTGGAGACCGTCGGCACCCAGGAGTGGACGTTCGACCGCGCGGCCGGGCTCGCACGCCTCAGCGAGGCCTTCGGCCCCGAAGCGGCCCAGGACATCGCTCCCGTCCTGCCGAGCTGACCCGACTTGGCCTGAATGGACCTTTCATCTCCAGCTGTGCCTGCCACAGAGTGAGATGAAAGGTCCATTCAGGCCGCTTTTTTGCCCCGTCCGTCAGAGCTTGACGGGGTACGAGGGCTCGGGGACGTCGGGCTTGATGCGGTGTTCGACGAAGATGCCGTGCCAGATCATGAACACGAGCAGCGCCCAGATCCGGCGGCTGTGGTCCAGCGTGCCCGCCTTGTGCTCTTCGAGCAGGCGCAGCACCACCGGCTTGTCGATGAGCTCGTCGGTCTTCGAGTCGGCGACGATGCCGCGGGCCCAGTCGTACATCTCTTCGCGTAGCCAGAGCCGGATCGGGACCGGGAAGCCGAGCTTGCGGCGGTGCAGCACGTGCGGCGGGATGATGCCGTCGAGCGCACGCCGCAGGGCGTACTTGGTGGTGTCCTTGGTGAGCTTCTGGTCTAGCGGGATGTCGGCCGCGACCTTGAACACCTCGGCGTCGAGGAACGGCACACGCAGTTCCAGCGAGTTCGCCATGGTCACCTTGTCGGCCTTGACGAGGATGTCGCCGCGCAGCCAGGTGTAGAGGTCGACGTGCTGCATGCGCGCGACCGGGTCCCAGTCCTTCGAAATCCGGTACCACTCCGCCGTGACATCGTGATGCCCGACGCCTTCGGCGAAGGTGCGCAGTACTTCCCGCAGCTGGTCGTCGCGGAAGATCCGGGCGTTGCCGTAGTAGCGGTCCTCCAGCGACAGCGCGCCGCGGCGAAGCAGGTCCTTGCCGCGGGTGCCGTCGGGAATCCGCTTCGACACGCGGCCGAGCAGGTTCCGGACGCCGCCGGGGAGCTTCTCGAACGGTGCCAGTGAAATCGGCTCGTTGTAGACCGTGTAGCCGCCGAACAGCTCGTCCGCCCCTTCACCGGACAGCACCGCCTTGACGTGCTTGCGCGCCTCGCGGGCGATGAACCACAGCGGCACGAGCGCCGGGTCGGCGACCGGGTCGTCGAGGTACCAGACGATCAGCGGCAGCGCTTCCATCATCTCGTCGGCCGAAACCGTGCGGACGATGTGCTTGACGCCGATCGCCGCGGCGGATTCGGCGGCGACGTCGACCTCGGAGTAACCCTGGCGCTCGAAGCCCGTGGTGAACGCGATCAGATTCGGGTTGTGCAGTTTCGCGAGCGCCGCGGTGGCGGTGGAGTCGATACCGCCGGAGAGGAACGCGCCGACCGTGACGTCCGGGTCGGAGATCATGTGCTTCGCGACGGAGTCCTTCATCACGTTCGCGATGCGTTCGTACAGCTCGTCGGCCTCGGCCTGGCCGTTGACGGGCTTCGCCGCGAACACCGGCTTGAAGTACCGCTCGGTGGCCAGCTCGCCGCCGGGGGAGACGGTGAACGACGTGCCGGACTCGAGGCGGCGAATGCCCTTGTGCAGCGACTCCGGCTCCGGGACGTACTGCATCACCAGATAGTGCTGCAACGCGATCCTGTCGAGTTCTTCTTTGACCCCAAGGGTTTCGGAGAGTTCGAGCAAGCTCTTCTTCTCGCTGGAGAAGGCGATCCCGTGCGGGCCGGCCGAGTAGTACAGCGGCTTGATGCCGAACGGGTCCCGCGCGCCGAAGACGATCTTCCGCTCGGAGTCCCAGATCATGAAGGCGAACATCCCGCGCAGCTTCTTCACCGAATCCGCGCCGAGGTAGTGGTACGCCGCGACGATCGCTTCGCCGTCACCCTCGGTGTTGAACTTCGCGCCGTGCTCGGCGGCCAGCTGTTCGCGCAGCTCGAGGTAGTTGTAGATCTCGCCGTTGAAGTTCATCGTGTACCGCTCGGGCGACTCGGGCGGGCCCCAGGTCAGCGGCTGGTGTGAGTGCTCGACGTCGATGAGCGCCAGCCGGTTGAAGCCGTAGACGACCTCACCGTCCGCCCAGGTGTCCGTCTCGTCCGGCCCGCGGTGACGCTGGCAGCGCAGCGCCGCGCCCACCGCGTCACGCGCCTTGGCAGCGTCGTCTTCAGTGGCGCAGATCAGTCCAAGCAGGCCGCACACGCGTACTCACACACCTCTGGTTGTGCCGGTCGGAGAAGTACCCAAGTATGCCGGGAAGCCGGATCGGCGAGGCCCGGCGGGTGACGCGCCCGTTCCGGTTACCCCTTGGTCAGCGGGAACGGATAACTCGGCTAGGCTCCGCGTGTCACGAAGATCGGTCGAGGAGGCTCTGGGTGAAAGGGCGAGGCGCAGTGGGAATTCCCGAGCGCACCCGGGCAGTTAAGCCGGCTAACGCAGCGCTGTCGAAAAGCAGGCAAACGACAAGCCCAGTGAAGCCGGCGCGGTTCGGCAAGGTCGCCGTACTGGTCGCGCTGGTCGCCATCACGGCGACGGGTTGCTCCGGCGACCAGATCCTGCGGTTCGGCTGGCCGGTAGGAGTCACTCCGCAGGCCACGGAAATGCGGAACCTGTGGACATGGACGGTCATCGCGGCGCTGGTCGTCGGTGTCATCGTCTGGGCACTCATCTTCTGGTCGGTGATCTTCCACCGCCGCAAGAAGACCGCTCCCGGCACGCAGGAAGAGCTGCCCCGGCAGTTCCAGTACAACGTGCCGCTCGAGCTGTTCACCGTCGTGACACCGCTCGTCATGGTCTGTGTGCTGTTCTTCTTCACGGCCACGACGGAGAGCAACGTCCTCGACAAGAAGCCCAATCCCGATATCACCGTCGATGTGATCGCCTTCCAGTGGAACTGGGAGTTCGACTACCCGCAGGCGAAGAGCGCCGAAGGCGAGGTGGTGAGCACGGTCGGCAGCTCGACCGAGATCCCACTGCTGGTGCTGCCCACGGGCAAGACGATCCAGTACAACCTGCGGTCCACCGACGTCATCCACTCGTTCTGGGTCCCGGAGTTCCACTTCAAGCGGGACGTCATGCCGTACCCGGAGAAGAACAACCAGGACTTCTCGTTCCAGAACTCGATCGACCGCGAAGGTTCCTTCGTCGGCCGGTGCGCCGAGCTCTGCGGCACCTACCACTCGGTGATGAACTTCGAGGTGCGGGCGCTTTCGCCGGACAAGTACGACGCATACATCAAGCTGCGCGGGCAGATCAACCCGA
This sequence comes from Actinomycetota bacterium, assembly GCA_032230695.1. Taxonomy (GTDB): domain Bacteria; phylum Actinomycetota; class Actinomycetes; order Mycobacteriales; family Pseudonocardiaceae; genus Amycolatopsis. Next base: position 14,129 of record JAVXWP010000110.1, on the reverse strand, counting down.
AGACGGGCCGCTCGAACTCCGCTTCCGAGGCCCTCAGCGCGATGAACTGCGGCGAGCTCTGCACCCCGCACGCCGTCACCACGGAGCCGTTCAACCCCGACCGCACCGCGCGCAGCGCGTCCGGTCAGTAGCCACGGAGTGAGGAAACGTCCATGAAGGTCGAAGCGCGGATTTTCGACATCGTCACGGTCTTCGCCTTCCTCGTAGCGGCGATCTACGGGGTGATGACGCACTACATGAGCGGGTACGGGACCGAGCCGGTCGGCCTGGTCGCGTTGATCCTGACCGGCGGGCTCGCCCTGCTGGCCGGGAGCTACCTGCGATTCGTCTCACGCCGGATCGAGGCACGCCCCGAGGACCGCGAGGACGCCGAAGTCAGCGACGGCGCCGGTGAGCTCGGCTTCTTCAGCCCGGGCAGCTACTGGCCCATCGGCCTGGCGGCCTCGGCAGCGCTGGCCGGGCTGGCGCTCGCGTTCTTCCACATCTGGTTGCTCGTGATCGCGGTGGTGGCGCTACTCACCTCCATCGGTGGGCTGGTGTTCGAGTACCACACCGGCCCCAACCACGACTAGGGCGTCTCTCCTAAATGCGTGTCCAGGTGATACACGCTGACAGGACGACGGCGGCTCGGTAGATGATGGCGAGTTTGTCGTAGCGGGTCGCGAGTCCGCGCCATTTGATCGACACGGTCCAGTCGATCTTGCCCTCGGCGGATGAGTTCCGACCCGCGCAGCGGAATCGCGTTCAACGCCTCTCGTACCTGGTCAGGACCACCCCACTGGGAAACGCCCGTGTCTCCACCAGGTTCAGGTTCACCCAGCTGTCAAGCGTGGTGAAGAACGGCGTGCCGCCGCCCACCAGGGCCGGATGGGTGACGATCTCGTACTCATCGACCAGCCCAGCCCGCATGGCCGCCCCGGCCAGCGTCGCACCACCGACCCTCATCGGCCCGCCGTCCTCGGCCTTGAGCCGGGTGATCTCGGCGATCGCGTCGCCAGTCACTATGCGGGTGTTCCAGTCGACCTTGTCGATCGTCGTGGAGGAGAACAGCACCTTCGGCGTGTCCCGCCAGTTCCGCGCGAACTCGATTTCCGCCGGAGTGGCGCCCGGCTGCTGGTCACCTGTCGGCCAGTGGGAACTCATCGTCTCCCACAGCCTGCGCCCGTACAGGAACAGGTCAATCGCCTGCTCCTGCTCGAGCCACCACTGGAACAGCTCGTCGCTCGGCCCGCTCCAGCCAAGGTCGCCGCCGGCCGCGGCGATGTAGCCGTCCAGGCTCAAGTTCATACCGTAGATCAGTTTCCGCATGGCGCCATCCTTCCGCCAGTCGGTCTGAAGCGTCTAGACCGTTTTGACTGCGGCGGAGAAGGCCGCCCATCGGGTCAGCAGGGTGGCCGCCTCGCCGGAGTCGATGGCTGCCGTGGCCCGGGAGAGCCCGGCGGTCAGATCGTCGGCCAGCGAGCCGGAGAAACCCTGGTGTGCCGCCAGCGCGGCGGCCGCGTTGATCAGCACGGCGTCACGCACCGGGCCGGTCTTGCCACTGACGAGCTGGCGCACCACTTCGGCGTTGTACGCCGCGTCCCCGCCGCGCAGGTCGGCGCTCGTGGCCCGCGGGATGTCCAGGGTGGCCGGATCGAAGGTCTCGGCACGCACTTCGCCGCCGGAAACCACCCAAACCGAGGACGTCGTTGTGGTGGTGATCTCGTCGAGACCGTCGTCGCCGCGCACCACCAGGACGTTCGCGCCCCTCGCGGCGAACACGTCCGCCAGCAGTCGCGTCTTGTCCACGTAGGCACACCCGATCAGTGCCGCGCGGGGCTGTGCCGGGTTGGTCAGCGGGCCGAGCAGGTTGAACGTCGTGGGCACACCTAGCTCACGACGGGTCACGCCGGCATGGCGGAAGCCCGGGTGGAACACCGGCGCGAAGCAGAAGCCGATGCCGAGCTCGGCGAGTGAGCGTTCCACGTCCGCGGGCTGGAGGTCGATCGCGACACCCAGTGCCTCCAGCACATCCGCCGCGCCCGACTTCGACGAAGCCCCGCGGTTGCCGTGTTTCGCCACCGGCGCGCCGGCGGCGGCCACGACCAGCGAGGCCATCGTGGAGATGTTGACCGAGTTGGACTTGTCCCCGCCGGTGCCGACGATGTCCACCGAGTGGCCGACGATGTGCACCCGCTTGGCGTGGGCGAGCATCGCCTCGGCCAGGCCGGAGATTTCGGCTGGCGTCTCCCCCTTCGCGCGCAGGCCGATGACGAACCCCGCGATCTGGGCGTTGGTGGCCGCGCCGGACATGATCTGGTCCATCGCCCAGAGCGTGTCGTCCCCGGACAGGTCGACGCGGGCGATGAGCTGGTTGAGCAGCGAGGGCCAGGTGCGTTCCATCGGCTGGTTCAGCCGTTGGCGACGGGTACCCGGCGTGCGCGAAGCACGTCGGCGACGGTCTCCGCGGCGGTCAACGGGTCGAGGGGGTGCACCAATACGGCGTCCGCCTGCGACCAGGTCGCGAGCCAGCGGTCGTCCTTGCGCCGCACCGCGACCACGATCGGCGGGCAGTCGGTGATCTCGTTCTTCAGCTGGCGGCACAGGCCGATGCCCCCGGTCGGCTGCGCTTCGCCGTCGAGGATCGCGAGATCGACGTTCCCGGCGTCCATCTCGGACAGCACGTTCGCGATCCCGGAGACCTCGACGTACTCGACCCTGGTGAGGTCGGCGGCGGGCCGCCGGCCGATAGCGTTGACGATCGACTCACGCACCTCCGGCTTGTGACTGAACACCAGGATCCTCATCGATTCCTCGCCCATCTTGTGCGCCTCCGGCCCGTCACGTGCAGATGACGCGATGCTATCGGTCTGAGCCTTCGATCAGACAGGGGCAGGGGCTTGTAGTGCGTCCCAGCCCAGCGCGTCGCCATCGAGCCGTTGCGCGAGACCCGCCATCCGGGACCGCTCCTGTGCGCAGTGCAGCGCATCGAGCAGCTGAACCCGCGACACGTGCACAAGGACTTGCTTGCCCTCTTCGCGCACTTCGCGCAGTACGTAACCGTCCTGCGTGAGAATCCGGGCCGCTTCGGCCGTCCTTCCCGCGGGAAGCAGGAGATGGTGCCGCAGCACGGCTTGCCGATCCGGGATCCAAGAGGGTGATCTGGCCAGCACCGCCGAGTCCGCCTCGATCGGGTCGAACGCCTCCGCGACCGTCGCCAGACCTGCGTCGTCCACGGAGAGTTCCGGCGCTTTAGGCCGTCTGAGCAGGTCACGGACACGATCGGCCAAGTTCACGGGTAGTCCTCACTCTCTGTTCGGTCCAGTGTGACGAAGTCGGGACGCGACCCGCCGTGGACCCAATCGGCGGGGGTGCGCGGGGAGAGGACATAATGCGATTCGTGACAACGGCATCTCCCACCATCAGCGCGCGGGTGCACTCGCTGAACAGGCCGAACATGGTCAGCGTCGGCACGATCGTGTGGCTTTCCAGCGAGCTCATGTTCTTCGCCGGACTGTTCGCCATGTTCTTCACCGTCAAGGCACAGAACTCGAGTGGCCATTGGCCGCCGATCCTGGCGTCGACGGAAGAGCCGATTCATCTCAACGTCCCGTACGCGATCTTCTTCACCGTGATCCTGGTGGCGTCGTCGTTCACCTGTCAGCTCGGCGTGTTCGCCGCTGAGCGTGGTGACGTCTTCGGTCTTCGCCGCTGGTACATGCTCACGTTGGTCATGGGCGCCATCTTCGTCGGCGGCCAGGCCAACGAGTACCGGAACCTGGTCTCGGAGGGCATCACCATCCCCTCCGGCGCCTTCGGCACGGTCTTCTACCTGACCACCGGGTTCCACGGGCTGCACGTGATCGGCGGGCTCATCGCGTTCGTGTTCCTGCTCATCCGGACGAGGCTGAGCAAGTTCACGCCGGCGCAGGCCACTTCCGCAATCGTGGTTTCGTACTACTGGCACTTCGTCGACGTCGTGTGGATCGGCCTGTTCGGGGTCATCTACCTCCTCCCGTGATCCACCGGGGCGGCCACCACAAGCCCGTCCCAACCTCTTTGAACGAGCACCGTCACCATCGGCCCGAACTGACAGCAAGGGTTGCCGCACAGATGACCACCAGCAAGAAATCCCCGGCCCGCCGCCTTCGTGCGCGGACCAAGCTGCGGAGGCGGTTCGCCGGCCTGCTCGCGATAGGCGTCGCTCTGGTGAGCGCGGGCGCGCTTTACGCCGTGTTCGCTCCCCAGCCGCAGACCGCGCAGGCCCAGGAAGACCCCGCTCTGCTGCGCAAGGGTGAGCAGATCTACAACAACACCTGCATCGAGTGCCACGGCGCGAATCTCGAAGGTGTCAAGGACCGCGGCCCGAGCCTGATCGGCATCGGTGACGCGGCCGTGTACTTCCAGACCTCGTCGGGCCGCATGCCCGCGGTGCGCCAGGAGGCCCAGGCCGTCCGCAAGCCGCCGAAGCTGACGCCGGAGGAGATCGACGCCGTCGGCGCCTACGTGCAGGCACACGGTGGAGGCCCGCAGCGTCCCGCGGAGCAGGGTGCGGCGCTTCGCGGCGGCGACTCGGCCCGCGGTGGCGAGCTGTTCCGGCTCAACTGCGCGTCCTGCCACAACTTCACCGGTCGTGGTGGTGCCCTCTCCGGCGGCAAGTTCGCGCCGAACCTGGACCCGGCTAGCGAAGACCAGATCTACACCGCGATGCTCACCGGTCCCCAGAACATGCCGAAGTTCTCCGACAGGCAGCTGAGCCCGGAAGAGAAGAAAGACATTGTCGCCTACGTGAAGTCCGTTTCGGACGGCAACAACAACCCGGGTGGTAACGGCCTCGGCGGGCTCGGTCCCGCCTCGGAAGGCCTGATCGCCTTTATCGTCGGTATCGGCGCCCTCGTCGGCGTCACGCTGTGGATTGGATCGAAGGCATGAGCGGCGACGAGCCGAACCCGCCGACAGACGCGGAGTTGGCGGAGATGGACCGTGACCAGCTGACCAAGCTGGGCATGAAGTTGGACGGCGTCGAGCTGACCAACCTTCCGACGCCGTGGCCGGTTTCCGGCACGCGCGCGGAAAAGCGCGCGGAACGGGCCGTCGCGCTGTGGTTCACCATTTCCGGTCTCGCCGGGCTGGCGTTCGTCGTCCTGATGGCGTGGCCGAAGTGGTTCGAGTACAGGGCGCCGGGCACGCCTGGCGACTTCAAGTACAGCCTGTACACGCCGCTTCTCGGTGTGACGCTGGGGCTCGCGATCCTCGGGCTCGGTATCGGCGTCCTGCTGTACACGAAGAGGTTCATCCCCGCCGAAACAGCGGTGCAGGAGCGCGGCGACGGCGGCTCGAAAGAGGTCGACAAGGCGACGATCGTCGCGCAGCTGGCCGATTCGGGCAGCCGCAGCACCATCGCGCGGCGTTCGCTGATCAAGCGCACCGCCGGTCTGGGTGCGGGCGCGCTGGGCCTGGCGACGGTGGCGCTGCCGCTGGCCGGGTTCATCAAGGACCCGTGGAAGGACACGAACAACGAGAACTCGCTCTGGCACACCGGCTGGCAGCACCAGTTCGAGGGTGAGGTCGTGTACATGCGGCGCAACCTGGGCCTGCCTGCCAAGGGCGACGGCTCGCCGACCGACATCTCGCTGGTCAAGGCCGAGGACCTCGATGCAGGTGGTATGGAAACGGTGTTCCCGTTCCGCGAGTCCGAGCGTCACGACGAGCACGCGCTGTCGCTCGCGCTCAAGCGGTCCGACAACCCGGTGATGCTGATCCGCCTGCGGCCCGCCGACGCGGCCAGGGTGGTCAAGCGTCAGGGCCAGGAGGACTACAACTTCGGCGACTACTACGCGTACACGAAGATCTGCAGCCACGTCGGCTGCCCGACCTCGTTGTACGAGCAGCGGACCAACCGGATCCTGTGTCCCTGCCACCAGTCGCAGTTCGACGCGTTGCACTACGCCAAGCCGATTTTCGGTCCCGCGACCCGGCCATTGGCCCAACTACCCATTACTGTGGACGCCAACGGCTATCTGATAGCCCGAAGCGACTTCAACGAGGCTGTTGGCCCGGCCTTCTGGGAGCGTAAGTCATGAGTTCTCTGACCACCCCCACCAAGGGGACGAACGCCGCCGAAAAGGCGGCCGGTGCCGGTGCCACCTGGGCCGACGACCGTTATCACCTCGCCAAGGGCATGCGGCACCAGATCAACAAGGTGTTCCCGACGCACTGGTCGTTCCTGCTGGGCGAGATCGCGCTCTACAGCTTTATCATCCTGCTGCTTTCGGGTGTGTACCTGACGCTCTTCTTCGATCCTTCGATGCAAGAGGTCATCTACAACGGCAGCTTCGTGAACATGCAGGGTCTCGAGATGACCCGCGCGTTCGAGAGCACGCTGCAAATCTCGTTCGAGGTCCGCGGCGGGCTGTTCATCCGGCAGCTGCACCACTGGGCCGCGCTGATCTTCGTGGCCGCGATGCTGGTCCACATGTTCCGGATCTTCTTCACCGGAGCGTTCCGCCGTCCGCGTGAGGCCAACTGGGTCATCGGCTCGCTGCTGCTGATCCTGGGGATGTTCGAAGGCTTCTTCGGTTACTCGCTCCCGGACGACCTGCTCTCCGGTACCGGTATCCGGGCGACGCTGTCGGGCATCGTGCTCTCCGTGCCGGTGATGGGCACCTGGATCCACTGGGCACTGTTCGGCGGCGAGTTCCCGGGCACCGAAATCATCCCGCGGCTCTACACGATCCATATCCTGCTGCTGCCCGGCATCATGCTCGCGCTGATCGGCGCGCACCTGGCGCTGGTCTGGTACCAGAAGCACACGCAGTTCCCGGGCGTAGGCCGCAAGGAGACCAACGTCGTCGGCGTCCGGATCATGCCGGTGTTCGCGCTCAAGGGCGGCGCGTTCTTCGCGCTGGTCACCGGCGTGATCGCGCTGATGTCCGGGCTGTTCCAGATCAACCCGATCTGGAACATCGGCCCGTACAACCCGTCCCAGGTTTCGGCGGGTTCGCAGCCGGACTGGTACATGGCCTGGGCCGACGGCCTGCTGCGGATCTGGCCCGCGTGGGAGGTCTACCTCGGGAACTACACGATTCCCGCGGTGTTCTTCCCCGGCGCGGTCGGGATGCCGGTGCTGATCGGATTGCTGCTGGCTTATCCGTGGATCGAGCGGAAACTGTCCAAGGACATCGCGCACCACAACCTGTTGCAGCGCCCGCGGGACAACCCGGTCAGGACGTCGCTGGGCATGATGGCGCTCGGGTTCTTCACGGTGATCATGCTGTCGGGCTTCAACGACATCATCGCCGACCAGTTCGACATCTCCTTGAACGCGACGACTTGGGCCGGCCGAATCGGCGTCCTGCTCGTGCCGCCCGTCGCGTACTACGTGACCTACCGCATCTGCATCGGCTTGCAGCGCGGCGACCACGAGGTGCTGGAGCACGGTGTCGAGACAGGCATCATCAAGCGGCTGCCGCACGGTGAGTTCATCGAGATCCACCAGCCACTCGGCCCGGTCGACGACCATGGTCACCCGATCCCGCTCGCCTACCAGGGCGCGTCGGTGCCGAAGAAGATGAACAAACTCGGTACGGCCGGTCACCCGGTCCCGGGTTCGTGGACTTCACCGGACCCGGTGGAGGAGACGGTGGCGCTGGAGCGTGGCCGCGGAAACGGCCACGGCAACGGCCAGCCGGACAGCATCGGCGGTGCGCCGGAGGACGACGTCGCCCCGCGTGAAATCACCACCGGCTCGGGCAGGTCCGAGCACTGACGAACGAAAACCGGCCCCAGGAGAACTTCTCCGGGGGCCGGTTTTCGTTTGTGTCAGGCTTCTTCGTCACCGATGGAAAACGCCGCCTCGGTGTCCTTACGGGAGTAGGACCGGAACGCGATATGAGTGTCCGTGTTCAGCACTCCCGGGACCTTGCCGATCTTCGCGGGAATCAAGTCGGCCAGATCTTCGTGTGCCGCGACACGGACCGACGCGATGAGGTCGACTTCACCCGCGCACGAGTACACCTCGTCGACGCCCTCGATATCCGCGATCGCCTGCGCGGTTTCGGGAATGCTGTCCGCTGCGGCGCTGATGAGCACGATCGCCGTGATCAAGGTCTCTCCTCCAGCTCAGTGTCCATTCAAAACGATCGTAGTCCGCTCGAGTCGTCCCCACCGCTCGTGAGTGTTTCGCGAGGTTAGAACCCAATGCCATAGCTGGTCCGTGACGGCCTCCTTCACAGCGTCAGACGCTGTGAAGGAGGCCTTCACGGACCCTCCCCGTCCTGCCGGGTCACTTTCGCGAGAAAGTGCGTTCCCGGTTGTTTCCCGCTGAGGTAGTGAAGGGGTCCTTGAGGGACTCAGTGTCCCTAACGGACCCCTTCACGGCGTTCCGACCAGACACTGACGACCCGGCCACGAACGCCACGCACAACAAGCTAAGCGGCATTGGGTTAGGACCCCGCGAAACACTCACGAGCGGTGGCGGTCGAGGCCAGGTTTAGCCACGAGCTCCAGCCGCCGGCGGCCATCGCGGGCTCGGCCCACGGCATCGAGGTTCTCACCAGCCGCACTCCCTGACGGCCGAGCCATCGCAACAGCACACCGACCTCCTCTCCGTTCGCCCCGAACAACGGCCCCGGGCCGGGCAGCACCGTCTCCGCCGACGCGACGAGCGCCTCCACGATCGGCATCGGTGGTGTCCCTCGCCGGGCAACTCCGGCGGACGCGAGCCTGCCGTACCTGATCACCGCGAACTCCCAGCCGCCGTTGCCGTCCGGGTGCGCCGCCACCAGTTCGGGGATTCTCGCGAGCGCCGACAGCCGATGTGCCCGGTCCACGGCCCGGACCAGTCCGGCGAGTTCGTCGCGATGGCGGGCCGCCTGCTCGAAGTGTTCGGCTTCCGCCAGTCGTTCCAGCTGCCGGACGGCCGCGTGCAACGGATCGCCACCTTGTCCGGCGATCAACGCGGCGACCGCGGCGACGCCGGGGGAGTACTCGTCGACGCTCTGGCGGCCGTCGCAAGGCGCACCGCAGCGGCCGATCTCGGCGAGCACACAAGGCATGCCCGCGGGAGCGTTCGCCGAGATGCGCTGGGTACAGGTGCGAAGCCCCGACGCGCCGGAGAGGGTGTCCGCCGCTTCGCGTGCCGCGCTCTGCGAGCGAAACGGACCGAGCGTGCCGTCTTTCGCGATACGCACCACGGAAAGCCGGGGGAACGCCTCCTCGGTGAGCCCGACCCACCACGATTTCCGGGTGTTCTTCGACCGGCGGTTGTAGGCGGGGCGATGCGCGGCCAGCAGCCGCAACTCGCGCACCTCGGCCTCCAGCGAGTGTGCGCACTCGATCGCGTCGACCCGCTCGGCCAGCGCGACCATTTCCCGGATCCGGCCCCGGCTTTCCGACCCGGTGAAGTACTGCCGGACGCGGCGTCGCAGATTCGACGCCGTGCCGACGTAGAGGACTTCTTCGCTCGGCCCGCGAAACAGGTAGACCCCAGCCGTGGTCGGCAGATCCGCCGCCATCCCACGCTTCTTGCGCTGGGCATCGCTTACTTCGGGCAGGTAGTCGAGCAGCTCTTCGAGCGAGTGCACGCCGACGCCACCGACCCGCTCCAGCAACGAATGCAGCACGTCGACCGTCGCGCGGGCGTCGTCGAGCGCACGGTGGTTCGGTGTCGTGCGGGCGCCGAGCAGCGCCGCCAGCGCGGACAGTTTGTAGCTCGGCGTCTCCTCTCGCGGAATCACGCGGCGGGCCAGTTTGACTGTGCACACCACGGCCAGCCGCGGCCAGAGATACCCGTGCTCGTGGCAGGCCGCGCGCATGAACCCGGTGTCGAACCCGGAGTTGTGCGCGACCAGCACCGTGCCCGCGATGAATTCCAGGAACGCCGGCAGCACCCGCTCGATCCGCGGCGCGTCATGGACCATCGCCGTGGTGATACCCGTGAGTGTCACGACTTGGGGTGGGATCGGCATTCCCGGATTGACGAACGTGCCGAACTCGCCGAGCACCTGCCCGCCCCGCACCTTGACCGCGCCGATCTCGGTGATGGCGTCCGCCCCGTGGCTGGTGCCGGTGGTCTCGAGGTCGAACACCACGAATGTCGTGTCCCGCAACGGTGTTCCCAGTTCATCGAACGAGAGTTGCGTCTCCGGCCGCCGCCCCGCATCCATGATCGGCACCCTAAGCGCGAGCACCGACAATCTCTGGCAGGCACGGTGCCCGCGGCGAGGACATCGGAGGTGTAACGCAACCGTGGGTCACGCGGGACACCCTGCTCCGCGGCGGAACCGGTTCCGCCGCGGAGCAGGGTGTCGGTCGCCGTGTGCAAGGCGTCCCATCCAGCGCACACTCTGGCATTGGGGCCTACGCTGTGCCAATGCACCCGCAGCCCGCCGAGCAGGCTCAGCCCGGGGAAGCCGTACCCGGCCCTTCGGGTGGGCTCCCGCGGGCCGAAGCGGCACCCGAAATCGAGTTCGTCGAATGGTCGGAGCTGCCGGAGCCGGTCCGTGATCGGATAGCCGAACTGGCCGCCGCCGCGCTCGGCAAACTGCAGACAGCCGACGTCCCGCGGCAGCTGCGACCGGTGGCGAAGTTCGCCCCCGCCAAGCGCGCCAAGCTGGGTGCCGGTGCGTTGATAGCCACGCTGGGCGAGTCCTCCCGGTTCCGTACCGCGGTGCTCGAATGGCTGCGTGACCACCGGCCGGACGCGCTCGACCCGAACTCGGCAGACTCCGTCGCCGGGGCGGCCGCCGCGGTCCTGCTCGGCGAGTCCAGTGCCACGACGCGAGTGCGCCTGGTGGCGAAGAACGCCGAAGAGACCACTCTGCGGGCCGAGCGTGACGCAGCACTCGCCCGTAACCAACGCCTCGAAGCCGAGCTGGAGCGGCTCCGCGCCGAAGTCGTCGAGGCGCGAGCCGCCGCGGAAAGCGCTCGCGGTGAGCGGGAAGCCGACCTCGACAAGCTCCGTGGCCGTCTGCGCGAGCAGGGTGTGCTGCTGCGCCAGGCGAAGGACGCGGTTGAGCTGGTTCGCAGCGAAGCCGGCCGGGGCGAGGTGGAGCGGGCGGCCGAGCTGAAGGCGCTGACCGTCAAGCTGGAACGTGAACGTCAGCGTGCGGCCAATGAACGGGTGCGGGCCGAGCGGGCCGTCGTGGACGCACAAGTCGCGCGGCAGTCCGCCAAGGAGGCTCGCCAGGCCGACGAAGTGCGGCTGGCTCTGCTGATCGGCACCATCGACGGCGCTGTCATCGGGTTGCGCCGTGAGCTGTCCCTGGGCGGCGGGGGACAGCGCCCCGCGGACACCGTGCGCGGGGCGAGCGTCGGCATGGCCGAAGGCGGCCGGGTTCAAGACGTCGTCGCGCTGGACAGGCTGCTCGCGTTGCCGACGGTGCATCTCATCGTCGACGGCTACAACATCACCAAGACCGGCTACCCGGAGCTCGCTCTCGCCGATCAGCGCGACAGGCTGGTGACCCAGCTTTCGGCCTTGGCAGCCAGGACGGGCGCCGAGGTCACCGTCGTGTTCGACGGCGCCGGCGTGCTTTCCGTGCCCGCGGCGACGCCGCGCGGGGTACGGGTCCTGTTCTCCGACCGTGGGGTGCTCGCCGACGACGTGATCAGGTCGCTGGTCGCCGCGGAGCCGCCGGGCCGCCCGATGGTGGTGGCCACTTCGGATCGCGCTGTCGCGGACTCCGTCCGGCGCAACGGCGCCCACCCTGCTCCCGCCGCGGTGCTGGTCAGCCGCCTGGGCCGGGTTTAACGGGGGGAGCAAGGGACCTTTACTGCCGCCACACGGCAGTAAAGGTCCCTTGCTCCCCCCGTTTGGGGCGATGCGGAACCGCAACGTGCGCACTCGAAAGTCTGCGGCGCCGGTGCCGATCGGCAAGCGGGCCGAGGCCGTGCTCGCCGCGCGTCTCCCACGCGCTGCGCTGTGACGCCGCGCAGGCCTACCAGGCCATGTCGCAAGCCTTCGGCACGGCTATCGGGACACCGTTGTGCGTCACCGATTCCTATCGGACATTCGCTTCACAGGTCGACCGTTACTGCCGTAAACCGGCACTCGCGGCCATTCCGGGAACGAGCAATCACGGCTGGGCCCTCGCGGTGGACCTCTGCGGTGGCGCCGAGTCCTTTTCCAGCCCGCAGTACCGCTGGCCGGCCACGAATTCCCGGTCCTTCGGATGGGTGAATCCCGGCTGGGCTCGCGCCGGTGGCGGACGGGAAGAACCGTGGCATTGGGAGTTTACCGGCGGCTGACTACTCGCAGTGCCGGCCAAAACTGTCGGTGGTCGAACTTAATGTGCGTTTCAAGAAGCCAACGAGCTCGAGGAGCGAGCGATGAAGCTCAGGTCGGACGCCGTCGACATCGGCGCTATGGATATCGACGACGATACGATGATCGTCGATTGTGATCGGTGTGAAATCCGCGGTGAAGGCTGCACCGGCTGTGTGATCAGTGTGTTGTTCGGTGCTCCTTCCGTCGTCGATTGGGACGAAGACGAACAGCGCGCGATCGACGCGCTGATCGCCGGCGGCCTGGTGTCCAGGCTGAGGCTGCTGCCGGTGGTCGCAGGTGCCGGAATGCCCGATCCGGGGCCTCGGGCGGCCCGTCGTCGGCCGGCGTGACATGCCCGGTTCGGGTGGCGCGCCGAGCGGTCGTTCGAGTTAGATGAACGGTCGGTAATCGATTTTCCCCGGATTGTGCCATCAGTCACACGTATCTTTCATTGCTGGTCCGATGGTGTTTCGGCGCATTACACAGAGTTTTGCGCGTCCCACTGGTGGACGTACCGGCTGTCGTTTCGTAACCTTGCCGAGATCTCGTGGCCGTAAGCCGCCACAAAATGTGGTGGCTACGCGGGATTGTCGCCGAGTCAGCTTCGTCGGGGAGCTGAACCGGAACCAACGCGCACCAATCCAGATGCGGTAGAGCTCTGCTTGACGGCGGTGCTGTGCCGGGTGCGTGACGGGAAAAAGGGCCCCCGACCTTTTCCCGGACTTGGTCCCGTCGGCGGCTGAGAGCAAAGGAGACACGCGCGACGTGCAGTCGCATCCCATCCAGCGCGTTGTTTCGGGCGTATTGGCAGCCACCGCCGTTATCGCGGCAGTGAGCTTCGTCCAGTCCCCCGCCACCGCTGCCCCAGCCCCAGCCCCCCCGACCAACACCTCGGACGCACTGGCCCAGTACCGCGATCTCGCGGCACAGGCCGAGAAGATCAACGAGGACTACCTCAAGGCCCAGGACGACTTCAACGCCAAGCAGGCCGAGTTCGACAAGGCCACGCAGGACGTGGCCGCCGCCACCGACGCGGGCGCCAAGGCCACCGGCAACGAAGAGCGCTACCGCGTCGACGTCGACAAGTTCGCCGGTGCTTCCTTCACCAGCGGTGTCGAGCTGAACAAGCTTTCCGCGTTGCTCGCGGGCAGTTCGACGCAGGATTTCCTGGACCGTGCGTCCGCACTGGACGTACTGGCCTCCGACCGCAACCGCGCGCTGACCGACCTGACCGGCGCCGTCGGCCAGGCCACGCAGGCCTCGAAGGCAGCAGCCGACGCGCAGGCGCGGGCGCTGGCGGCCAAGGACGCCGCGGCCAAGCTGAAGGCCGATATCGAGGCGCAGCAGAAGTCGCTGCAAGACCAGTTGGCGCAGATTCAAGCGGTCACCAAGAATCTCACCGCGGCCGACAAGGCCGCACAGAGTGACAAGGGTGGCATCATCCCCACCGTCAAGGCTCCCGGGCCGGCGGCGCAGGCCGCGGTCAACGCGGCGCTCGCCAAGCTCGGCAGCGCGTACGTGTGGGGTGCGACCGGTCCCACCACCTTCGACTGCTCCGGGTTGATGGTGTGGGCCTACAACAAGGCGGGCATCACGCTGCCGCGGTCCAGCCGTGAGCAGTCCACCTTCGGCCAGCCTGTCTCCAGGGACCAGCTGCAGCCGGGTGACCTGGTGTTCTACTACTCCCCGGTCTCGCATGTCGGCATGTACATCGGCAACGGCCAGATGGTGCACGCGGCGACGTCCGGGTCGCCGGTCAAGGTGGCCGCGCTGGACTACATGATGGCCAACTTCAGCGGGGCCCGGCGCATCGCCTGAGCCCTCCGGACGCCGCCGAGGGCGGGGAACCTCTCCGGAGGTTCCCCGCCCTCGTTGTCCGCCC
>JAVXWP010000105.1:0-4552 GCA_032230695.1 Actinomycetota bacterium | reverse complement strand
ACGAACCGTCACACCTGAGCCCATGACCGACGATCACAACACCAACACCCGACCCAGCCACGCCGCCACGCCGCCACGCCGAAACCCAACACCACAACCATGATCAACTTAAGCTACGCGGCATTGGGTTCTAACCCCGCGAAACACTCACGAGGTCACTTGCCGGCGGCAACGATCGCGGCGAGCGCGGCGGTGACGTTGGACTCGGTGGTCGACTTGTCGACGCCGAGTCCGGCGAGGACGCCATCGCCCTCTTCCAGTTCCAGCAGCGCCAACAGGATGTGCTCGGTGCCGACGTAGTTGTGCCCGAGGCGCAGGGCTTCGCGGAACGTCAGTTCCAGCGCCTTCTTGGCATCCGCGTCGTACGGCAGCGGCAAGGGACGCGGCTCGGCCGGCTCGAAGGACGCGATGACGGTTTCCCGCACCTTCTCCAGTGAGACTCCCTGAGCGACGATCGCCTTCGCGGCAAGCGCTTCCGGCTGGGTCAGCAAGCCCAGCAGGAGATGCGCGATGCCGATCTGCTCACTCCCCGCCTGCGCGGCTTCCGTCTGCGATGCGACGACGACCTCGCGCGCCCGGGGCGTGAACCGTTCGAACCCCTGGCTGGCGTCGAGCGCGCCTTCCTTGGACACGAAGCGTTTCTGGGCGGCCTGCTTGGACACACCCATGCTCTTGCCGATGTCGGTCCAGGAGGCACCGGACCGTCGTGCCTGGTCGACGAAGTGGCCGATCAGGTGGTCGGCGAGCTCGCCGAGGTGATCGGCGGCGAGGACGGCGTCGGTCAGTTGGTCGAGGGCATCGGGATGCACCTTTTTGATGGCGTCGATGAGGTCGTCGAGGCGAACACGATTGGTCATGCCGTCAACTCTAGGTTGACGATCCACCATTCGTCAACCCCAGGTTGACGAATGATCCGCACCGGGGAAGTCAGACCGCCGACAGGGACTTGAGGTGTTCCTTCAGGTTGAACTCGCTCTCGCGCAGCTCTTCGAGTGTCGGCGCGCGTTCTCCGGAAAGCAGGCGCCGGGCGGAAATGTGGTCACTCGGTTTGCTCACCGACTCCACGGCCACCAATACACCGTCCATAAAGGACAATACGAAGAACTTCCCTTCCCCCGGATCACCGGCTATTTCGATGTGGTCGTAGCCAGTACCGATTCCGGCGATCTGCAGCTTCGCGCCGAGCTGGTCGGTCCAGAACCACGGCACCAGTGTGTAAGGCACGGCCTCGCCGGTGATCCTGGCGGCGACGAACCTGGCCTGGTCGACGGCGTTCTGCACCGACTCCAGCCGAGTGGCGCACCGCGCGTGCACGCTGGGGAAGTTCGCGCAGTCACCGATCGCCGAGACGGCCGGATCGCTGGTGCGCAACTGATCGTCGACGACGATGCCGTTGTCGACGATCAGGCCTGCGTCGGCCGCGAGGTCGGTGGCCGGGAGCACACCCACGCCGACCACGACGAGATCGGCCGGCAGCAGCGTTCCGTCGGTCAGCTCGACGGACTCGACCGCGCTGTCGGAACCGTGCAGCGCGGCGACACCCTGGCCGAGCAGCAACTTCGTGCCCGCGGCCTCGTGCAGCCGCGCGAAATGCGCGGAGATCTCCGGCGTGACGACCCGTGCCATCAGCCGATCCTGCGCCTCGACGACGGTGACCGGCCGTCCGGCGTGCGCGGCGAACTCCAGCCCGATGAACCCGCCACCGATCACGACGACGTCCGTCGCGGCTTCGAGCGCGGCCCGCAACCGATCGGCGTCATCCCTGGTCCGCAGTGTCAGCACGCCCCGAAGGCCCGCGCCCGGCACCGGAAGCGTCCTGTTCCGCGCTCCCGTCGCGAGCACCAGGTGGTCGTACTCGAACTTGGTCCCGTCTTCGAGCACGACAAGCGCGTTCGCCCGGTCGATCGACTCGACCCGCCCGCTCACCAGCTCGATCTCACTGGTCGCGAAGAACGCCTCCGGCCGCAGGTGCAGCTTCTCGGCCACGGTGGTGCCGGCGAGGTACGCCTTCGACAGCGGCGGCCGCTGGTACGGCACCCCCGGTTCGTCCCCGACGAGCACCACGCGCCCGGTGAAACCCTTGTCCCGCAAGGAAGCCGCGGCTTGAAACCCTGCCTGTCCAGACCCGACGACGATCACCGTGCTCATGCCCGCCAACATACCTCGGCAAAGTGCACCCTGTGCACGCGTGAGGACCAGCGCTCGGAAACCAGATGCTCACGCTGCCGACCCTTTACGGTCACCCAGAGGCAGTTGGCTGCGACAAGCTCCAGCACGGCGTCGAAGGGGATCCCACATGACACGGCAACCCACGCACCCGGTCGACGAAGTACTGCCCGCCGGGCGGACGGCGTTGCTCGGCCTGCAGCATATGTCGATCATGTACGCGGGCTCGGTGGCCGTGCCGCTGATCGTCGGCGGCGCCCTGAAGCTCGACAAGCCGACGATCGGGCTGTTGGTCAACGCGGATCTGCTGGTCGCGGGCATCGCGACGGTGATACAGGCGGTCGGGATCGGCAAGATTCTCGGCATCCGGCTGCCGGTGGTCGCGGGCGCGACGTTCAGCGTGGTCAACCCGATGATCATGATCGGCGCGCAGTACGGCATGCAGGCGGTCTACGGCGCGATGATCGCCTCCGGTGTGTTCGGGCTCCTGATCGCGAAGCCGTTCGCGAAGATGATCCGGTTCTTCCCGCCGCTGGTGTCCGGCACGCTGCTGGCTGTCATCGGCATCTCGCTGATCGGCCCGGGCGCGGCGATGATCGCCGGTCACGACACCCAGGATCCGGGCTACGCGGCGCCGTCGAACATCGGGCTGGCGTTCCTGGTGATCGCCCTGCTCGTGCTGTTCACCAGGTTCCTGCGCGGATTCGTCAGCCAGATCGGGCCCCTGCTTGCCGTCGCGATCGGGCTGGTCGTGGCTATCCCGATGGGCCTGGTGCATTTCGACGGCGTCGGCAGCGCGAGCTGGTTCGGCTTGGCGTCGCCGTTCCACTTCGGGCCGCCGGAGTTCCAGGCCGCCGCGATCATGTCGATGTGCGTGGTGATGCTGGTGACCTACACCGAGTCGACCGCGGACCTGCTAGCTGTCGGGGAGATCGTCGGCCGGAAGCCGACCGATTCGGACCTGGCACGCGGGCTCGCCACCGACGGCTTCTCCGCGGTGCTCGGCGGCGTGATGAACTCGTTCCCCGACACCGCGTTCGCCCAGAACGTCGGGCTCGTGCAGATGACCGGGGTGCGCAGCCGCTGGGTGGTCGCGTGCGCCGGCGGCATCCTGGTCGTCATGGGCCTGGTGCCGAAGGTCGGCGCGTTCATCGCCGCGGTGCCCGAGCCGGTCATCGGCGGGGTCGCGGTGGTGATGTTCGCGATGGTCGCCGCCGTCGGCGTCCAGACGCTGAAGAGGGTCGAGTTCAGCGGCAACCACAACACCTTCGTCGTGGCCGTCTCGATCGGCGTCGGCATGCTTCCCGCGGTGTCGCTCGACCAGTTCGGCGGGTCGATCTTCTTCAAGAATTTCCCCGACTGGCTGCAGATCATCTGCGGCAGCCCGATCACCATCACCGCATTCGTGGCCTTCGCGCTGAACCTGCTGTTCAACCACCTTGGTGCCAGCCGACGTCCACCATCGGGCGCCGCTCCGGATCCGGCTCCGCCCGCCGAAGTACCTCACGCGTGACGGGCGCGATGTCGCCGCCTGGGTGGCGACGCGTACGCAGGTGCTTAGGCAACACGCCAATTGACTTCCCGGCATTGCGGTTAGAGGCGGCCGCCCTCGAGGTGGACGGTCTCGCCAGTGAGGAATTCGTGAAGTGCTTCGCGAGCAGCAAGGGCTCGATTACCTTGGCTGTGAAGGCGTCGACGGTCTTGTCCCGGTCGAGCTCGCGGACCGGGACCGCGTGGGGTGCCGCCGCCGTGTTGACCAGGTGATCGACCGCCCCGAGTTCAGCGGCCGCGGCGGCGATAGTCGCCTCGTCGCGCAGGTCGATGTGCAGTCCGCCGGGCCGATGGGACGCGACGTGTACCCGCGCGCCCTCGGCGGTCGCGGCCGCTGCGATCGCCGTACCCAGGTGCCGTCCGCCCAGCACGAGCACTGATTGGCCGGTCAGCCGGTTGCCCATGGTGCTTCTCCGTTCCGTCGATTGTCGTTGCCGACGTACGCTATGGAAAAGTAACCAGCTACTTCAACGTAACCGGAGCCGGAGGAATCGCGTGGGCTACAACGTCATGTCCGTCACCTGCCCGTCCCGGGTGGTGCTGCATCGCATCGGGGCGCGGTGGACGGTGTTCGTGGTCAACGCGCTGGAGCACGGCCCGCTGCGCTTCACCGCCTTGGTGGTGAAAATCCAAGGCGTCACCCCGAAAGTCCTGACCGAAACGCTACGCGCGATGGAGGAAGACGGCCTGCTTGCCCGCGTCGACTACGCAGAACAGCCACCTCGCGTCGAATACGGGCTCACCGACCTCGGCCGGTCCCTGCTGATCCCGCTGCGCGCCGTCCGCGAATGGGCGGAAACCCACGTCACCGAAATCCTCGAAGCCCGCGAACGCA
>JAVXWP010000077.1:0-2941 GCA_032230695.1 Actinomycetota bacterium | reverse complement strand
CACTCACGAGCCACCCACCTGGCCGCGCCTGCCGGTAGATACAGTTCACCGTATGTCCCCCGTCGACGAGGATCGGGTACGCCCTGGCCGTTTCAGGCCGTGGCGCTCCCCGGCGCGCGTTGATCCGGCGGACACGTTGAGTGCCGCGAGGAACATCTCCGAGGACCTGAAGGACGGGCTGGCGGGGCCTCGGGCTCGGCGCGCGGTCAAGGCGTTGCGCAGGTTGCTGGGGGTTCAGGGGCTGGGGATGGCTGACCTGTCCGGGGCGACGATGTGGTCGGGGCAGCCATCGGCCGATGCGGCGACAGCGGCGCTGCTGGAGGAAGTCCTCCACACCGAAGCACCCAGTGGGCGGCCGCCACTCATAGCACTCCCCTTGCACGTCAACGACGAATTGGCAGGCGTGCTCGTCATCTTCGGCGACGCCAGGATGGCCGCCGCGAAGGAAGCCACCGCGCTCGTCGTCCACGCACTCGAACGCGGACGGCTCGAAGCGTCGGCCGACCAAGCCGCCCAGGCGGAACTGCGGGCGCTGCGCGCCGAAATCTCCCCGCACTTCGTCTACAACGCGCTCACCGTCATCGCGTCCCAGGTCAAGTCCGACCCCGATCGTGCCCGCGACCTGATGCTCGACTTCGCCGACTACACCCGCTACAGCCTCGCCCGCCACGGGGAATACACCATGCTCTCCGACGAATTCCACGCCATCGAGACCTATCTGGCCCTGCAGCGGGCCGTGCTCGGCGAGCGCCTCCAGGTGCAGGTCCGCGTGGCCCCCGAGGTGCTCGCGGTCGCCGTGCCGTACCTCGTGCTCGAACCGCTGGTGGAGAACGCCATCCGACACGGTATCGAGCCGCGGTCC
The DNA here is from genome assembly GCA_032230695.1 of Actinomycetota bacterium. GTDB lineage: Bacteria > Actinomycetota > Actinomycetes > Mycobacteriales > Pseudonocardiaceae > Amycolatopsis. Next base: position 2,079 of record JAVXWP010000077.1, on the reverse strand, counting down.
GGCGCCGGGCTGGTGCACGTCCGCGGCGAGGCCGAGGGCAACGAGTGCGTCATCAGTGTGGAGGACGACGGCGTGGGCATGGAACCCGAAAAGGCCAGGGCCATTCTCTCCGGACGCGGTGACGCCGGCAGTGTCGGTCTGGCCAATGTGGACCGCCGGCTGCGTAGTGTGTACGGGCCATGGTTCGGTCTCGTGGTGGAGACCGAGGTCGGCGCCGGTACCAGGGTGGTCGTCCGGGTGCCCCGATTCCACCCGGGAGTGATGCCGCAGTGACCGCACGAGAGGGACTCCGCGTGCTGGCCGTCGACGACGTGCCGCCAGCGCTGGACGAGCTGTGCCGCCTGCTGCGGGAAGCGCCGGAGGTCGCCGAAGTCGCCGCGGCCGGAGACCCACTGAGTGCGCTCAAGATCATCCAGGCCGAACGCTTCGACGCGGTGTTCCTCGACATCTCCATGCCCGGCCTCGACGGCCTCGAACTCGCGTCCCTGCTGGCGAAACTGAGCGAGCCACCGGTGATCGTGTTCGTCACCGCGCACGACGGCCACGCTGTCGCCGCGTACGGCATCGGCGCGGTCGACTATCTCCTCAAACCGGTCCGTGCCGAGCGTCTGTCGGCCGCGCTGGCGAAGGTGGCGCGCATGGTGGCCGCCGGGGAATCCGTTGGCTTACCCAAACAACCGCTGCCGGACGCGATGTCCGCGCTCCCCGTCGAGTCCGGCGGCCGCACGCGGTACGTGCGGCGCGGCGACGTCCAGTTCGTCGAAGCACACGGCGACTACGTTCGCCTGCACACCGAAACCGGCGTACATCTGGTGCGGATGCCGATCTCCCGGCTCGAAGAGTATTGGGAGGGCACGGGATTCGTCCGCGTGCACCGCGGGTTCCTGGTGGCCCTGAGCGCGGTGCGCGAACTCCGCAGCGACTCGGCGGGCGGGCTGCTGGCGCACACCGCCCTCGGCGACGTGCCGGTGAGCCGCCGACACTCCCGCGAACTCCGCGAACACCTGCTGCGCGCCGCCCAGCGCGAACAGCTGGACCGGCAGAACTAGGGTGTGTCCCGTATGAGCAAGGCGCCCAGGCGCGTCGCGGTGATGAGCCCCCAGACCAGGCTCGCCCATTCCCGGCGCCGCGCCCGTGGCCGCTGGCGCGTGCCGCAACTCCATCCAGACGACGCCGGGCGCGCGCTGGCCCTCTACCGCGCCCAGCGAAGCAAAGGCATGCTCGCGCTCGCCGGAATGTTCGGGCTCCTGCTCGGCCTGCCGTTGGTGTTCTCGGTCTGGCCGGAGCTGGACGGCTTGCGGCTGCTGGGCGTTCCGGTGTCCTGGCTGATGCTGGCCGTGCTGCCGTATCCGGCGATGGTGCTCATCGCGTGGTGGCAGCTGCGGCGTGCGGAACGCATCGAGGAGCGCTGATGGTCGCCGTACTCGCGGTGGCCCCGGTCGTCATGATCACCCTGCTGATCGGATTGCGCGGGGTCGCCGCGATGCGCACGACGTCGGACTTTCTGGTTGCCTCACGCCGGATTTCGCCGCTGCTGAATTCGGCGGCGGTGTCCGGCGAGTACCTCTCAGCGGCTTCTTTCCTTGGGGTGGCGGGACTTGTCGTCAAGGACGGGATGGGCGCGCTGTGGTATCCGGTCGGGTTCACCGCCGGGTACATCGCGATGCTCGTGCTCGTCGCGGCCCCGATGCGCCGCTCCGGCGCCCTCACCGTGCCCGACTTCGCCGAAGCCCGGCTGGCGTCGCCGTCGCTCCGGCGCTTGGCGGCGCTGGTCGTGCTCGTCATCGGGACGCTGTACCTGGTGCCGCAGTTCCGCACCGCGGGATTGGTGCTCAGCGCCGTCAGCAATACGCCGTACTGGGTCGGCGTGGTGATCGCCGGGACGGCGGTCAGCGCCACGCTCGCGCTGGGCGGGATGCGCGCGGCGACCTACGTCCAGGCGTTCCAATTCGTGCTGAAACTGTTGCTGTTCCTCATTCCGGCGATCTGGCTGGTCTCCCAGCTCTCGCCGGAGGAGCGGTCGGCTTCGGTGCATCCGGTGGAATTCACCCACTTCGCCCGCGATACCCAGCTGTCGTT
>JAVXWP010000051.1:0-49104 GCA_032230695.1 Actinomycetota bacterium | reverse complement strand
ACGGATTTCCCCAAGCTGAGTGCCGGACGGCTCAGTCTCCAGTTCTGGTCGGTTTTCGTGCCGTGCCGGCTGGAAGGGCACAGTGCCGTGACAGCGACGCTCGAACAGGTCGAGGTCGTGCACCAGCTCATCGAGCGCTATCCCGACAAGCTCGCACTGGCGACCACGGCCGACGAGGCCGAAGCCGCGTTCCGCGGTGGGCGCATCGCGTCGCTGCTCGGTGCCGAAGGCGGCCACAGCATCGCGGAATCCCTTGGGGTGCTTCGCATCCTGCGTCGGCTCGGCGTCCGGTACATGACGCTGACGCACAACTACAACACGCCGTGGGCCGACTCGGCGACCGACGAGCCCGTGCACGGCGGGCTCACCGAGTTCGGGCGCGAGGTCGTCCGCGAGATGAACCGGATCGGCATGCTGGTGGACCTTTCACATGTCGCGCCCAGCACCATGCGCGACGCGCTGAGCGTCAGTACCTCGCCGGTGATCTTCAGCCACTCGTCGTGTCGCGCGGTCAACGACCACGCCCGCAACATCCCCGACGACGTCCTCGCGCAACTGCCGGGCAACGGCGGCGTCGCGATGGTGACCTTCGTGCCCGCGTTCGTCTCCCCCGCCGTCGCCGCCTGGGACCTGGAGCTGAAGGCGGCCATGGAAACCGCGGGCGAGGACTACCTGGAGTCGGACCGGCGCTCGAAGTTCGCCGAAGGCTGGAACGGCCCGGTGAAGCCGAAAGCGACCGTCGAAGACGTCGTCGCGCATATCGAACACGCCCGTGAAGTCGCCGGGGTGGACCATATCGGGCTGGGCGGTGACTACGACGGCGTCGGCGAGCTGCCTGAGGGTTTGGCGGATGTTTCGGGCTATCCCGTGCTGTTCGCGGCGCTGCTGGAGCGCGGGTGGAGCGAGGCCGACTGCGCGAAGCTCGCCGGATTGAACACCGTCCGCGTGCTGCGTGAAACCGATAGTTAGGGTCCTGGACGTGGATGCGGTGGAGATCAACACGGGCGAGTACTACCTGCGCCAGCTGCGGGCCGACAGGCTCATGGACGACAGGCCGGCGCTGATCGAAGGGTTCGCCGATCCGATGCACCGGCGCTACGTGCTGAACTATCGGCTGCGGACCCTGGACGAGGCCACGGAGTACGTCGCGCTGCGAGCGGCCCAGTGGGCCGGCGACGAGCGGTGCTCCTGGGCCATCGCCGAACCGACGACCGGTGACCTGCTCGGCGAGGTCGGCCTCAAGGATCTCGACCTGGAGCACGGAACCGCGGACGCGGCGGTGTGGGTTCATCCGAAGGTGCGTGGACACGGTGTCGCGGCGAAAGCGCTGAGTGCCGCCGTGCGCTTCGGTTTCGGCGCGCTCGGGCTCAACGAGGTCGGCTACAAGTACGAGGAAACGAACACCGCGTCGGCGGCCGTCGCGCAGAAATGCGGCTTCCAGTTCATCGGCGCCGCCCTCCAGCTCGCGCCGACCGGCGAGAAGGTCATGCGGTGGAGCAAAGTTTCTTCCTGACCCGTGTGCTCGGGGCGCTCGCCGAGGGCGGCGACGCGGTCCTGTTCCACCGCGACGGCGTCGACACCACCTATGGCGACGCGCTGGACCTGCTGCGGCGCCTGCACGCGGCACTCGACGTGACCGCGGAGGACGTCGTCGCGATCGTGGGCGGGAACCGGCCGGAGACGATACTGGTGCAGCTGGCCGCGCAGCTTCGCGGCGCGACTGTGCTGCTCGTCGCGACGTCGTCGAGCCTGCCCGACAGGAAGGCCGCGGTGGCCGCCGCGGGCGTCACCGTGCTGGTCGTGGATCCGGAGCCGGGCGAACTGACCGCCGCCCGGGTGTTCGCGCTTCCCGATCTCCTTACGGAGCAACGAACTCACCCGGAGAGCCTGCCGGGTTCGGTGAAGCTGATCTTCCCGACCGGCGGGACCACCGGCGCACCGAAGCTGATCCAGCACAGCGGGATCTACGACGGCATGGCACATATCTTCTCGCCCGATCCAGCTGGTCCCAATAGGACACTGCTGGTCGCGCCGATGTCCCATATGACCGGGAACGCGACCGTCCTCGGCGCGTTGCTGCGCGGGGACACCGTGGTGCTGCACGACGGTTTCGACGCCGGCACGGTGCTGGAGACGATCGCCGCGCACCGGATCACCACGCTCTCGCTGACTCCGGCGCGCCTGGCCGCGGTGCTCGATCATCCCACGCTGGCCACGACCGACCTGTCGAGTATGCGGTCGCTTTCCCTGGGTGCGAGCCCGCTTTCCGCTCGACGGCTGCAACAGGCGCTGGACGCCTTCGGCATGATCGTCGGGCAAGGCTACGGACTCACCGAAGCTCCGATGATCGCCAGCATCTCCGCCGCGGAACTGCTCGGGCGACCCGAACGGCTGGAATCCGTCGGACGGATCGTGCCCGGCATGGAAGCGCGTATCTCCGGCGGCGAAGTCGTCGTGCGTGGACTGTCCATGATGGACGGTTGCCTCGGCGCACCCGCCATGGGCGAGAGCTGGCTGCACACCGGCGACATCGGCCGCTTCGACGAAGAGGGCTATCTGTACCTATTGGACCGGGCGAACGACGTGATCATCACCGGTGAACACGGCACCAAGGTGTACTCGAACGTGGTCGAAAACGCCCTCGCCACTCACCCACTCGTGCGGGCCGCCGCCGTGATCGGGATTCCCGGCGCCGACGGCGAACTCGTCCACGCCTTCGTGGTTCCGTCCACGCCGGACACGCTCACCGCGTCCGACGTCCAGGCGCACGCCCTGGCCACCTTCGGCAAACCGCACTTCGTCCCGTCCAGCGTGGACTTCGTCGACGCGCTGCCGCTCACCGCGATCGGCAAGGTGGACAAGGTCGCCCTCCGCACCCCGTTCTGGTCCGGCCACCCCCGCCACATCGCCTGAGCACTTACGTGACCGGCTCGATGATCCCCGCCCGGGCCTCCGGCGCCGCCGACCGGAGTGCGTCGGCGGCCTCGTCACTCGGCTGCGACTGCGATTCCCGCTCCGCCCGAACCCGCGCGTTGTAGACCTCGATCTCCCGTGCGGTCTCGTCGGCCGACCACCCGAGTACCTCGCCGACCAGCCCGGCGACCTGCGCCGCGCAGTCCACTCCGCGGTGCGGGTACTCGATGGAGATCCGCGTCCGGCGCGCCAGCACGTCCTCCAGGTGGAGCGCGCCTTCGTGGCTGGCCGCGTAGACGACCTCGACACCAAGGTAGTCCGGCGCCGACTCGATCGGCTTGAGCAGCTCCGGACGGCCGATGGCCAGCGCGAGCACCTCGTGCACCAGCGAGCCGTACCTGTCGAGCAGGTGTCGGACACGGTACGGGTGCAGGCCGTGCTCAGCGGCGAGATGATCGGCCTGGTTGACCAGCGCGTGGTAGCCGTCCGCACCGAGCAGCGGCACCTTGTCCGTGATGGACGGTTGCGGCCTGCCCGGCAGGTCCACCGCGGCGGCGTCCACGGCGTCGGCGGCCATCACCCGGTAAGTGGTGTATTTCCCCCCGGCGATCGCCACCAGACCGGGCGAAACCCGCGCCACGGCGTGCTCCCGCGACAACTTCGAACTCTCTTCGCTTTCACCTGCGAGGAGGGGTCGCAGTCCCGCGTAGACACCTTCGATGTCGTCGTGGGTCAGCGGGGTCGCGAGCACCGAGTTGACGTGTTCGAGCAGGTAGTCGATATCGTGCTTGGTCGCCGCCGGATGGGCGAGGTCGAGGTTCCAGTCGGTGTCGGTGGTCCCGATGATCCAGTGGTTGCGCCACGGGATCACGAACAGCACGGACTTCTCCGTGCGCAGGATCATCCCCGATTCCGACACGATCCTGTCGCGCGGGACGACGATGTGCACGCCCTTGCTCGCGCGCACGCGGAACCGGCCGCGACCACCCGAAAGCCGCTGGAGTTCGTCCGTCCAGACGCCGGTGCAGTTGATCACTGCGTTCGCGTGGATCTCGACCTCACGGCCGTCCTCGACGTCGCGAACCCGCACGCCGGAGATCCTGTCCGCCTCACGCAGGAAACCGACGACCTGTGTCGAGGTCCGGACGACGGCGCCGTAGTGCGCGGCCGTGCGGGCGACGGTCATGGTGTGCCGGGCGTCGTCCGATTGGGCGTCGTAGTAGCGGATTCCGCCGATCAGCGCATCGCGCTTGAGCGCCGGCACCATCCGGAGGGCACCCGCCCGGGTGAGGTGCTTCTGACCGGGCACCGACCGTGCGCCGCCCATGGTGTCGTACATCAGCAGCCCGGCCGCGGTGTACGGCCGCTCCCACACGCGGTGCGTCAGCGGGTAGAGGAACGCGACCGGCTTGACCAGGTGCGGAGCGATCGTGGTGAGCATCAGCTCGCGCTCACGCAGCGCCTCGCGCACCAGGCCGAACTCCAGCTGCTCCAGATACCGGAGCCCACCGTGGAAAAGCTTGCTGGACCTGCTGGACGTTCCCGACGCCAGGTCCCGTGCCTCGACCAACGCAACGCGCAGGCCCCGGGTGGCCGCATCGAGTGCCGTACCCGCGCCGACCACTCCGCCGCCGATCACGACCAGGTCGAAGGTGTCTCTGCCCAGGCGCTGCCAGGATTCCTCCCGCTTGGCCGGGCCCAAATGCGCCGGGTTGTTCGTTCCGGCATCGGATCCGCGCTGCGACTGAGTCACGTGACATCCCTCCTGGCATTCCTAGAGGCTTCCAGCATGGCATGTCACGGGCCTGGCGCATCCTGGCGGCGCGGCGCGGGTGGCGTAACCCTCACCGATCTTGAAGATTGAGGCGCTGGGCTTGGAATGATCTTGTCCGTCCCGGTAACGTTCGACCGATCGTGGGTAGGCAATGGCGCCGAAGCTCGCTGTGGTCGACCCTGTGCAGACATATGTCCAGTGTGGAGGGCGGCCAATGAACGCGGGCTCGATTTTCTTTTGGGAAATGCTAGGAACCGCGGTGCTGATCCTTCTCGGCACCGGTGTCGTCGCGAACCATGTACTTCGTAAGACGAACGGCAACGGTGGAGGAATCCTTTTCATCACCGTCGGGTGGGGGTTCGCCGTCTTCACCGGTGCGAGTATCGCGGACAAGAGCGGCGCGCACCTGAACCCCGCCGTCACCCTGGGTCTCGCCATCGCCGGTAAAACCAAATGGGGGGATGTTCCCATCTACATCGCCGGCCAGATGGTCGGTGCGATCCTTGGCGCCATGCTGTGCTGGGCCGTCTACAAGCTCCAGTTCGACGATCACCCCGAGCCCGAGAACACCCTCGGCATTTTCTCCACCATCCCGCAGATCCGGAACAACGTGTGGAACCTGGTGACCGAGATCATCGGCACCTTCGTGCTGCTGGCGTTCATCCTGTTCAGCCCCAGCGCGGGGATGGCCAAGGAGGGCGTTCCGCAGTTCGGCAACGGCGCACTCGGGTACGCCGGTGTCGCGTTCGTCGTGCTCGTAATCGGCACCTCCCTCGGTGGCCCGACCGGGTACGCCATCAACCCGGCCCGTGACCTCGGGCCTCGTATCGCCTACTCGTTCCTGATGCCGATCCGAAACAAGCGTGACGGTGACTGGAGCTATTCCTGGATTCCCGTGGTCGGGCCGCTCGTCGGCGGGGCGCTCGCCGGACTGCTTTACGTCGCCACCAAGTGAACTGGAGTTTTAGATGACTTCCTACGTCGCCGCGATCGACCAGGGCACCACGTCGACCCGCTGCATGATCTTCAACCACGAAGGGCGCGTCGTCGCCTCGGACCAGCGCGAACACGAGCAGATCTTCCCCAGGGCCGGCTGGGTCGAGCACAATGCCGAGGAGATCTGGGAGAACACCCGCGCGGTGGCCGCCGGCGCGATCGCCAAGGCCGACCTGCACACCAAGGACATCGCCGCGGTCGGAATCACCAACCAGCGGGAGACCGCGCTGGTATGGGACAAGAAGACCGGCAAGCCCGTGTACAACGCGATCGTCTGGCAGGACACGCGAACCGACAAGATCGTCAACGAGCTGGGCGCGCTGGGCGGGGGCCAGGAGCGGTACCGGCAGAAGGTCGGGCTGCCGCTCGCGACCTATTTCTCCGGCCCCAAGGTCAAGTGGATCCTCGACAACGTCGAAGGCGCGAGGGAACGCGCGGAGGCCGGTGACCTGCTGTTCGGAAACATGGACACCTGGGTGCTGTGGAACATGACCGGCGGGGCCGACGGCGGCCTGCACGTCACCGACCCGACCAACGCGTCGCGCACCATGCTGATGGACCTCGACACGCTGACCTGGGACGAGGAAATCGCCGGGGAAATGACCATCCCGATGTCGATGCTGCCGGAGATCCGGTCGTCGTCCGAGGAGTACGGCAAGGTCCGCGAGAAGGGCGCGCTCGCCGGGGTACCGATCGCGGGCATCCTCGGTGACCAGCAGGCGGCGACGTTCGGGCAAGCGTGTCTTTCGCCCGGTGAAGCGAAGAACACCTACGGCACCGGCAACTTCATGCTGCTCAACACCGGCACCGAGAAGGTCATGTCGGAGAACGGCCTGCTCACCACGGTCTGCTACAAGATCGGCACCAACGACACGATCTACGCCCTCGAAGGCTCGATCGCCGTCACCGGTTCGCTGGTGCAGTGGCTTCGGGACAACCTCGGCCTGATCGGCACGGCCGCGGAGATCGAGGAGCACGCCCGCAGCGTCGAAGACAACGGCGGCGCGTACTTCGTGCCCGCGTTCTCCGGGCTCTTCGCGCCGTATTGGCGCTCGGACGCGCGCGGCGCGATCGTCGGGCTGACCAGGTACGTCAACAAAGGACACCTGGCCCGCGCGGTGCTGGAGGCCACGGCTTTCCAGTCGCGTGAGGTGATCGACGCGATGAACGCCGACTCCGGGGTGCCGCTGAAGTCGCTGAAGGTCGACGGCGGCATGGTCGTCAACGAGCTGCTGATGCAGTTCCAGGCCGACATCCTGGGCGTGCCGGTGATCCGGCCGGTGGTCGCCGAGACGACCGCGCTCGGCGCCGCCTACGCGGCCGGGCTCGCCGTCGGGTTCTGGGAGAGCGAAGACGACATCCGGAACAACTGGGCGAAGGACAAGCAGTGGGAGCCCACCATGGATGACGCCCGCCGCGAGTCCGAGTACAAGAACTGGAAGAAGGCCGTCACCAAGACCTTCGACTGGGTCGACACCGACGACTGACCCCGCCTCGCGGGGGTATCAAGGGACCTTTACTGCCGTTTCGCGGTAGTAAAGGTCCCTTGATGCCGCGTGTTGCGAAATGGAGTCGCGGCACCCAGGCCGGCCTCAGAGCGTGCTCCGGCCGAAGGCCGAGCGATCGTGGCGGCAGGGCGCCTATCAGCGGAAACGTGAGTTCCGCTGATAGGAGCGCCCTGGCGACACGATCGCGACCGCGCGCAAAATCGCGACAGCTCTGATGCCGCTTCAGGGAGCGGTGATCACCCGGAAGGGGGCGCCCTGGTTGTCGGTCACGGCGGCCTGCCTGCCGTAGGGCGAGTCGGACGCGGGCATCAATGAAGTGCCCCCGAGTTCGACGATCTTGGCGACGGCCGCGTCGGTGTCCGGCACCGCGAAGTACGTCGACCAGTGCGCGGGCACCTCGGACGGGATCTCCTCGGGCATGGAACCGATCCCGCCGACGACATTGCCGCCGACGGCGATCGTGGCGTAGGAGAAGCCCTGCGCGGACATGTCATCGACCCCGTAGCCGAAAACCTTCGTGTAGAAATCTTTCGCGGCGTCGAAGTCCCGGGACATGCCTTCGTTCCACGTCACCGCGCCAGGGGCGTTGGCGAGCTGGAACCCGGGATGGTCGCCTGCCTGCCAGAGGCCGAACATCGCGCCCACCGGATCTTCGGCGACGGCCATGCGCCCCTGGGTCATCACGTCCATCGGCGGTGCGAGGATCTTGCCGCCGGCCTCCGTGACCGCCTCGACGGTCTTGTCCAAATCGGAAGTGGCCAGGTAGGTCGTCCAGCTCGGCGGCATTCCCTCCTGCCCCGGCATGAGCTGCATGAGACCGGCGACCATCCGCCCGTCGACCGAAGCCAGGGTGTAGAAACCCGTATCCTCCGTGCCTTCCTCGAAGTTCCATCCGAACAACGCGCCGTAGAAGTCCATGGCCCGTTTGCGATCGGGGACCATCACGTCGACCCAGCACGGAGTTCCGTCCGGCCATGATGAATCGCGAGTTGTCATTTTCGCACTCCAAACATCGTAGTGGCTGTGACGATTACCCCCAGTCTCACACCACCCACCGACAAAACCACGGGGAAACACCCCTTGGGGTCAGTCGCGGACGCTCGGTGTTCGCGGAACGGCTCAGGCCAGACTCGCGAAAACGATGATGTTGTCGCGATAGTTGTGCGCCGCACGATCGAAACTGCCACCACAGGTGATCAGTCGCAGTTCCGGATCCACCGTGTTGTCGTAAACCGCGTCGGTGGGAAAATCGTCCTTGGCCACCTGATCGACTTTGGTCACTACGAAATTCGCGGTGGAACCGTCTTTTCTCGCCACCGAAATCCTGTCACCCGGCACCATTTCCTTCAGCCGGTAGAAGATCCCTTTCCGTTTGTTGCCGTCGACGTGCCCGAGAATGACCGACGGGCCGACCTCGCCCGGCGTCGGGCCGTAGGAGTACCAGCCCGCCTGCATCGGCCGGCTCACCGGCGGTACCTCCACGGTGTTGTCCGCGTTGAGACCGAGTGGCACCAGAGTCGACTTCGCGCCGATCTTGGGGATGTCCACCGAGACCGGGTCGGACGCGGCCATCCCGGCCGCCACCGGCGGGGTTTCGGGCCGCGGCGCCGGAGACTGCTGCGGAGCGGGCGGCGGGGGCGCTTCCGCGACCGGCGGACGCGCGCCACATCCCGTGAGCAGTGTGGCCGCGACGACCAGTACTCCCCAGCGGCGCACATTCATGCGGTCCATCTGAGCATAAAAAAGCCGCCGGCGGAAATACTCCGCCGGCGGCCTCTGCGCTGCTGGGTCTTAGAGCGTGTCTTGGCCCGCCATGCTGCCGTCGCCCGCATGCGCACCGCCCGCGGGGACCTTGCTCACCTGCTTCGCCACCGCGCCGGGCACGGTGAACGTTGCGGCGTAAGGCTTTCCGTTGCATGTCATGGTGATCTGGTAGCTACCGGCGCCGGTGCCCGGCTTCAGTTCCGCGTCCGCGGTGACGTTGGCGTGGACGCCCATGGTCGGATTGAACCTGTAGTTGGCGAAGGTCAGCACCGGCGAGGAGAACGTTGTCGACGTCGGCGCCTTCTCGCTGCCCGGAGCCGGGCACAAGCCCAGCGCGACGTTGAAGTCGTCGGGCACGTACTTGCCTGCCAGCCCGTGGGTGACGGCCGTGTCGGAGTTCAACTGGACGGTCTCGGCGGCAGGTGCGGTGGCCTCCGGTGTGGCCGGCTGCGCGAGCACCGCGGCCGGGCTCACCAACGTGGTCAGGCCGATCGCCAGCGCGGCAATGAAAGCGGTCCTCTTCTTCACCAAACAACCCCTTGAACGACTTCCTGAACAAACTCAAGCGTTCCAACACGCACAAGACGTCGAGGACCCCGGGGAGGTTGCGTCCGTTCGGCGATCAGTCCAGATCGTCGTGACGCATGAGCTGGCGCCCGGCCTCGGTGATCGAACCGGACAGCGACGGATACACCGAAAATGTCAGTGCCAGGTGTTCCACCGTCAGCTGGTTCTGTACCGCGAGCGCGATCGGAAGGATGAGTTCGCTCGCGTTCGGCGCCACGATGACCCCGCCGACGACCACACCGGTGGCCGGGCGGCAGAAGAGCTTGACGAAACCGTGCCGCAGGCCTTCCATCTTCGCGCGGGCGTTGGTGGCCAACGGAAGCATGATCGTGCGGGCCGGCACCTCGCCGGAGTCGATCGACTGCTGACTGATGCCGACGGTGGCGATCTCCGGGTGGGTGAAGACGTTCGCGGCGACGGTCTTGAGCTTGATCGGGGCCACGCCTTCGCCGAGAGCGTGCCACATCGCGATGCGGCCCTGCATGCTCGCGACGGAGGCCAGCATCAGCACGCCGGTGCAGTCGCCGGCGGCGTAGATCCCGGAGACGGTGGTGCGCGAAACGCGGTCGACGGCGATGAAACCACCGGGGCCGGGCTCGATGCCGACCTTCTCCAGGCCGATGTCGGCGGTGTTGGGGATCGAACCGACCGTCATCAGCGCGTGGCTGGCTTCGATGATCCGGCCGTCGGACAGGTGCACCTTGACGCCGTCGGCGGTGCGCTCGACCTTGTCGGCCCGCGCGTGCTTGACGACGGTGGTGCCACGCTGGGAGAAGACCTCTTCGAGCACAGCGGCCGCGTCGGCGTCCTCATGCGGCAGGACCCTGTCACGGCTGGAGATGACGGTGACCTTCACACCCAGTTCCGTGTACGCCGACGCGAACTCGGCGCCGGTGACACCGGAGCCGATGACGGCGATGTGCTCGGGGAGCTCCTGGAGGTTGTAGATCTGGCGCCAGTCGAGGATGCGCTCGCCGTCGGGGACTGCGCCGGGCAGCACCCGCGGGGTGGCACCGGTGGAGATGAGGACGACGTCGGCGACCAGGACCTGCTTTTCGCCGGAGGACAGCGTCACCGCGACCTTGTGCTGGGCGAGGCCCGGCTCCTCGTCGCAGAACCGCGCCTGGCCGACGATCACGCGGACACCCTCGCGCTGCACGCGGGCCCGGATGTCGGCTGACTGGGCGAGCGCGAGACCTTTCACCCGGCCGTGCACGGTGGGCAGATCGACGTTCGTGTCTTCGAGGTCGGTGTTGACGCCGAGCTCGCGCAGGCCGTGCATGTTGGCGCGGGCGCCGGAGGAGGCGATGAACGTCTTCGAGGGCACGCAGTCGTAGAGGACGCACGCGCCACCGAGCCCGTCACGCTCGACAATCGTGACGTCAGCGCCATGTTGCGCGGCGACCAGTGCTGCTTCGTAACCGGCAGGGCCACCGCCCATGATCACGATCCTGGTCACCTGAATCCTCCTTTTGGACTACTTTCGCCGATGGCGCCCACCGTACGCGGGCGAACTTTCGCCGGTTTGGGTGCCCGGACACGGTACGCACGTCCGATCAGGTGATCGCGGGGTCGCTAGGCTGTGCGGCGTGACGTTGTATGCCGCGTACGGATCCAACATGGAGCCCGCTCAGATGATGCAGCGCGCCCCCCATTCTCCGATGGCCGGGACCGGCTGGCTGGAGGGATGGCGCCTGACTTTCGGCGGTGAGGACTTCGGCTGGGAAGGCGCATTGGCCACGATCGTCGAAGACCCCGGCTCGCGGGTGTTCGTCGTGCTCTACGACGTCACCGCGCAGGACGAGGACGGCCTCGACCGCTGGGAAGGTGGCGAGCTCGGCATCCACACCAAGATCCGGCTGCGCGTCCAGACCATGGACGGCTCCGCCCTCGCCTGGCTCTATGTCCTCGACGCCTACGAAGGCGGCCTCCCCTCCGCGCGCTACCTCGGCGTGCTCGCCGACGCCGCCGAAGCCGCCGGCGCCCCCGTCGACTACGTCGATGCCCTCCGCACCCGCCCCTGCACCGGCATCACCGGCTAAAGGTGATCATCAACTCCGCTTGGCGAACGCCACCCGGAGCTCGCCGAGTACCCGGCTCGGATCCCCAAGGTCCGCCGAACCGGCCCGGATCAATATCCAGCCGCGCTTGGCCAGCCGCTCATCCTTGACCAAGTCGTACTCTCCGCGCTCTTCGTGCGCCGCGTATCCGTCGTACTCCAGTGCAATGCGGAGTTCCGGCCACGCCATGTCGAGGATGTACATCCGGCGCCCGTCGATGGTGAGGATCTCGTACTGCGCTTCCGGAATCGGAAACCCGGCCTCGACCACGATCAGGCGGAAGACACTCTCGGGTGGTGAATCGGCCTTGCCTGTCGCGAGATTGGCCAGCACCAGCGCCCTGTTGGTTCCCCGACTGTCCTCGCGCTGACCGATTCGCCCGACGACGGCACCGAGGAGCGCACGGCCGTCGGCGTCGGAGAGACCTGCCAGCGCCTGATCCAGGCTGGCGAACGCCGTCCGAGGATCCCCGTCGCACAAGAACTCCGCCAGTGCCAGATCCAGGTCCAGCACCGGCAGCTGATCGATGTCGATGACATCGCTCGGTTGGTACCGGCTTCGATGCACCACGAGGCCGGGTTTCGACCTCTCCGACCGGTCGGCCGGAACCGCGACATGCACCTCGACGGAGGCCGCCGCGGTGAGTCCGTGCAGCGCGAGAGCGGTCGGCCCGGTCAGAGCGGCCGGTTGCCCGACGGCCAGCAGAGCCGCGGCCCTACGGGTATACGGATTGAGCGAGTCGGAGGCGCGAACCACGACCCCTCGCCAGATCTGCGCGAACAGGCCGGTTTCCAATGCCGCACGGAGAGTTCTCTCGCCCATCTCTTTGGCGACTTCTCGACGCAACGCTGCGCCATGCCACCCAGAATTGTTGACCACGTGCCCAGCATGTCGGGCCGAGGTGGTCTGGTAAAGCCACCAGAACCCAGCCTGTGGACAACTCGCAATCTGTGGATAACTTGGAAAACCGCGTGCCTACGTCGTAAAACGCAGACACGCGGTCGTCGGTTGCACTCGCGCGAGCGGGGTTAGGCGAGGGCGGTGAGTGCGGTGTGGACCATGACTCGGACGCCGACCATCAGGGCTCGTTCGTCGAGGACGAAGGACGGGCGGTGGATGTCGGACATGGGGCCTTCGCCGGACCAGACGCCGAGGCGCGCGAAGGCGCCTTCGACGTGCTCGAGGTACCAGCCGAAGTCCTCGCCGCCCGAGGACTGTTCGGAGCTGGTGAGGGCTTGCCCGCCGAGGGCGGCTTCGACGCCGGCGCGCAGCAGCGACGTGCTTTCCGGATCGCTCACGACGGGCGGGACGCCACGCCGGTAGTCGAGGGAGAACCCGACGCCGGTCGGCGCCAGCAGGGACTCCACGGAAGCCGCGACCAGCGGCTCCAGCGCGCTCCACACCTCGTGGTCGGCCGTCCGCAGGGTGCCGCGCAGCAGCCCGTCCTGCGGGACGGCGTTGGCAGCCTGACCGGCGTGCACCGCACCCCAGACCAGCACGGTGCCCGAGCGCGGGTCGACGCGCCGAGAGAGCACCGAAGGCAGCGACGTGATCACCGTGCCGAGCGCGTGGACCAGGTCAGCGGTCAGATGCGGCCGCGAAGTGTGCCCGCCCGGCGACGTCAGCCGGAGTTCGATCAGGTCCGCGGCCGACGTCAGCGCGCCGACCCGGGTGCCGATCCGGCCGACCGGGACCCGCGGGTCGCAGTGCAGTCCGAAGATCCTTTCGACGCCTTCGAGCGCGCCCGCGGCGATCATGTCCAGCGCACCGCCGGGCATGACCTCCTCGGCGGCCTGGAAGATCAGCCGCACCCGGCCGGGCAGCTCCGGCGCGGACGCCAGCGCCCGCGCCGCACCCAGCAGGATCGCGGTGTGGGCGTCGTGCCCGCACATGTGGGCGGCACCCTCCGCCGTGGAGGTGAACGGCAACCCGGTTTCCTCGGTCAGCGGGAGCGCGTCCATGTCGGCCCGCAACGCCACGCACCGGTCACCGGTGCCGATGTCGCAGACGACGCCGGTGCCGCCGGGGAGCACCCACGGCTTCAGCCCCACCGAAGTCAGAAGCTTGACCACTAGCTCGGTCGTCGCGAATTCCTGCCGCGACAGTTCGGGGTGCGCGTGGATGTGCCGGCGCCAGGCCAGAACGTCCGTCGAGTTCGCCTGCAGCCAGCCGTCGAGCCAGAACGGTCCTCTACCGGCCCCCATGTCGTGCACAGGTGCCATGGTGACGCCGGCTTCCGTAATAAGCGCGCCGGGCGCCTCGATAGGGGCAATGCGACCATCTCGGTCGCCGGGAATGTCCGGTCGTGCTCGATCGCCTGAGAAATTCAGCACGGTCACGCCGCACCTCCGTTCGCGACACCGGTGCCCAAAGCCGTGATCCACACTGCGATCACAGCTTTGACCACGCTGTGTGCCGTTGGTTCGGTGATGACTGTCGTACTCATTTGCAGACGATCGTGCACCATGCAGGCGGCAACCGGCGCGCTGAGCAGTCGCATCCGAGACAGCCGGTAGCGGATCTGCGTTGAACGGCTAGGCGAAGTTCGGCAAGGCTGAATACCGCGTGTTACTGAGCATTTTCCTGGTCTCAGGTCTTCTCGGGCTTCTTCTTCCGTACTTTCCGGCCCCAGAGCACGAGCAGCAAAAGCACCACCGCGACACCGCCGGCGATCAGTTTGTTCTTCGTCGTGGCTGCGTCAGCCTCGGCGGTTTGGGCCGGATCCAGCACCGGTCCGGGCGGCGCCGTCTGCTCCGGGAAGGGCTGCACCAGCGCCGATGCCGACACAGCGGTGATCACCGGCGATTGCGCGGCGACGGCCGGGGCGGGTGACGCGCACACGACGAGCAGCCCGAGCAGCCCTGCCGACACGAGACCACGGAACTTGGTCATAAGCACCCCTCTGGCGACGAACCACCATTGTGACCGCTCGCCCCGGTACGGGTCGACGGCCACTCGACGAAGTTTAAGTATCACGCAGCGATTGGTTCGAGGGTTGATGGCGGGCGACGAGCGGGCGTGTCCCGGTCACCGATCGGAGAACGCCCGCAGTATCCGTTGCGCGGCGAGCGTCGGCGTCAGCTCGCCGTCCCGGACGGCCTGTTCGACCTCCGGCACGAGCGCGCGGACCTCCGGGTGCGCCGCCAACCGCCCCAGTAGCTGCTCCCGCACCATCGCCCAGGTCCACTCCACCTGCTGGCGACGTCGCCGCTCCTCCAGCTCACCCGACTCCGACAGCGTCTCGTAGTGGCGCCCGATTTCCTGCCACACGGTGTCGAGGCCGACGTCGTTGAGCGCGCTGCAGGTCAGCACCGGCGGCGTCCACGGCGCGTCATGGCCGTAGATCATCCGCAGCGCGCCCGCCAGCTCACGGGCGGCCCACTTGGCGTCGCGCTCGTGTTCGCCGTCGGCCTTGTTGACCGCGATGACGTCGGCGAGTTCGAGCACGCCCTTCTTGATCCCCTGCAACTGGTCGCCCGTGCGAGCGAGCGTCAGGAACAAGAAGCAGTCCACCATGTTCGAGACGGTCACTTCGGACTGTCCGACCCCGACGGTCTCGACGAGCACGATGTCGTACCCGGCGGCCTCCATCAGCACGATCGTCTCCCTGGTCGCGCGCGCGACCCCGCCGAGCGTGCCGGACGTCGGTGACGGCCGGATGAACGCCTGAGGGTCCACTGCGAGCCGGGCCATCCGCGTCTTGTCACCGAGGATGCTGCCACCGGTGCGCGTCGACGACGGGTCGACGGCCAGCACGGCGACCTTGTGCCCTGCCCGGGTCAGGTCCGTGCCCAGCTGATCGATGAATGTCGACTTGCCGACACCGGGCACGCCGGTGATGCCGACCCGTCGCGCGCCACCGGCGTGCGGCAGCAGCTCCACCAGCAGCTCCTGCGCCTGCTCCCGATGATCGTCCCGTTGGGACTCCACCAGCGTGATCGCCTTGGACAGGATCCCGCGGTCCCCCGCGAGCACGCCCTTGGCGTATGCGGCGACGTCCACTTTGCGCGGCAACTACGACTCCTGGGCGCTGAGCTGCTCCAGCAGATCGATCGCCGCGTCCGCGATCACCGTGCCCGGCCCGAAGATCGCCGCCGCACCCGCCGCGCGGAGCTCGTCGTAGTCCTGCGGCGGGATCACACCACCGACCACGACCATGATGTCGCCGCGGTTCAGCTCGGCCAGCTCCGCGCGCAACGCGGGCACCAGCGAGAGGTGCCCGGCCGCCAGCGAAGACACCCCGACGATGTGCACGTCCGCCTCGACGGCCTGCCGCGCGACCTCGCCGGGCGTGGAGAACAGCGGGCCGACGTCGACGTCGAAGCCGATGTCGGCGAACGCCGTCGCGATCACTTTCTGCCCGCGGTCGTGCCCGTCCTGGCCCATCTTGGCGACCAGGATCCGGGGACGGCGGCCTTCCGCCTCGGAGAACGCTTCGACCAGCTCACGAGCCTTGTCCAAGTTCTTCGACTTCCCGACCTCGTCGCGGTACACCCCGGAAATGGTACGAATCTGGCCGGCGTGCCGCCCCCACGGCTTCTCCAGCGCGTCGGAAATCTCACCGACGGTCGCCTTCGCCCGCGCCGCGTTGATCGCCAGCTCGAGCAGATTGCCGTCGCTCTCGGCGCCCGCTGTCAGGCGCCGCAAAGCGTCCTGGGTGGCCTCGGGATCACGCTCTTCGCGCAGCCGCCGCAGTTTCTCCAGCTGCTGCGTGCGCACGCCGGCGTTGTCGACCTTGCGGACGTCGATCGCCTCGTCCTCCGCACCCTGGTACTTGTTGACGCCGATGACCGCCTGGCGCCCGGAGTCGATCCGCGCCTGCGTGCGCGCGGCGGCCTCCTCGATGCGCAGCTTCGGGATACCGGCGTCGATCGCCTTGGCCATCCCGCCCGCGGCCTCGACCTCGCTGATGTGGCTCCACGCCTTGCGCGCGAGGTCGTAGGTCAGCTTTTCGATGAAGGCGCTGCCGCCCCACGGGTCGATGACCCGGTTGGTGCCGGATTCCTGCTGCAGCAACAGTTGCGTGTTCCGCGCGATGCGGGCGGAGAAGTCCGTCGGCAGCGCGAGCGCCTCGTCGAGGGCGTTGGTGTGCAGCGACTGCGTGTGCCCCTGGGTGGCGGCCATCGCCTCGACGCAGGTGCGCACGACGTTGTTGTAGACGTCCTGCGCGGTCAGCGACCAGCCCGACGTCTGGCAGTGCGTCCGCAGCGAGAGCGACTTCGCGCTCAGTGTCTTTCCAGCTTGGGGCTCGAACTGCTTCACGAGCTTGGCCCAGATCATCCTGGCCGCGCGCAGCTTCGCGACCTCCATGTAGAAGTTCATCCCGATCGCCCAGAAGAACGACAGGCGCGGCGCGAACTTGTCGATGTCCAGCCCGCCGTCGATGCCCGCGCGGAGGTACTCGACACCGTCGGCGAGGGTGTACGCCAGCTCCAGGTCGGCCGTCGCCCCGGCTTCCTGCATGTGATAGCCGGAGATGGAGATCGAGTTGTACCGCGGCATGTTCTGCGAGGTATAGGAAAAGATGTCCGAGATGATCCGCATCGACGGCTGCGGCGGATAGATGTAGGTGTTGCGGACCATGAACTCTTTGAGGATGTCGTTCTGGATCGTCCCGGCGAGTTTGTCCGGCGTGACGCCCTGTTCCTCGGCCGCGACGACGTAGAGCGCCAGCACCGGCAGCACGGCACCGTTCATGGTCATCGACACGCTCATCTTGTCCAGCGGGATGCCGTCGAAAAGCTGGCGCATGTCGTAGATCGAGTCGATGGCGACACCGGCCATGCCGACATCGCCCGCGACCCGCGGGTGGTCGGAGTCGTAACCGCGGTGCGTGGCCAAATCGAAGGCGACGGACAGTCCTTTTTGGCCCGCGGCGAGGTTGCGGCGGTAGAACGCGTTGGACTCCTCGGCCGTGGAGAACCCGGCGTACTGACGGATCGTCCACGGCTGGTTGACGTACATCGTCGGGTACGGCCCGCGCAGATAGGGCGCGATACCGGGATAGGTGTCCAGGAAGTCCACATGGAGGAGATCGTCCGCGGTGTAGACCGGCTTGATGCCGATACCCTCGGGGGTTTCCGACGCCAGCGCGTCGGGCCCCTTGCCGGTGGCGTCGTGCAGGGCGTCGGCCCAAGCGGCTTCGGTGCCGGGCTCGGGCGAGCCGAGTTCGACGTTCGAGAAGTCCGGGATGGCCATCACTGAACTCCCAGCGTTTCAAGGGTTCCGGTCAGTACTTCGAGTGCGTCACAGCCGGTGTGGAGGAAACCGGTGACGTCGGCGTAGGCGTCGGTGGGCTTGCCCGCGAGCAGCACGGCTTGGGCGCCGGCCTTCTTCAACGCCGTCGCCACCTCGCCGGCCTGTTCGCCGTAGGAACGGTCGCTCCCGCAGAGGCAGGCGAAAGTCGCACCGCTGTCCGAGAATGCCTTGACGACGTCGTCCGTCACGCCCGGGTTGATCGCTTCGATCCCGCCCGCCTGGAACAGGTTCGCCGCGAACCCCGCACGTCCGGTGTGGGACGCGAGCGGGCCGAGCGTGGCCAGAAAAACGCGGGGACGCTCGCCGTGCGACGCCAGATGCGCGTCGGAGCGGTCCCGCAGCGTCTCGTACTCCTGCGCGTACCGAATTCGCGGCAGGCCACCACTCGAAGAAGTGTCCACAACGGACGGAACGGGAACGCGTTCGACCTTTTTCTCTTCCAGGTTAGCGAATTCGCTGACGCCGGTGATCGGGTCCTCGCGCGTGGCGATCCGCTTCGACCGAGCCGCCCACGTCGCCGCCAGTCGTCCGGCGAGCGCTCCGGAATCCAGCACCGCTTCGATACCGCCGTCACGCTCGATCCCGGTGAACTCCTGCCAGGCCACGCGGGCCAGGTCTTCGGTCAGGTTCTCGACGTACCAGGAACCCCCGGCCGGGTCGATCACCCCGGCCAGCTTCGACTCCTCGATCAGGATCGCGTGGGTGTTGCGGGCGATCCGGCGGGAGAACGCGTCCGGCAGGCCGATCGCGCCGTCGAACGGCAGTACGGTGATGGCGTCCGCGCCGCCGACACCGGCGCCGAAGCAGGCCAAGGTCGTACGCAGCATGTTCACCCACGGATCGCGCTTGGTGAGCATCGCCGACGACGTGACGGCGTGCTGGCGCATACCGCGTGCCCGGCCGCTCACCCCGGCGACCTCGGTGACGCGGGCCCAGAGCCGCCGGGCCGCGCGGAACTTCGCGATGGTCAGGAACTGGTCGGCGCTCGCGGCGAGCCGGAACTCCAGCTGCGAAGCGGCGGCATCGACGCCGAGCCCCGCGTCGGTGAGCGCCCGCAAGTACGCGACACCGGCCGCCATGACCGCGCCGAGCTCCTGGGTGTCCGAGCCACCGGCTTCGTGGAACACCGTCCCGTCGACGACGATCGTGCGCAGCTTCGGGTACTTCGCGGCGAGACGCGCTGCCAGCGCAGCCGCCGGGGCGACGTCGTGAGGTTCACCCGTCCGGGCCCGTAGCCCGATCGGATCGGCGCCGAGAGTCCCGATCGCCTCACTGGCGGGGATCTCACGCTCGGCGAAGACTTCGAGCAGCGCTTCCGCGGCGGCTTCGTACTCGGCGCCGGCGTCCAGCGTGACGGGCGAGAGGTCGACGTAGACCTCGTTCAGGGCGTCGGCCAGGGATTCCACTGGGAGCGCGTCGCCACCGAGGCGCAGCCAGATCGAACTGACGCCGCCTTCGAGGTCGGCGAGCAGTGCCTTGTTGGTGGCGACCGGGTCGGCCTGGGCGTGCTGGGCGCGAATCTCCCAGCCGGTGGCCACCGAACCTTCCGGCCGCGAACCACGCACGAACGGCGGCAACCCGGGGAAACCGGTTTCTGTGACGACGTCTTCGGCGGTGTACAGCGGCTGGACGGCGATACCGTCGTAAGTGCTGCTGACCAGCAGGCTTTCCGGTTCGGTTTCATTTTCCCCGGTGAGCGCACCGCTCTTGCGCAACACCCCCGCGACGAGTTCCCGCCACTGGTCGCGACTCGGTTTCGCGAACTCGGCGGCGAGCGTCAGCTCGTCGGGCACAGACCTCTTTGTCCCAGCCTCAGTCATACCTAGTCATGTTAGAGCCAACATTCGACGGCGCGCTGTGACACTAGTCGCCACCAGGACACGGTCCAACCGGGTGCTCGGCCGCCCGAACTCTGCGTAGTCCGACACAATAGAGGTGTGTCCACCTCCAGCGAAGAGACGCGCGTAGTCGCCGGGCGTTACCGGCTGCGTTCCGTGCTCGGCTCCGGGTCGATGGGCACCGTGTGGTCCGCCTACGACGAGTTCCTGCACCGGCCCGTCGCGGTCAAGGAAGTCCTGTTGCCACCGGGTGTCCCGCCAGGGCACGCCGACGAACTACGCGAGCGGACCCTGCGTGAGGCCAGGGCGATCGCGGTGCTGTCCCATCCCAACGTGATCATCCTGCACGACGTCGCCCGCGAAGGCGGCGAACCGTTCGTCGTGATGGAGCTGCTGCCCTCACGCAGCCTCGCCCACCTGCTTCGTGACCACGGGCCGCTCAGCGTCGAACAGGCCGCCGCCGTCGGCAACGCCGTCGCGGCCGCGCTCGAAGCCGCACACGCCGCCGGCATCACCCACCGTGACGTCAAACCGGGCAACGTACTGGTCGCGGCCGACGGCCGGATCAAGCTCACCGACTTCGGCATCGCCCGCAACGTCTCGGAAGCGACTATGACGCGCACCGGGATGATGCTGGGCTCCCCCGCTTACATCGCGCCCGAAGTCGCGTCCGGCGGCGCCGTCACCACTGGCGCCGATCTGTGGGGTCTCGGCGCGACGCTGTTCGCTGCGGTCGAGGGAAACCCGCCGTACGACGCCGACGGTGACCCGCTCGAAACCGTCGGCAAGGTCGTCAACGGTGACGTGCCGAAGCCGACGCCTGGCCCGATGGCCGACGTCATCACCGAGCTGATGGACAAGGACCCGACGGCGCGGATCTCCCTGCGCGAGGTGCGGCAACGGCTGCACCGGCTGCAGCCGAAGACCCCGCACGACCTGTTCCCGTCCGAGCTGTTCCACACGCCGGACGGCAAGCGGACTACCGCGCAGCTCGACGCGACCGACACCCAGATCATCAAAACGGTCTCACCGGCTTCGCCGAAGCCGTCCGCCCTGACGAGTTCCCAGCTGGCGGCCGATCCCGGTCCGCTGCCGTTCATGAACGCGCCGACGACCCCGGGCCAGCCGCCCGACGCGCCGACGGTGTTCTCTCCACGCCCCGAGCCCGCCAACCGTCCGGCGACCGGCAAGCTCGTGCTGGCGCTCGTGGCGATGCTGCTGTTCCTCGCCGCGGCAGGAGGCGGGTTCGCGCTGGCGAGGACCGTCGGCGGGCAGTCGATCATGCCTCCTCCGCGGCAGACCCGGGAAGCGGCGCAACCGGCCGTCCCGGCTTCGTTGCCCAAGCTCGTTGCCGACGGGGGCGATGCTTCCAACGTCAACGGGATCACCGCCCGGTTCAGCATCGAGGTGCCGGAGACCTGGGCCAAATTCGCCTCCCAGCAACCCGGACGGCCGGGGCTGCCGCTGAGCACGCTCGTGCAGTACGTGTCACCCGATGGCACGCAGGTCGTGGCCGTGCAGCGCTTCGCCGACTACTTCCCGGGCCATATTTCCGAGAACGAGTACCTCATCGCGCTCGGCGCGGCCTTCGGGCCCGGCAACTTCATCCCGTTCCAGCCCATCCCGAACGGGGAGCACAGCCTCAACGTCACGTACCGGACGCTGGAGAACAGCGCTACGCCGCGGCCCAGGACGAACGAAGGTGGCGGCCCGTCCTGGCGGTCGACGTTCGCCAACGTCTTCAAACGGGGTAACAGCCTTTGGGTGGTCTCGGCGACGGTGCCGGTCGAGCAGGAGACCAGCAGCCGGATCGATCTCTTCGACCGGGTGGCGGGGACGTTCAAGATCCTGGAGTAGCGTCGCCGAACTCCCTGGCCGAAGCGCTCTGGTGGGCAAGCCGGCGCAGGACGACGAGCAGCGCTTCGCCAAGGACAGTGCCGATCACGGAAGTCTCCACAATGGACTCCGTGGTGGGCAGGTCCGCGATGACAGAGAGATCCCGCTCCCCGATCTGATCCGCCACATCCGCATAGTAGTGGTCCAACCGGTCGAGCAGCTCGACGTGCCCCAGTTCGCGAAACGAACACATGACGCCGACCAGGGCCTCGATCACCGCGTCGTCGCGCTGTTCGTGCTACGGGCACCTTCGGGAGAACACCTTCGAGGACTGCGCCGTCGAAAGATGGGGCAGGCGCACGATGACCACGTTGGGGCTGTTCACCTGGACGTTCTACCTGGCCGTGCCGTTCTGGGCATTGATGATCCTGGCGCCGACGTGGTCCTGGACCCGGCGCGCCGTCGCGTCGCCGTGGGTGACGCTCATTCCGCTGGTCGTCTACTTCGCACTGGCGATCCCGCATTTCGGGGCGTTGTGGGCGGTGGTCAGCACGCCGAATCTGGCTGCACTGCAAGCGTTTCTGGGTCAGCCGTACGGCGCGGCGACGATTTGGGCGCACCTGATCGCGTTCGACCTGTTCATCGGGCGCTGGATGTATCTGGAGGCACGGGCACGCGGCATCCACCCGCTTGTCGTCAGCCCGATCCTGGTCGTGACGATCTTCCTGTCGCCACTGGGGCTGGTGGCTTTCCTGGTGGTCAGGAGCATCCGGATACGCTCGGCGGCATGAGTGAGATCGAAGCCAACGAGGCCAACGAGGCCGCTGCCGTCATCGCCGAACGCACCGGGGTCGAGAAGCACGACATCGCGGTCGTGCTGGGTTCCGGCTGGCGGCCGGCCGCCGACGTCATCGGCGAGCCGGAGACGGAGATCGGCCTCGGCGAACTGCCCGGTTTCGTCGCGCCGAGCGCGGTCGGGCACGGCGGCACGGTCCGCTCGGTGAAGGTCGGCGACAAGCGGGCGCTGATCCTGCTCGGCCGCACACATTTCTACGAGGGCAAGGGCATCGGCCCGACGGTGCACAACGTGCGCACCGCGGCCGCCGCCGGCGCGAAGACCGTGCTGCTCACCAACGCCGCCGGTGGCCTGCGGCAGGGCTTCCAGGTCGGCCAGCCGGTGCTGATCTCCGACCACCTGAACCTGACAGCGCGCTCCCCGATCGTCGGAGCGCATTTCGTCGACCTGACCGACCTGTACTCGTCGCGGCTGCGGGCCATCGCCCGCGAAATCGACCCGGCACTGGAAGAAGGCGTCTACGCCGGGCTGACCGGCCCGCATTTCGAGACGCCCGCGGAAATCCGCATGCTCCGCACGATGGGCGCGGACCTGGTCGGCATGTCGACCGTTCTCGAAGCCATCGCGGCCCGTGCGGCCGGAGTGGAGGTGTTCGGGCTGTCGCTGGTCACCAACCTGGCGGCCGGGATGACCGGCGAGCCGCTGAACCACATCGAGGTGCTCGAAGCGGGCCGTGCCGCCGCCGAGAAGATGGGCACCCTGCTCCGGGAACTCGTCGCGCGGGCCTAGGTGTATTGCCGGTTGCCTGCCAATTCGGGCAGGCGCGCGACGATCGACTCCGGTGAGGGCATGTCGGCGATTTCGTCGCGGAACCGGTTGGCGACGGCTTGCGCGGCTTCGTCGGACAGCAAGCGGCGGGCGAGTTCGGTGACGGCGTCGGCGTTCACGTCCTCGGGCAGGAGGACACCGCCGGCGCCTGCTTCCACGAGCGCTTCGGCGTTGGAGAACTGATCCGCCCCCTGAGGGAGGCACAGCTGGACCCTCCCCGCGGCCATCGCGCCGAGCGTGGTGCCGCTGCCGCCGTGGTGCACGACCAGGTCGACATGCGGCAGCAGGTCACCCTGCGGCACCCAGTCTTCCAGCCGCACGTTGCCCGGCATCTCACCGAGGTCCGCGCCCGCGACACTGGGGCCCGAAGCGACGAGCACGTCCACAGGAAGCTTCGCCAGGCCCTCGATCGCCTGGCGTAACACAGAAGCTTTTCCCATCACCGTTCCCAGGGTCAGGTACACCAGTGGGCGCTTGCGGTAGCGGACGCCGTCCGGCAGCTCACCTGGCTCGTTCCACGCGACCGGACGCAGTTCGACCCGCTCGACCTCGGTCTTGAACTCGGTCACCTGCCACGAAGGCGGGCAGATGTCGAGATACCGGTTGCCCGTCGTGGCCGGGTGATCGGCGGGCAGGTCGAAGCCGAGTTCGGCGCCGTAGCCGCGGAGGCGGGCCTTCATCGCGGCGGTCATCGGGCTGATGTGCTCCCGGCCGAAACCGTGACACAGCCCCGGAATCCCGGCTTTCCTGGCGGCGAGCGCGGCACCGGGGTTGCCGAATTCGTGCACCACCAGATCGGGCTTCGTCACCTCCAGCAGGGGCCCCATGTCCTCGAAGACCCGCCGCGGCAGGATCTCGCCGAATATCTGCGAGATCGTCTCGTTGCGCTCCTCCACTGTGAGCTGTTCCGGCTTACAGCGGTGCAGCCTGCCGAACGCCTCTCTTGTCGGTATTCCGGCCGCGGCGACTTCGAGCCCGGCCTTGCGCAAGGGGGGCAGGTACTGTTCGGCGGTCGCGAAAACGACGTCGTGTCCGGCGGCGTTGGCGGCGAGCGCCAGCGGAACGAGCGGATAGATATGTCCGTGGGACGCCGCTGAGGCGAAGATCAAGCGCACCGGCCAGACCTTACCCCCGTAGGCTGACCCGGTGACGATCTCCTTGACACCCGCACTGCGCGACAAGGCCTTTCGCTGGATAGCCGACGACGTGGACGTCGCTTCGCGCACCGAACTGCAGGGGGTGCTCGCCAACGCGATGGGCGGCGCACCGGGCGCCGCCGAGGAGCTCGCGGACCGGATGGCCGGGCCGCTGGAGTTCGGCACCGCGGGGCTGCGCGGACCGGTGCGCGCGGGCCCGAACGGGATGAACGTCGCGGTGGTCACGCGGACCACGGCGGGTGTCGCCACCTGGCTCGACGAGCAGGGCAAAAGCGGCGGCGTGGTCGTGGTCGGCCGGGACGCCCGGCATGGCTCGGAGGCGTTCGCGAAGGCTGCCGCCGAAGTGCTCACGGCCGCGAAGTTCCAAGTGATGGTTCTCCCCGGACCGCTGCCGACGCCGGTGCTGGCTTTTGCGGTCAAGCACCTGGGCGCGGTCGCCGGTATCCAGATCACCGCGTCGCACAACCCGCCCGCGGACAACGGATACAAGCTGTACGACGAAACCGGTTCCCAGATCGTCCCGCCCGCCGACGGCCGGATCGAGCAGGCCATAGAAGCCGCTCCGGCCGCGGTGAGCGTGCCGCGGGAACCGGGCGCGACGACGTTGGGCGACGACCTGCTCGACATCTACCTGACGAAGGTCGCCGCGCTGCCGCGGAGCACCGAGCGCACGCTGAAGATCGCCGCCACCGCATTGCACGGCGTCGGCGCGGAGACCCTCGGCAAGGCCTTAGAGCGGGCGGGGTTCCACGACCTGCACCAGGTTTCCGCCCAGTCCACGCCAGACCCGGACTTCCCCACAGTGTCCTTTCCGAACCCGGAAGAACCGGGGGCGACCGACCTTCTGCTCGCGCTGGCGTCCGAAGTGGACGCCGACCTGGCCATCGCGCTGGACCCCGACGCGGACCGCTGCGCCCTCGGCCTGCGCGAGGCCGACGGTAACTGGCGGATGCTGCGCGGCGACGAGACGGGCGTATTGCTCGGTGAGCACATTTTGTCCACTTTGGACATTTCGAAGTCGCCGGATCCGCTGGTGGCCACCACCATCGTGTCGTCGTCCATGCTCGGGGAGATCGCCAAGGCCCACGGTGCCCGGTACACCGAGACACTCACCGGGTTCAAATGGCTCGCCCGCTCCGGTGACGATCTCGTGTTCGCCTACGAAGAAGCGCTGGGCGTGTGCGTGAATCCCGATTTCGTGCGGGACAAGGACGGCATCGCCGCATCGGTACTGGCCTGTGGGTTCGTCGCCGCGCTGAAGGCGGCCGGAAAGTCGCCACTCGACGCGCTCGACGAGCTGTCCGTGCGGCACGGGGTGTACGTGACGGACCAGGTTGCCTTGCGGGTCACCGATCTGAGCGTCCGCTCGCGGCTGATGGACGGGCTGCGCGACTCTCCGCCCACCGCGTTGGCCGGCATCACCGTCGAACTCGAAGACCTCATGCCCGAAGCCGACGTGCTGCGACTGCGTGGCGAGGGCCTGCGTGTGGTGGTCCGCCCGTCCGGCACCGAGCCGAAGCTGAAGGCGTACCTGCAGGTCATCGAGCCGGTCGCGGACGCTTCGGGACTTGAGCGGGCCCGTACGGCCGCGAAGGAACGCCTCGCGGCCGTACGCACCGAACTCGAAGGGCTGCTGTCCGCCTGATCGCGCGCCGCCGACAACCACATCTTGCGGTTCGGGGTGGGTGCGGGCAGGCTCGCGAAGTGTGCCGACCTTGCTGATCGTCCACCACACGCCGTCGCCGTCGATGCAGGCGATGTTCGAAGCCGTGGTGTCGGGCGCGACCGATTCCGAGATCGTGGGCGTCGACGTCGTCCGGCGGCCCGCGCTCGCCGCGTCGGTCGCCGACGTGCTCGCTGCCGACGCCTACCTCCTCGGGACGCCGGCGAATCTCGGCTACATGAGCGGGGCGTTGAAATTCTTCTTCGACACCGTCTACTACCCGTGCCTGGACGCGACCCGCGGCCGCCCGTTCGGTTATTACGTGCACGGCAACACTGATTTGTCCGGCACCACTCGGGGCATCGAAGCCATCGCCACGGGGCTGGGCTGGGATATGGCCTCGGCGCCGGTCGGCATCACGGGTGAACCGGACAAGGATGATCTCGCGGCCTGCTGGGAACTCGGCGCGACGCTCGCTGCCGGATTGTCGGACTGAGCCGGATTGCCGGACTAACGGCCCTGGAACGTAAGGGGGCCTGTCACCGGAAGCCCTGGGGGTCGACCTCCGGCGACAGGCCGAGTCGAGGGTTCGTCGCGAAGACGATCAACCTCAACAACTAAAGCGTACTACAACCTGAGCGGATTGGGCGGGTGAGCGGCCCTTAAAAATGCGCGGATTCACACACACCCGTTCAGTGGGGCCGCTGAGCGGGGTGCCGCATCTCGGTCGCAGTGACGTCGATTTCGTGATCGTGGCTGGTCGCGCCGGGTGAAGGCGGGCTTTACCATGCACGTATGTTCACGCGCCGGATTCTGCTCGGAGCCATCACCCTGACAGCGGCGCTGGTCACCGGCTGCTCGCCGAGCGGCTCCTCGTCCACGCCCGCCGCCTCCCTGCCCGACGCCTCGGTCCTGCTCAAGGATGCCGCGGCCGCGACAGGCGCGGTCACCAGCGCACATTTCACGGTCAAGACGAACGGCACCGTCGCCGGCTTGAGCGTGCAGGATCTCGACGGCGACCTCAGCAAGTCCGGCGGCCCGTCGGGTTCGGCGAAGGGCACCGGGAAGCTCTCGATCGGCGGGCAGCTCGTCGAGGTCGAGTTCGTCCTCGTGGATTCTTCGCTCTATATCAAGGGCCCGACGGCCGGTTTCCAGAAGATCCCGGCCGCGCTCGGCGCGTCCATCTACGACCCGTCGGCGATCCTGGATCCGAACCGCGGCATCAGCAAGGTGCTCACCACCATCCAGAACCCGAAGACCGAGGCCATCGAAAACGTGAACGGCCAGTCGACGTACAAGGTGAGCGGCAAGATCGCCAAGGACGTCCTCGCCGGGCTGCTCCCCGGCCTCGAATCGGACGCGGACATCACCTTCTGGCTCCAGGAAAGCGGGAAACACTTACCGGTCAAGGCTTCCGCGAAGCTTCCCGGTGACGCCTCCGTGGACGTGACACTGTCCGATGTGGACAAACCCGTCACGGTGACCGCGCCGGCGTGAGGCCGACCGAGGTCCGCAGCCGGTACATCGCGATCGGCGCGGGCGGGCTCGCCGTCCTGCTCGGCGCCCTTGACACCTACGTCGTCATCGGCCTGCTCCGGGAAATCATCGGCGACCTGCGGATCCCGGTGAACCGGCTGGAGCAGGTGACGCCGATCATCACCGGCTACCTGCTCGGGTACGTCGCCGCGATGCCGTTGCTCGGCCAGGCGTCCGACCGGTTCGGCCGCAAACTGCTGCTGCAGGTCTGTCTCGCCGGGTTCATCGCGGGCTCGGTGGTGACCGCGCTCGCCGAGAACGTGCCCCTACTGGTCGCCGGACGGCTGGTGCAGGGCGTCGCCAGCGGTGCACTGCTGCCGGTGACGATGGCTCTGGCGGCGGATCTTTGGGCGCAGCACAAGCGTGCGTCGGTACTGGGCGCGGTCGGCGCGGCCCAGGAACTGGGCAGTGTGCTGGGCCCGATCTACGGGATCGCGCTCGCGGCGGCGGCGGGTTGGCGCAGTGTGTTCTGGGTCAATGTGCCAGTGGCGGTCCTCGCGATCGTCGCCGTCCAGTTCGCCCTGCCGCCGGGCAAACGCTTGCGCCAGGCGAAGATGGACGTCGTCGGCGGTGTCTTGCTGGCGGCCACACTTGGCCTGCTCGTCATCGGCCTGTACAACCCGAATCCGCGGGCGCAGGTGCTGCCGAGCTGGGGAGTGCCGGCGCTCATCGGCGCGGTCATCGCGCTCGGGGCGTTCGCCGGCTGGGAGACACGGGCGAAAACGCGCCTGATCGATCTGGCCGGTGTGCGGCTGCGGCCGTTCCTCGCCGCGCTCGGCGTCAGTGTCGCGGCGGGCGCGGCACTGATGGTCACTCTCGTCGACGTCGACCTGTTCGCCCAGACGCTGCTGGGCCGCGACGATCGGGGCAGCGTCGAACTACTCCTCCGCTTCCTCATCGCGCTCCCGACCGGCGCGGTGCTCGGCGGGATCCTGGCCGCGCGGCTCGGGGACCGCTGGATTGCGTTTAGCGGGCTAATCGTCGCCGCCGTGGGTTACCTGCTCATCTCGCGGTGGCCGATCGACGTGCTCGCGGCGCGCCACGAAATCGGTCCGTTGTCGCTTCCGGTGCTCGACACCGACCTCGCGCTGGTCGGCCTTGGCCTCGGGCTGGTCATCGCGCCGCTTTCGGCCGCGGTCCTGCGGGTGGTGCCGCCGGCGCAGCACGGCGTCGCATCGGCTTTCGTGGTGGTGGCGCGGATGACGGGCATGCTGATCGGCATCGCGGCACTGTCGGCATGGGGGCTGCACCGCTTCGGGAGCCTGACCTCGAACCTGTACGCGCCACTGCGGGTTCTGCTGCCCAGCCAGGAGGCCTACGACGGGGCATTGACGGCGTACACCGCGGCCGTCCGCGGCGCGCTGCTCACCGAGTACAGCGAAATCTTCGTGCTCACCTCGATCATCTGCGTGGCGGGAGCACTGCTCTCATTGCTGATCGGAGCTCGCCCCAAAGTTTCGTGACAGTGTTACAAAAAGCTCCTCCTGGAGGCCGCGATACTGATGACCGCCTACGGCGTCATCGTCACCGGATCGTGAAGTAGTTGAGCGTTGAATAGTTTGCCGGGAAGAGCTTTACTTGCCCCATGAACGTCGTCATCTGGATTGTGCAGGGTTTGCTCGCGGCCATGTTCCTGGTCTCCGGCGGGTCGAAGCTGGCGTTGCCCGAGTCGAAGCTCAAAGAGAGAATGACCTGGATCGACAGCTACCCGAAGAACAGCGTGCGCTTCATCGGGGCCGTCGAGGTCCTCGCCGCGATCGGGCTCATCCTGCCCGCCGCGACGAAGATCGCCCCGGTGCTCACCCCGCTCGCCGCGACGGGCCTGTTCATCGTCATGGTCGGCGCGACGATCACGCACCTGAAGCTCAACGAAGCCAAGGCCACCCCGGTCACGATCGTGCTGGCACTGCTCTCGCTGTTCGTCGCGATCACCCGCTTCGGCCCGTACTCGCTGTAATTTCGGCGAGCCGCCCACCTTGGTCCCACCCTCGACCTCGGTCAGCGAAAACGATCCTCGATTCAGCCTTCGCCCGCCCGCGCTGGTGGACCCTTCGACTACCAGCGCGGGCGCTTCCGACTCCACCACCCGCATCTCCGTCCAGACGGCGGGGCCGGGTAGCGTCGGCCAGCCGACCAGATAATCTTCGCCGATCCGGACACCCCGTGGACCAGCCGGAGCCGGACGCTCGGGCCCGTGACCCACCATTAAGCTTGTGACGTGCCTGAATACCTGTCGACCGCGCCCACCCGGGGGACCCGTGACTTCCTCCCCGCCGAGATGTCCGTCCGCACGCAGGTGTTCGGCCATCTCTACGACGTCATCGAGCGGTACGGCTTCCTGCGCTACGACGGCCCGATCCTGGAGCCCGCGGAGATCTACGAGCTGAAGTCCGGCCAGGAGATCGCCGATCAGCAGCTGTACACGCTGACCGACAAGGGCGGTCGGCGGCTCGCGCTGCGCCCGGAGATGACCCCATCGGTCGCACGGATGATCGCCGGGACGGCGAAGTCGCTGCAATTCCCGGTGCGCTGGTACAGCCACCCGAACTGCCACCGCTACGAGAAGCCGCAGCGTGGCCGCGTGCGCGAGCACTGGCAGATCAACGTCGACATCTTCGGTTCGGAAAGCGCGAACACCGAGATCGAGATCTTCGAGCTCATCCACGACATGATGGACGAGCTGGGCGCATCGAAGGACATGTTCGAGATCCGCGCGAACGACCGGAACTTGCTGGCGTCGGCGTTGACCGACATTGTCGGTGTCGGCCCGTTGCAGCTGCCCGAGGTGTTCGCGCTGGTGGACCGCTGGGAGAAGTACCCGGTGGAGAAGCTGGCCGCGTCGGCCGAGGAGATCGGGCTGACGGACAAGCAGTTCGAGAAGCTCACCGAGATCCTCGCGTCCGGCGAAGCGCTGCTCGACGAGCTGCCGGAGTCGGTCAAGGAAGCCTCGAACCTGGTGAAGGTCCTCAAAACCAGCGCCGCCGAGCTGATTCGCTTCGACCCGATGATCGTGCGCGGGCTGGCGTATTACACGTCGACGGTGTTCGAGGTCTTCGACACGTCACCGGAAAACCGCCGCGCGCTCTTCGGTGGCGGCGCGTACAGCGACCTCGCCGGGATGTTCACCGCGCAGCAGATCCCCGGCATCGGGTTCGGCATGGGCGACGTGACACTGATGGACTTCCTCCAGACGCACGGGCTCGCCCCGGCTCCGCGCAGCGAGGTCGACGTCGTCGTGGTGCCGACCTCCGAGGACCTGTCCGACGCGGCGCGCGCTGTGGCGGGCAAGCTGCGCAAGGCGGGCCTGCGGACGTCGACACCGTTGGAACTTCGCAAGCTGGGCAAGGAACTCGCGCGGGCCGACAAGGCAGGCGCGCGGGCTGTGGTCATCGTCGGGCAGGAGGACTGGGACGCCGGAAACGTCACCGTCCGCTCACTCGCGACGCGTGAGCAGCAGCAAGTCCCCCTAGACTCCACCGCCGCAACCGTCACAGCCCTGCTCACCTGAGCCAACGGTCCGTGAAGGCCACCTTGATGGACTCTGAGTCCCTCAAGGTGGCCTTCACGGCTTTCGGCTAGCGGCCCAGCATCTTCATGGAGGCTTCGGGGTAGCGCGTCCCGGCGATGCCGTCGATCGGGACGGCCTTCTCGATGGCGGCGATGTCGTCGGCGGACAGCGTGAGCCCGACGGAAGCGACGTTCTCTTCCAGGTACTTACGCCGCTTGGTGCCCGGGATCGGGACGACGTCCTCGCCGTGATGCTGCACCCACGCGAGCGCCAACTGCCCAGCGGTGACGCCCTTCTCGGCGGCGACCACACGCAGCGCCTCGACGATCAGCAGGTTGCGGTCCAGGTTCTCCCCCGCCATCCGCGGCTGGGTCGTCCGGAAGTCCCCGGCCCCGAAGTCCTCTTTGGACTTGAAACTGCCGGTCAGGAAACCGCGGCCCAGCGGGGAATACGGCACGATACCGATGCCCAGTTCACGACACGCCGGGACGACCTCGTCCTCGATGTCCCGAGACCACAATGACCATTCGGTTTGCACCGCGGCGATCGGGTGCACGGCGTGGGCCCGGCGAATCGTCTCGGCGCCGGCCTCGGAAAGCCCGAGATGCCGGACCTTGCCCTGCTCGACCAGCGCGGCCATCGCCTCGACGGTCTCTTCGATCGGTGTGTCCGGGTCCACGCGGTGCTGGTAGTACAGGTCGATGTGGTCGACACCGAGCCGCTTCAGCGAACTCTCGGCCTGGTGCCGGACGTACGCGGCGTCACCGCGTACCCCTCGCTTCGACGGGTCGTCCGGGTCGCGCACCATCCCGAACTTGGTCGCCAGCACCACTTTGTCGCGCCGGTCGGCGATCGCACGGCCGACGAGTTCCTCGTTCCGCCCGATGCCGTACATGTCCGCGGTGTCCAGCAGCGTCACGCCGAGTTCGAGCGCGCGGTGAATCGTAGCGATCGATTCGGTGTCATCGCCTTCACCGTAGAACTCACTCATGCCCATGCAGCCGAGGCCCTGCGCGCCGACCTCCAGCTCGCCCAGCTTGCGCCTGGGTAGCGTTGTCATGTCGTCTCCCTACTTGCCCGCGGCGCGGTTGAGCCGCTCCGGGTACCGCTCACCGGCGACAGCGTCGGCCGGAGCGGCGTTCTCGATGGCCTTGATGTCCTCTTCGGACAGTTCGATGTCGACGGAGGCGACGTTCTCCTCAAGGTACTTACGCCGTTTGGTGCCGGGGATCGGGACGACGTCGTCACCGTGGTGCTGCACCCACGCGAGCGCCAACTGCCCAGCAGTGACGCCCTTCGCATCGGCCAGCGCACGCAGCGCATCGACGATCAGCAGGTTGCGTTCGAGGTTGCCGTCGGTGAACCGGGGCATCCCGCGCCGCATGTCACTCTCGGGCAGGTCGGCCACCGAGGTGATGTTGCCAGTCAGGAAACCGCGCCCCAGCGGGGAAAACGGCACGATGCCGATCCCGAGCTCGCGGGCCGTCGAAAGGATCTCGCCCTCGATACCGCGTGTCCACAGCGACCATTCGCTCTGCAACGCCGTCACCGGGAACACGGCGTGCGCGCGCCGGATGGTCGCCGCGCTCGCTTCCGAAATTCCCGCGTACCGAATCTTGCCCTCGGCTGCCAACTCGGCCAGTGCGCCCCAGGTCTCCTCCACCGGCACGTTTCCGTCAACGCGGTGCTGGTAGTAGAGGTCGATGTGGTCGACGCCGAGCCGCTTCAGCGAAGCTTCGCAGCACTCCTTGACGTACGCCGCATCGCCGCGGGCTCCCATCGCGCCGTTGTCCCAGACGATGCCGAACTTGCTCGCCAGCACGACCTTGTCCCGCCGGTCGGCGATCGCCCGGCCGACGAGCTCTTCGTTGACGCCGTTCGCGTAGACGTTCGCGGTGTCCAGCAGCGTCACGCCCAGTTCGATCGCCCGGTGGATGGTGGCGACCGATTCCGTTTCGTTCTCGAAGGTGCCGTAAGCCTGGCTCATCCCCATGCAGCCGAGGCCCTGAGCGCTGACCTCGAGCTCGCCCAGTTTCTTGGTGATCACGCTGAAATACCCTCCACAGTCGGTTCAATGCTCATGAAGTTGTGCTCGATCTGTTCGTAATGGGTGATCTTGTAGTCGAGAACATCAAGGCAGGACTGAAGTTCCGCGATCCGCGCCGCCACTGCCCTCCGCTGTTCGACGAGGATCGCCTTGCGCCGCCCGGCACTCGCCGTGCCGTGGTGGCGCAGCGTGGCGTACTCCCGCATCATCTTGATCGGCATGCCGGTGGTGCGCAGCTTTGTCAGGAACTCGAGCCATCCGAGGTCTTCGTCGGAATAGGCCCGCCGTCCCGCGGTGTCCCTGGCCGGCGGGTCCAACAGCTTGATGCGCTCGTAGTACCGAAGGGTGTCTATCGACAACCCGCTACGTCGCGCGGCTGCCGCTATCGAGTAGCTCATGCCTTCGACCCTACGACCTGGAGTGCACTCCAGGTCAAATCTGTTGTTTCAGCATTGATAACACCGTTGCGCTACACTGCGTGACATGCCCCGGCCGAAAACGCATGACGAAGCCCTGCGAGTCAAGCTGCTCGATCGTGCCGGCGAACTGCTGTCCGCCGAAGGACCGAAGGCACTGAGCCTGCGCAAGCTGGCCGCGGACGTCGAGACCTCGACCACCGCCGTCTATTCCCTGTTCGGCAGCAAACCCGATCTGGTGAACGCGCTGTACGTCGAAGGATTCCGCCGTTTCCAGACCAGGACCGACGCCGCCCGGCTCACCGGCGATCCGGTGGAGGACCTCGTTCGGCTCGGCCTGGTCTACCGGACGAGCGCGCTCGCCGACCCGCATCTGTACTCGATCATGTTCACCAAAGCGGTCCCCGGCTTCGAACCCAACGACGAGGCGGCCGCGCTCGGCCGCGCCAATCTGGCCCCGCTGGAGACGACAGTGCGGGCCGGGGTCGAGTCCGGCGTGTTCGCCGACGTCGACCCTGGCGTGATCGCGGTGAGCTGCTGGGGTTTCGTGCACGGGCTGGTTTCGTTGGAACTCAACGGAAACCTGCCATCCGAGTTCAGCGTCGGTGACGCCTACGAGACGGCGCTGCGCGCCAACGCGAACGGCTGGCGGCGGTAGGCGCGGCTACCGTGGGCCGTATTGGCGGTCGCCTGCGTCGCCGAGGCCGGGAACGATGAAGCCCGAGTCGTTCAGCCGTTCATCGATGCTCGCGGTGACGATCCGTACCGGTAACCCCGTCTTCTCCAGAAGCGCGATGCCCTCTGGCGCGGCCAGCGCGCAGATCGCCGTCACGTCGGTGGCACCACGGTCGGTCAGCAACCGGATTGTGTACTCCATCGAGCCGCCGGTGGCCAGCATCGGGTCGAGCACGATGACCGGCCTGTCCGCCAGCGACTCCGGCAGCGATTCGAGGTACGGAGTCGGCTTCAGCGTCGCCTCGTCGCGCGCGAGCCCGACGAAGCCCATCTGCGCGTCGGGGATCAGCCGGTGCGCCTGGTCCGCCATGCCCAGTCCCGCCCGCAGTACCGGGACGAGCAGCGGCGGGCCGGCGAGCGTGTAGCCCTCGGTCCGCGCGACCGGCGTGTGGATCGGCGCGGTGCGAACCGGCAGGTTGGCCGTGGCTTCATAGACCAGCATCACGGTCAGCTCACTCAGGGCCGCGCGGAAGGCCGCGTTGTCCGTGCGCGCGT
The DNA here is from genome assembly GCA_032230695.1 of Actinomycetota bacterium. Taxonomy (GTDB): domain Bacteria; phylum Actinomycetota; class Actinomycetes; order Mycobacteriales; family Pseudonocardiaceae; genus Amycolatopsis. The sequence goes on along the minus strand of JAVXWP010000051.1, from coordinate 14,409 downwards.
CACGCATGGTGGAGAGCCTGGCCTTGGCCAGTGGATGATCAACGACGAGCACGTCCATGCGCGACACGTTAGCCGGTCACCAAGCGGCGGGGGCGTAGTCCTTGAGGAAGCAGCCGTAGATGTCTTCGCCCAGTTCACCGCGGACGATCGGATCGTAGACACGGGCGGCGCCGTCGACGAGGTCGAGCGGGGCGTGGAAGCCTTCGTCGGCGAGGCGCATCTTGGTCGGGTGCGGCCTTTCGTCGGTGATCCAACCGGTGTCGACGCTGGTCATGAGAATGCCGTCGGACTCCAGCATCTCGTGCGCGCTGGTGCGGGTCAGCATGTTCAATGCGGCCTTCGCCATGTTCGTGTGCGGGTGCCCGGGGCCCTTGTAGCCGCGGCTGAACTGACCCTCCATCGCGGACACGTTCACCACGTACTTGCGCCGGGCCTCGGCCGCCGCCATTGCCGGGCGCAGGCGGCTGACCAGGATGAACGGCGCGGTCATGTTGCAGAGCTGCACTTCGAGGAGCTCGGTGGCGTCGACCTCGTCGACCTTCTGGATCCAGCTGTTCGTGTGGTGCAGGTCCGGCACGAGCCCACCGGCGTCGATAGCGGTGGACGCGGCGATCCTGTCCGGCGACGCCGATTTCGCGACGAGCGCCAGCGCGGTCAGCGACTCCGACGAATGCGGCTGCACGTGTTCCGAAAGCGAACTTGTCAGCGCGGCGGGATGGGCGTCGCTGATGTGGTCGAAGGTGATCATCTCCGGTAGCGGGCCCGAGGGAAGTGGCGCCGACTCGGCCTCGGCCAACAGTGCGTACGAGCCCGGCGAGCGGCGGACGGTCTGGGCGGCGTTGTTGATCAGGATGTCCAGCGGCCCCTGCGCGGCCACCGAGTCGGCGAGGCCGACAACCTGGGCGGGGTCACGCAGGTCGATGCCGACGATCCGCAGCCGGTGCAGCCAGTCGGCGCTGTCGGGCATCGAGGCGAACCGGCGGATCGCGTCGTTCGGGAAGCGGGTGGTGATCGTGGTGTGCGCGCCGTCGCGGAGCAGCCGGAGCGCGATGTACATGCCGATCTTCGCGCGGCCGCCGGTGAGCAGCGCACGGCGGCCGGTCAGGTCCGTGCGCGCGTCGCGGCGGCTCCGGTTCAGCGCGGCGCACGGCGGGCAGAGCTGGTGGTAGAAGGCGTCGACCTCGTGATAGCGGTTCTTGCAGGTGTAGCAGGCGCGGGCCTGGATCAGCCTGCCCGCGATCGCCCCGGCTACGTTCGACACCAGCGGGATGCCGTGGGTCTCGTCGTCGATGCGCTGCGGCGAGCCGGTGGCGGTGGCCTCGGTGACCGCCCGGTCGGCGCTCACCACAGCCTCACGGCGGTCGGCGCGGCGGCGGTTCTTGACGGACTTGAAGATCTTCGCCGTCGCGCGGCGCACCTGGACGGCCTGCGGGTGCTCGGTCGGCAGTTCGTCGATCTGCGCGAGCACGCGGAGGCAGACCTCCATGTCCGCGGAATCGATGCCCGCACCATGGGTCACCTGGGTGTCTTCGAACGCCGTCATGCCTTTTACTGTAAGCGCCGGTGCCCAGCGGCTTCGCGTTGCCCGAACGGCTGATTCGGAGACCCCGGCAGCGCTACGCTCCTCCGGTGACCGAACAGCCTGGGCCTCTCGACCGCAGCCAGATGCGCGCCTCCGACGCCGACCGTGAGCGCGTGGCACAGGTGCTCCATGGTGCGCTGGCCGAAGGCCGTATCACCATGGACGAGCTGGAAGAGCGGCTGACCACGGTCTACGCCGCCAAAACGCACGGCGACCTGGTGCCCGTCACCGCGGACCTGCCGAATTCGTCGACGCCGTCGACCACACTCGAACCCGCGACAACCCGTGCGCTCGGCTTCCCCGACACCCGGATCGGCGGTCACCCCGGGTCCGCCGCGTCGATCGGCATCATGTCCGGCGCGGTCCGCAACGGCAGCTGGGTACTCCCGGCGCAGCACACCAGCTTCGCGTTCTGGGGCGGCACCGAAATCGACCTGCGCAGTGCGCGGTTCGCCGAAAAGCACACGACGATCACCGCGGTCGCGATCATGGGCGGCATCCAGATCACCGTCCCCGACGACATCAACGTCGACGTGACCGGCATCGGCCTCATGGGCGGCTTCGTCCTCGACGACAAGTCCGGCGCCCCGGCCGCGCCGGCGACGGCGCCGACGGTGAAGGTCAACGGGCTCGCGTTCTGGGGCGGCGTCGTCGTGATCCGCAAACCGCGCAAACGGGATCGCCCGCATCTCGAAGCCTGACCTGGGTGTCGCATTAGACTCGCCCGCATGACAGCTACGTCAACGGCGACGGCCACCCCGTCATCGCTGCCAGCCAGGCTCGCCGACGCCACCCGCGACGACGCCAGCCTGCGCCGGTTCCTGCAGGGTCTTCCCGGCGTCGATCAGGTCGGCGTCGAGCAGCGGGCAGCGGGACTCGGCACGCGCAGTATCAAGAAGGCCGCCAAGCTCTGGGCGATCGACACGGCCATTTCGATGGTCGATCTGACCACTTTGGAGGGCGCGGACACCCGGGGCAAGGTGCGCGCGCTCGCCGCGAAGGCCATGCGGCCCGACCCCGACCGGCCGGACACCCCACAGGTCGCGGCCGTGTGCGTGTATCCCGACATGGTCGCCACCGCGGTCGAGGCACTGGCCGGGACCGGGATCGGTGTCGCCAGTGTGGCGACCGGGTTCCCGTCCGGGCGCACGAGCCGCGAGATCAAGCTGGCCGACGTGGCGATCGCGATCGGGGCGGGCGCCACGGAGATCGACATGGTGATCGATCGCGGCGCATTTCTCGAGGGCCGCTACGGGCACGTTTTCGAAGAGATCCAAGCCATCAAGGCCGCGTGTGGGCAAACCCACCTCAAGGTCATCCTCGAAACCGGCGAGCTCGCGACGTACGACAACGTGCGCCGCGCGTCCTGGCTCGCGCTGCTGGCCGGCGGCGACTTCATCAAGACCTCGACGGGCAAGGTCTCCCCCGCCGCGACCCTGCCGGTCACCCACGTGATGCTGCAGGCCGTGCGCGACTGGCGCGACACCACCGGCGAGCTGCGCGGGGTGAAGCCCGCGGGCGGTATCCGGACCACGAAGGACGCCATCAAGTACCTGGTCGCAGTGCACGAGGTCGCGGGTGAGGAGTGGCTGACGCCGCATCTCTTCCGGTTCGGCGCTTCGAGCCTGCTCAACGATCTGCTGTTGCAGCGCCGCACCCAAGCGGACGGCCACTACAGCGGACCCGACTACTTGACAGTGGATTGAGACAATGCCTCTCTTCGAATATGCGCCCGCGCCCGAATCCCGGGCCATCGCGAATCTCAAGCCCGCTTACCGGCCGTTCATCAACGGCGAGTTCGTCGACGGCTCCGGCGAGACGCTGAAGACGATCAACCCGGCCACCGAAGAGGTCCTCGCCGAGGTCTCCACGGCGTCACCGTCCGATGTAGACACCGCGGTCAAGGCGGCCCGCAAGGCCTACGACCGGGTCTGGTCGAAGATGCCCGGCTCCGAGCGCGCGAAGTACCTGTTCCGCATCGCGCGGCTGATCCAGGAACGCTCCCGTGAGCTCGCGGTGCTCGAAACGCTCGACAACGGCAAGCCCATCAAGGAGTCGCGCGACTCCGACGTCCCGACGGCGGCCGCGCACTTCTTCTACCACGCCGGTTGGGCCGACAAACTGGACTATGCGGGGCTCGGGCCGGACCCCCGCCCGCTGGGTGTCGCTGGTCAGATCATCCCGTGGAACTTCCCGCTGCTCATGCTGGCTTGGAAGATCGCGCCGGCGCTGGCCACCGGGAACACCGTGGTGCTGAAGCCCGCCGAGACCACACCGCTGACGGCGCTGGTGTTCGCGGAAATCTGCCAGCAGGCCGAACTCCCGCCGGGCGTGGTCAACATCCTTCCCGGCGCCGGGGATATCGGCTCCGAACTGGTGAACCACGCCGACATCAACAAGATCGCGTTCACCGGGTCGACCGATGTCGGCAAGTTGATCCAGCGTCAGGTCGCGGGCACGTCGAAGCGGCTGACACTGGAGCTGGGTGGCAAAGCCGCGAATATCGTCTTCGACGACGCGCCGCTGGACCAAGCCGTCGAAGGCATCGTCAACGGCATCTTCTTCAACCAGGGCCACGTCTGCTGCGCCGGCTCCCGCCTGCTGGCACAGGAGTCCATTGTGGACGAACTGCTGGAGAAGCTGCGGGCCCGCGTTTCGACGTTGCGGCTCGGCGACCCGCTGGACAAGAACACCGACATCGGCGCGATCAACTCCGCCGAGCAGCTGGCGAAGATCAAAGGGCTCGTCGAAGCCGGGGACAGTGAAGGCGCGCAGCGGTGGACCAGCTCGTGCCCGCTGCCCGAGCGGGGTTTCTTCTTCCCTCCCACGGTGTTCTCCGACGTGCAGCAGTCGATGCGGATCGCGCGCGAGGAGATCTTCGGCCCGGTGCTTTCGGTGCTGACCTTCCGCACGCCGGACGAGGCCGTGACCAAGGCGAACAACACGCCGTACGGGTTGTCGGCCGGCATTTGGACGGAGAAGGGCTCGCGGATCCTCTGGATGGCGAACCAGCTGCGCGCCGGTGTCGTCTGGGCGAACACCTTCAACCGCTTCGATCCCGCCGCGCCGTTCGGCGGTTACCAGGAATCCGGATTCGGCCGCGAAGGCGGCCGCACGGGTTTGGAGGCGTACCTCAGTGTCTGACCGTATTTCAGTGGCGAAGACGTACAAGCTCTACGTCGGCGGCAAGTTCCCGCGCTCGGAGTCCGGCCGGGTCTACCCGGTGACCGACGCCAAGGGAAAGTTCCTCGCGAACGCCGCGCACGCTTCCCGCAAGGACGTCCGCGACGCGGTTGTGGCCGCCCGCAAGGCTTTCGGCGGCTGGTCGGCGGCGACGGCCTACAACCGCGGCCAGGTTCTGTACCGGGTCGCGGAGGTGCTCGAAGGACGGCGTGAGCAGTTCATCGCCGAGGTCGCCGCTTCCGAAGGCGTCCCGGCGAAGAAGGCACAGTCCCTTGTGGACATCGCGATCGACCGCTGGGTCTGGTACGCCGGCTGGACCGACAAGATCGGATGCGTGCTCGGCTCGGCAAACCCGGTCGCGGGACCGTACTTCTCTTTCACCGTCCCGGAACCGACCGGTGTGGTGGGCGTCCTCGCGCCGCAGCAGTCGTCATTGCTCGGCCTGGTGAGTGTGCTGGCGCCGGTGCTCGCGACGGGCTCGACGGCCGTCGTTGTCACGAGCGCGGAGCGGCCACTGCCCGCGATCACGCTGTCCGAGGTACTGGCGACGTCCGACCTTCCGGGCGGAGTGGCGAACATCCTCACCGGCCGCGCGTCGGAGCTGGGCAGCTGGCTCGCCTCGCACGGCGACGTCAACGCGCTCGACCCGACGGGCGCCGACATCGCCGATCGCACGGAGCTGGCCCGCGAAGCCGCCAACACCGTCAAGCGTGTCCTCACGGTCCCCGACGCCGAACCCGACTGGACCACCCGCCCGGACATGTCCCGCCTCCGCCGCTACCTGGAGGCCAAGACCGTCTGGCACCCCCTCGGCGTCTAACCCACCCCACTTCGGAATATGTCGACAAGTTCCGGGGTCCCGAACCCCGGAACTTGTCGACATATCCGGGGTTCAGGTGGGTGGGGTGAGGTGTTTGTTCAGGTCTTCGCTGGTCAGGGGGCGGCCGGGGAGCGGGCTGCCCGGTTGGGCGCGCAGGCCGTCGAGCATGAGCGTCATGCAGCGTTCCGGCGCGACACGCGCAAGCTCGTCGTCCCCGGAGATCTGCCGCAGCAGCAGTGAGAAGAGCATCGCCACGTCGCCGGTGTCGACGTCCTTGCGCAGCGTGCCCTCCGCCTGCGCGGCGTGAACGACACTGTCCAGCTCATCCAGCAGCGCCCGCCGGAACTCGTCGGTGAGCGGGTCGTCCCTGATGACGACTGCCGCCACCGGCGAGACCATCGCCAGCTGCACGCTGAGCTTGAGTTCACGTGATTGGCGCAGGAATCTGACCAGCGCGTCCCAGGCTGTGGGCTCCTCGGCGATCGACGCGCGCGCTTCGGTCAGTACGCGGGCGAAGTTGTCCCTGGCCACCGCCCCGATCAGCGCGTCGCGATCGGGGAACCGGCGGTAAAGGGTGCCGACGCCGACCGCGGCCGCGCGGGCGATCACCTCCATGGGCACGTCCGGCCCCTGTTGGGTGAAGATCGTCCTGGCCGCGGCGATGATCTGATCGCGGTTGCGGCGCGCGTCGGCCCGCAACGGTGTCTCAGAATCCGCCGTCATGCCATACGCCTTTCCCAAAGCTCGCCAACCGGGCGATTCTCGCATGGTCAGTCGGCCACCACCTGTACCCGCAACTGGTCAACGACATCCATCAGCAGGTGGACGAAAATCCTCCACTTCGCTACCTTGGGATCAGGAACCGGAATATTTTCCTCCACATAGGCCGTAACCCGGATGGGAAGCCACCATGACCGAAGTCGTTGAGCAGGAAGCAGCCACCTTTCCCGTACCGAGGACCTGCCCGTTCGAGCCGCCACCCGAGTACCGGGAGCTTCGCGAGGAAGCCCCGATCTCCCAGGTGACCGTGCCCAACGGCGGCAAAGCCTGGGTCATCGCCCGGCACGAAGACGTCCGCGCCGTGCTGACCGACCCGCGGTTCAGCTCGAACCGCAACGACCCCAACTTCCCGCTGCTGGTCGCTGGGCCTCGCCTGGCGACAGACGACTTCAATCCTTCCCTGATCGGGATGGACGCTCCGGAACACGGTCCGGCCCGCCGCGCGGTGGTCGGCGAGTTCACCGTCCGCCGGATGGAGGCGCTGCGTCCCCGCATCCAGGAGATCGTCGACGAGCGCATCGACGCGATCCTCGCCGGCCCGAAGCCCGCCGACCTGGTGGAAATGCTCTCGCTGCCCGTGCCGTCGCTCGTCATCTGCGAGCAACTCGGGGTGCCCTACGACGACCACGACTTCTTCCAGCACTGCACGTCGCGGATGCTGAGCCGGACCACACCTCCCGAAGAGCGTCGCGACGCCTTCATGAGCCTGCGGGGCTACCTGGGCGAGCTCGTCACGCGGAAGGAAGCCGACCCGAGCGACGATCTGCTCGGCCGCCAGGTCCTCAAGCAGCGCGAAGACGGCAATGAAGACCACAAGGCGTTGGTCGGCATGGCTTTCCTGCTCCTGCTCGCCGGACACGAAACCACCGCGAACATGATCTCGCTGAGTGTCGTGGCCCTGCTGGAGAACCCCGAACAGCTCGAAGCGATCAAGAACGACCCCACCAAGACCCTGCCCGCGGTCGAAGAACTCCTGCGCTACTTCACCATCGCCGACACCGCGACGGCCAGGGTCGCCACGCAGGACGTCGAGATCGGCGGTGTGACGATCAAGGCCGGCGAAGGGGTTCTCGGGCTCGGCTACTCCGCGAACCGTGACCCGGAGGCGTTCGACCGGCCCGACGAGCTCGACATCGAACGCGGCGCCCGGCACCACGTCGCCTTCGGCTTCGGCGCGCACCAGTGCCTCGGCCAGAACCTGGCCCGGATGGAACTGCAGATCGTGTTCGACACGCTCTTCCGCCGGATCCCCACGTTGAAGATCGCCGCGCCGATCGACGACCTGCCGTTCAAGAACGACGCTGCGATCTTCGGGCTGCACGCGCTGCCCGTCACCTGGTAATTCGCCCGTCCCCACCACGAACGGAAGACCTTAAGTGACTGAAGTCACCGACCCCCCGGTTGCCACCTTTTCGCCGGTCCGGAAATGCCCGTTCTCCCCACCGGAGTCCTACGGCGAGCTACGCGAGCAGCCGACGTTGTCCAAAGTCAGGTTCCCCAACGGCGACGACGTCTGGGCGGTCACCAAGCTCGAAGACGCCCGAGCGGCACTGCTCGACACCACGCTCAGCTCGATGCGGTCCTACGCCGGGTTCCCGACCCTGCAGACCGGTGAGCGCGTGACACGGGAAGGGGCCGTCCCGACGCTGGTCGAGATGGACCCGCCGATGCACGGCCCCGCCCGCCAGGCGGTGGTCGGCGAGTTCACCGTCCGCCGGATGGAGGCGCTGCGACCCCGCATCCAGCAGATCGTCGACGAGCGCATCGACAAGATGCTCGTCGGCGAGCAGCCCGTCGACCTGATGGAAGCGTTGGCGCTGCCGGTGCCGTCGCTGGTCATCTGCGAGCAGCTCGGGGTGCCGTACGAAGACCACGACTTCTTCCAGAGCCGGTCGACGGCGATCCTCAGCAACGAGATCACCCGCGAGGAACGCGACAAGAACTTCGGCGAGCTCCAGGGCTATCTGTACAACCTGGTGGTCACGAAGGAGGAGAACCCGACGGACGACCTGATCGGGCGCCAGATCGTCAAGGCGCGCGAAGCCGGGGCGTACGACAGGACGGCCATGGTCGGCATGGCCTTCCTGCTCCTGCTCGCCGGGCACGAGACCACCGCGAACATGATCTCGCTGGGAACTGTGACGCTGCTGCGGAACCCCGAACAGCTCGAAGCGATCAAGAGCGATCCCGCCAAGACGCTGAGCGCCGTCGAGGAACTGCTGCGGTACACCACCATCACCGACACCGTCACCATGCGGCTCGCGATGGCCGACGTCGAACTCGGCGGCCAGACGATCAAGGCCGGTGAGGGTGTCGCCGTGCTGGGCTTCGCCGCGAACACCGATCCGACGGCGTTCGAGCGGCCGGAAGAGTTCGACCTCGAGCGCGGCGCGCGGCACCATGTCGCCTTCGGCTTCGGGCCGCACCAGTGCCTCGGCCAGAACCTCGCGCGGCTCGAACTGCAAATCGTGTTCGATACGCTGTTCCGCCGGATCCCCGGGCTGAAACTGGCCCAAAGTGTAGAGGAACTGCGGGGCAAGGAAGCCGTAGTCTATGGCATCCGTGAACTGCTGGTCAGCTGGTAAGGAGGACTCATGAAGATCATCGCCGACACTTCGGTCTGCGTGGGCGCCGGGCAATGCGTGCTCACGGAGTCCGCCCTCTTCGATCAGAGCGAGGACGACGGCACGGTCATCCTCCTCAATCCGACCCCTGATGGCGACGCTCTGCAGGCCGCGGCCCGCGAAGCCGTGCACATCTGCCCGAGCCAGGCCCTCTCGCTCGCCGAGTAGCGGCAGCAAGGGACCTTTACTATCGCCACGCGGCAGTAAAGGTCCCTTGCTCCCCTACTTGACCGCCCCCATCGACAGTCCGCGCACCAGGTGGTTCTGCGCGATCCAGCCGACGATCATCACCGGCAGCGACGCCATCAGTGCCGCGGCCGAAAGCTGTGCCCAGTAGAGCCCCTCGCTGGTGATGAAGCCGACGAGGAACACCGGCACGGTCCCCGCGCGCGCGGCGGTCAGGTTGACCGAATAGAAGAACTCGGTCCACGAGAAGATCACGCAGATCAACGCCGTCGCGGCGATCCCCGGCGCGACCACGGGCGCGATGATCTTCCGCAGCAGCGTCGGCAGGTTGGCGCCGTCGATCCGGCCCGCTTCGATCATTTCGGTGGGCACCTCGAGGAAGAACGACCGCATCATCCAGATCGCCAGCGGCAGGTTCATCGAGGTGTACAGGATGATCAGCATCCACACGTTGTCCAGCAACTGGACCCGCTGCGAAATCACGTACAGCGGAATGATCGCGGCGACGATCGGCAGCATCTTGGTCGACAGGAAGAACCCGAGCGCGTTGCTGGTGCCCTTCACCGGCGCCAGCGAAAGCGCATACGCCGCCGGGATCCCCAGCAACAGCACGAACACCGTCGAGACAACGGTCACGAACGCGGAGTTGCCGAGGTAGGGCAGGAATCCCCGCTCGAACACCCCCGCGAACTGGTTGAGGGTCGGGGTGAAGAACAGCTTCGGCGGATCGGTGTAGGCGTCCGCTTCTTGCTTGAACGCGGTCAGGATCATCCACAGCAATGGGAACACGAAAAGGATCGCGAGGACCCAGGTCGCCACGGTCAGCGTGGCGGGGCCCAGTTTCTTGTTCATTTCACGCCTCCGGTCACCGAGAAGGTCCGGAACATCAGGCGCAGCGCGAACGTGGCGACGATCATCGTCAGTATGACCACGATGACCCCCATCGCCGACGACTGGCCGATGTCGAATCCTTCGAAGGCACGCTGGTAGATGTAGTACGGCAGGTTGGTGCTCGCGGTACCCGGACCTCCCTGTGTCATCAGGAAAACCGCGTCGAAGCTGTTGACGATGTAGATCGCGCCGAGCAGGGTCGCCAGCTGCAGGAACCGGCTCAGGTGCGGCAGGGTGATCGAGACGAACGTCCGCCACCTGCTCGCACCGTCGACAGACGCGGCTTCGAGTACGTCCTTGGACTGGCTCTGCAGCCCGGCGAGGATGAGCAGCATCATGAACGGCGTCCACTGCCAGATGATCTGCGCCATCACCGCGGCCAGCGGGAACTGCGAAAGCCAGTCGGTGTCGGTGCCGAAGACGAAGTGGAGCAACCCGTAGGTCGGGTCGAACACCGTCGTCTTCCACAGCAGCGCGCCTGCCGCCGGCAGGATGAGGAACGGCGTGATCAGCAACGTGCGGACAATCCCGCGGCCGAGGAACTTGCGGTCCAGCAGCACCGCAAGGCCGAGCCCGATCAGCAGCGACACCAGCACGCACACCACGGTCAGTATCACCGTGTTCAGCAGCGCGACCAGGAACGTGCTGTCGGAGAAGACGTCGGCGTAGTTCTGCAGGCCGACGAAATGCTGCGAACCGGGGCGCACCAGGTTGTACGACTGGAACGAGTAGAAAACGGTGAGCAGGAACGGAAGTTGCGTCACAGCGAGGACGAAGAACAACGCCGGGAGCAGCGGGATCCTGCGCTTGACCGCCTGTGACCTGGCACGCGTGGTGGCGGCGCTGGTTCGGCGTTTTTGTGCCGAGTCAGGAATCGTGGCAGTACTGGTGAAAGGCGCTGACGTCATCGTGCCTCCTTGTAGGAGTTGCCGACGGTCTGCGCGTACTCCTGTGACTGCTTGAGCGCGTCGTCGACGGAGATCTGCCCGGCGATGGCGGCGGACAGCTGCTGGCTGACCCGGGTGCCGAGATCCTGGAACTCCGGGATGCCGAGGAACTGGATTCCGGGGTAGGGCACGGGGTTCACCATTGCCTTCTGCTGGTTGGCGTCGGCGATGCCGTCGAGCGTGGGCTGTGCGTACGCCTTCGCGGCTTCCTGATAGCCCGGGATCTGGTAGGTCGAGTTGCGGACGCCGGGCGGGACGCGGTTCCAGCCGTAGGCCGCGCCGACCTTCTGCACGTACGCCTTGTCGGTCATCCACGCCATGAACTTCCAGGCGGCGTCCTTGTCCTTGGCCGCCTTGGGAATCGCGAGGGCCCAGGTGTAGAGCCAGCCCGAGCTCTGCGTTCGCTCGACCGGGGCGGGTGCGTAGCCGGACTTGCCGACGACCTTGCTGCTTTCCGGGTCCTCGTTGGTCCCGGCCATCACCGTGGCGTCGTACCACATCGCGGCCTGGCCCTGGGTGTAGTGCGTTCCGCATTCGGAGAACCCCGAGCTGGACGCGCCGACCTCCCCGTGCTCGCGGATGAGCTTGACGTAGAAGTCCGCCGCCGCCTTGAATTCGGGGGAATCGAGCTTGGCGTTCCAGCCCTGGTCGAACCATTGGCCGCCGAAGGTGTTCAGGACGGTGTTGAACGGCGCGAGACTCTCGCCCCAGCCGGGTTTGCCGCGCAGGCAGATCCCGGCGACACCGGCGGCCTTGTCGTCGAGCTTCGCGGCGAAGTCCGCGATCTGCGCCCAGGTCGGCTTGGCGGGCATGGTGAGGCCGGCCTTTTCGAACAGGTCCTTGCGGTAGGCCAGGAACGACGACTCGCCGTAGAAGGGCACGGCGTACAGGGAATTCTTGTAGGACAACGAGTCCCGGATACTGGGGATGAAGTCGGCGACATCGTAGGCAGGGTCGGCGTCGATTTGCGGCTGGAGGTTCTCCAGCCACCCGTTCGCCGCCCACTGCGGGGCTTCGTAGTTGCTGATCATGACGACGTCGAACTCGCCACCCTCGGTGGCCGTCGACGCGGTGATCTTCGCACGGGCCTGGTTTTCCGGGAGCGACACGAACTTCAGCTTGACGCCGGGGTTGGCCGCCTCGAACTGCCCGGACAGCGCGATGGCGTCCTTCATCTGCGGGTTCGACACGATCGCGACGACCAGTGTGCGGCCGCTCGTGCCCAGCGCACCGGCGCCCGCGCAGCTCGTGAGCGCCAGCACCGCGGCGAGTATCAGGGGTATCAGGCGTGTCTTACGCATCGCTCAACCCCGGGAGGACCTGCACCTTGAGGCCCGCGCCACTGCGCATGAGAGCCAGCGCGTCGGGGTAGCGCGACAGCGGCAGGACGTCGGTGAGCAGGGCACCTGTGTCGATGGCGCCGGTGGCGACGAGGTCGAGCGCGGCACCGTAGCTGTTCAGCACCGCCATCGAGCCCACGATGGTGATTTCGTCGTTGTAGATGCGGAACGGCGAGAGCGAGACCCGTGCCTCGGCCGGGGCGACACCGAAAACCAGTAACCTGCCACCGCGCCTGAGCGAATCGAACGCGCCTTCGATGGCGGGTGCCGCACCGGTGCAGTCCGCGGCGGCGTCGAACTTCACATCGTCGAGCTCGGTGATGCTGCCCGCGACGGCGTGCGCGCCGAGGTCTGTGGCCCGGCCGAGCCGGGCGGTGTTGCGATCGACCACGGTGACGCGGGCGCCTGCCCGCTGAAGAAGCTGCTGCATCAGCAACCCCATGGTCCCGGCGCCGACGACGAGAAACCGCTCCCCCACCTCGACGCCGATCCGGCGGACGCCGTGCACCGCACAGGAAAGCGGCTCGACGAGCGCACCCTGCTCCCAGGTCATCGTGTCGGGCATGCGGTGGCAGTTGGCCGACGGCACCGCGACGTACTCGGCGAACGCACCGTCCACAGTGTCACCGGTGGCACCCCAGTTGGCGCACAGGTTGCCGTGCCCGGAGCGGCACGGCGTGCAGTATCCGCAGGCCAGGGTGGGATCCACCGCGACGCGGTCACCGACCTGCCAGCCACCCGGCACGTCGGCGCCGAGTTCGACGATCTCACCAGCGAACTCGTGACCGGGGACGATCGGGTACGGCGTCGGCGGGAAGTGACCGTCGGCGATGTGGAGGTCGGTACCGCAGATGCCGCAGGCGCCGACCTTGATCACCACCTGACGTTCCCCGGGTTTCGGGTCGGGCACTTCGCCGACCCGGATCGTGCCCGGCCGGTCAATGATCGCGGCGCGCATACCGCCTCACCATCCCTGTTTTCTACTGCTCAGATGAGCGCCTACGAATCAGTCAGTTCTAAGCATTGAAGGCTTTTTGTTCGTGTTACGTCAACCTTTCGGGGATATTTCGCGCTAATGTGCTCATATGAGCGCATCAAGTCGTAGAGTCGGACCGGCCGACGCCGTGCTGCTGGCCTCGGTCGCCCGTCTGTTCTACGCGCAGGGGCGGTCGAAGCTGGAGATCGCAGGCGAGTTCGGCATCAGCCGGTTCAAGGTCGCCAGGATGCTCGATGCCGCAAGGGAAACCGGGCTGGTGAGGATCGAATTCGACCTGCCGTTCCCGATCGATCTGGCATTGTCCGACCAGGTGCGCTCCGCGTACGGACTCCGCAGAGCGCTGGTGCTCGAACGAGCGGCCATCAAGGAGTCGAAACCCGAGCTGAGCCGCCGGATAGGCAGGCTGGCCGCCGACCTGCTGGCCGAGATCGTCACGACGGACGACGTGCTGGGGCTGTCGTGGGCGCGGTCGGTGAACGCGATGACCGAAGCCATCCGTTTCCTGCCGAAGTGCCCGGTCGTGCAGTTGTGCGGGGTGCAGGCCGGGATGGACATGCACGACCGCTCGGTCGAGACCGTGCGCCGCGTGACGGCCGTGTCGGGCGGCGACGCGTACCCGATCTTCGGCCCGCTGGTCCTCCCTGACCGCCGGACGGCCGAGACCCTGCGACGGCAGCCGGGCATCGCCGAGACGTTCGCCCAGTTCCGCAACCTCACCAAGGCCGTCGTCAGCATCGGCGCCTGGCAACCCGGCGAGTCCACCGTGCACGACGCGCTCACTCCCGCCGAGCGCGAAGCCATCCGCAAACGCGGCGTCGCGGCCGAAGTGACCGCGCGCCTGTTCGACGCCGACGGCAACGAACTGTCGACCGGGCTCGCCCACCACGTCCTGGCGATCAGCGGGGATGAACTCCGCCGGGTGCCCGAGGTGATCGCGCTGGGGTACGGCGAGGCGAAAGCGCACGCCGTCGACGCCGTGCTCCGCTCAGGCGTGGTCTCGACGCTGATCACCGACGCCGCCGTCGCCGAACGCATGCTGACCCTCGCGGCCAAGCGCCC
>JAVXWP010000014.1:0-63117 GCA_032230695.1 Actinomycetota bacterium | reverse complement strand
CCCGGCCGCAGGGCGGCCTTCCCGGATCAATTGTCACCCCCGAACGGGTGAGACGCCGATCAGGGACGGGGTCGCCGCCCAGTGCCAACTGGAGGATGCTTGGCCGGCGAGGCCCTTCCATCGGCGGACGGACCAGGACATCATCGGGTATTGACATAACGCCAATTACTGGAGGCACCGTGGCCGTTCAGGAATCCTTCGACTACGTCATCGTGGGCGCGGGCAGCGCGGGCTGTGTGCTGGCAAATCGGCTGAGCGAGGATCCGGCGGCGCGGGTCCTCCTGCTGGAGGCCGGCGGGGAGGACACCGACGACGCGATCCACATCCCGGCCGCGTTCGCGACGCTGTTCAAGACCAAATGGGACTGGAACTACGAGACCGTCGAACAGAAGCACACCGGCAAGAAGGAATATTGGCCGCGCGGGAAGATGCTCGGCGGCTGCTCCTCGATGAACGCGATGATCTACATCCGCGGGAACCGCGCCGACTACGACGGCTGGCGCGACTCGCACGGTGCCGCGGGCTGGGGCTTCGACGACGTCTTGCCGTACTTCATCCGCGCGGAGGGCAACCAGCGCTTCGGCGGGCAGTTGCACGGCACCGACGGACCGCTGCACGTCGAGGACCGCCGCTACACCCACGAGCTGTCGAACGCCTGGGTCGACTCCGCGGTCTCGTGGGGCCTCAAGCGCACCGACGACTTCAACGGCGAGAAGCAGGAAGGCGCCGGGATCTACCAGGTGACCTGCAAGAAGGGCCGCCGCTGGTCCGCCGCCGACGCGTACCTCCGGCCCGCGATGGAACGGCCGAACCTCACCGTGCGCACGAACGCGCAGGCCACCCGCGTCGTCCTGGAAGGCACCCGTGCGGTCGGGGTGTCCTACTTGGACAACGGTGTCGAGGTGACCGTGCGCGCGGACACCGAGGTCCTGCTCAGCGGCGGCGCGGTCAACTCACCGCAGCTGCTGATGCTGTCCGGGATCGGCCCGGCCGAGCACCTGAAGGAACTCGGCATCGACGTCGCCGTCGGCCTGCCGGGTGTCGGCGGCAACCTGCACGACCACCCCGCGGCCGGGATCGTGTGGTCCACCAAGGGAACCACCGACATCGCGGACTTCGCCACCCCCGCCGGACTGGTGCGCTGGCAGCTGACCAAACGTGGGCCACTGACCTCGAACATCGGTGAAGCCGGCGGGTTTTACTCGACTTTGGACGGTCTGGCCGGACCCAACATGCAAATCCATGTCGCGCCGACATTGTTCTACGACAACGGTTTACGCGAGCCGACGGTGTCCGGGTTCACCTCGGCCGCGACACTGGTCGACGTCGCGAGTCGCGGCAAGCTTCGGCTGAAGTCGGCGAATCCGTTGTGGAAACCGGAAATCGATCCGGCATATTACGCGGAGTCCGCCGACTTCGACGCGATGATGTCCGGGCTGCGGTCCCTGATCGAGATCGGGAAGTCCGGGGCGCTGACGAAGTTCTTGGACAAGCCCTTCCTACCGGATACCCACGATCTCGACGATGACGCGCTTGCCGAGCAGATCCGGGCGCATACTCAGACGCTCTACCACCCCGTCGGCACCTGCGCGATGGGGACAGGCGAGCTGGCCGTCGTCGATCCGACGTTGAAGGTGCGTGGCGTCGAAGGGCTTCGCGTGGTGGACGCGTCCGTCATGCCGGTTGTGCCGCGCGGCAACACGAACGCGCCCACGATTATGGTGGCGGAGAAGGCCTCGGACATGATCCGGGGTCGTTAGGGCTTCCCGGTACGGGCGTGCGGAGCCTCCGGCGACGGGGGCTCCGCCGCCGGACGAGCCGGCGTGCGGGCACAGTGCCAGCGGCACTCGTCAAGGTCCCAATAACAGGAGTTCGTGTGTTCGTGCGGGACGGCGAACAAGTCGACCTGGCCGCCGCGTGGCGTGGGAACGGTCATCACTGTCACCCCATTAGTGGTGCGAGGCGAACCATGGCCGGTGCAGGTCCAGGTATTTGACGTCGTCGAATAGGGACATCTCCTCCTCCACCAGCCGGCTCACATCGGGAGGCAGTTCTTTCTTTTCGGCCTCGCGTGCCGCTTTCTCGGAGGTGAAGGCGATCGTCTCGGTGACGAAGCCGGCCTCGTCGATGGCGATCATCCCCCCGATGACATCCGGGCGATACTTCGGAAGAAACTCGTTCGACTGCTCGGCCAGCGCGTGAGCCCGCTCCAGATTCTTGACCCGGCCCTGGATCACTTGCACGAAGCCCGCGTCGTCGGAGCCTCCACCGAGCAGGATCGTGACGTCCTCACAATCGTGGAAAGTGACCTCGCCGTCGAAGTGCCCCTCCATCTCCCGCCACCATTCCTCCTGCTCCGGCCGCTCACTGTTGCGACGCGCCGCGTCCTTGGATTCGAACCGGACGGCGGCGATCAGCATGCCGTCGTCGGTGACCCCGTGGGTGCCGCCGATCCAGCCCCGCGCCCCGGGGGCGAGGTCGCGCTCCCAACGGTCCAATGTGGCCTTCACCGCGGCCGGGTCACGGACCTTGCCCTGAAAAATCTGCATGAACATGACGGCTCTCCGATCGGCGCCGACATCCCGATGGCGTCGCGTCATGGGACGGCGACCCCTTTGCGTTGGGGGAATCCACCCTACGTCCGCCTTCCGGCGGGGTCGAGGGCTTGGCCATCACGAGCATTTCAAGCGCGCGTTGGACGCGAGCCGGCCCCGGGCCCAGTGCGCGAGGCCGGTCGTGATCAGGTCGAAGTGACGAGCTGGTAGACCCTGGGTGGGGTGCTGCTCAGGAACCCGCTCGATGGGATGTAGGCGGCATCGATCAGGTGGACGTCGACGGTCAGCGTGGAGGTGGTGAACTCCGCGTGCCCGTCGCTGTCGAGGTCGACGACGCCGATCAGCTTCCACCTGTCCATGAACACCACGAGTCCGGTGGGGACGGCCGTACCGGTTGCGGACGTCACCACTGCGGTGAAGGTGACCGGCTGGTTCAGCGTCGAGGGATTGACCGACGTGGTCAGTTTGGTGGTGGTGGCAACGGACTGCGGGGTACTGACCGGGCGGGTGATCGTGTCAGAGTCCAGCGTTACCGCGGCGGTGCGGGCGAGGGTCCGGCCGTCGACGGTCACCCCCGTCGTGACAGTGATCGAGGCGAGGGCCATCACGGTTCCCCGCAGGACGGAGTACGTTCCGAGCGTCGCGGAGCTACCCACCTTCCAGAAGACATTGGACGACCGCGCGCCGTTGACGAGGTTCACACTGCTCGCGGACGCCGTGATGAGCGTGGATGCGGCCTTGAAGATGAAGACGGCGTTCGGGTCTCCGCCGGCGTCGAGGGTCAACGTCCCGGTGATCCCGAACGTGCCCGCGGGCGAGTCATACACGCCAGGGGTCTTGGTGGTCCCGCCGAGTTCCACCGCGACGGTGGCCGTGCTCGGGCGCCCTTCGGCATCCACATACGCGGCGTCCAGGTCGCTCTTGGCCTGCGCCGCGACACTGTCGGCGGCGTGGACAGCCCCGTTCACCTGCCCAGGAGGAAACCCGGTGACCGCGGTTCCCGGACTCAGCCCGAGATCGCCGTTGATCGTCGTGTCACCGGTGTTCGTAATCGTCGACCCGGCGAGGACCGCGAAGGTGGCGGCGCTGCCCAGGGAGACCGACGGTGTGACCGCGTTCGCGGCTGGTGCGCTGATCAACCCGATCAGGAGGGTCGTCGCACAAGCCAGGCCAAGCGTCGTAGCCAGTCGCGATCTGTTGAGAGTCCTGCCGGGACTGCCGTTGAAATGAGTCATGTCCATGAATAGGACATCGGCTCGAAAACCCCTAAAGTGAGGCACTACCCCCAACACCAACCGAATGCGACCGCATTCCCCTCGGATGTGGCCGCATTCGCCCCCCGGATGCAGCAGGCCGCGAGCGTGGGCTCGAGACTTTCAGCGCTTGCCGTGCAGAACCGTCATGAGCTTCGCGACGAGGACGTCGGTCTTTTCCTTGCGGGCGAAACTGGTCAGCACGATGGGCGCGGTGAACCGCTGACGCGCGATCGCCTTGGGACGGGCGAACTCGCGGAGGCCTTCGGGACCGTGGATACGACCGAAGCCCGAGTCTCCGACGCCGCCGAAGGGCAGTGACGCGATTCCCGCGAACGAGAGCGGCGCGTTGATCGAGGTCATCCCGGTGCGCAGTCGCCCGGCGAGTTCCATGCCGCGGGCCTTGGAGAACACCGTCGAGCCGAGGCCGTACTTGGTGTTGTTGGCCTTCTCCACGGCTTCGTCCATGTCGCGGACCTTGGCGATGGTGACCGTCGGGCCGAAGGTTTCCTCTTGGACCGCCTCGGAATCCTCGGGCACGTCGACGAGCACTGTCGGCTGGACATACCTTTCGCCGACCGCCTCGACCCCGCCGATCAGGGCCTTTCCACCGCGGGCAAGTGCGTCGGCGATGTGCCTGCGGACGACGTTGAGCTGCGAAGGCATGGTCATCGGGCCGTACTGCGCGGCCGCGTCGGAGCCGGCGCGGACCTCGCGGCTCTTCTCGACGACCTTCGCGACGAACTCGTCGTGGACCTTTTCGTGCACGTAGACGCGCTCGACGCCGATACAGGTCTGGCCGGAGTTCGAGAACGCGCCCCACACCGTGGCGTCGGCGGCCGCGTCGAGATCCGCGTCGGAATCCACCAGCACGGGGTCCTTGCCACCGGCCTCGATGATCACCGGGGTCAGCGTGTCGGCGGCCGCGGCCATGATTTTCTTGCCGGTCGCCGTCGAGCCGGTGAACGCGATCTTGTTGACGCCGGAACGGGTCAGCGCCGCGCCCGTCTCGCCGAAACCGGTGATGAGCTGCAGTACCGGCGCCTCTGGGACGATCTCGCTGAACGCGTCGACCAGCCATTTCCCGACGCCAGGGGTGAACTCACTCGGCTTGAAGACGACCGCGTTGCCGGCGGCCAGCGCGTAGGCGATGGAACCGAGCGGGGTGAACACCGGGTAGTTCCACGGGCCGATGACGCCGACCACGCCCAGCGGCTGGTACTCGACCGTCGCGGCCTGGTTGGACATGAGCAGCCCGGCGGAACGCTTCTGCTTGCCGAGGATCTTGCGGGCGTGCTTGCCAGCCCACGCGATGTGTTCGATGGCGAGGACGGCTTCGAGCTGCGCGTCCGCGATCGGCTTGCCCGTCTCGTCCCGCACGACCTGGCACAGCTGCGCCAGGCGGCGTGTGACGACGCCCTTCCACTTCCGCAGCCGCTCGGCGCGGCCGTCGAAGCCCAGCGAGTCCCACCATTCGGCGGCCACACGGGCGCGCTCGACGGCGGCTTCGACGTCGGCGGCGGAGTGAATCGGGTACGTACCCACGACCTCATCGGTCGCCGGGCTCAGCGAATCGAAGGTCTCGCCTACCGCTGGTGTGGACGGCTTCGGCTGGACGGCGGTCATCGGCGTCTCCTGTGGTCTCGGCTACGACCCAGGCTACGAGGTTGCTGACAAAGTGCCAACAGTAACCTTCGGCCGCTTACCGAGCATTAAACAGGCAACGAGCGCGCTCGCAACACCCAACAGCGGCGCCAGGTACAGCGGCAGCACCCCGACGCTGAGCGAGCCGAGCCCGAATCCCGTGGATTGCACGGCGAACGACAGGGAGAACCCTTCCGACCTGCGTTCTTCCGGCAAAAGCCGCTGCATTTGCACCGAAGCGACGGTCACGAGCGGGCCGGTGCAGGACCCGATGACCACGATCCCGGCAATCAGCCCCGGCCAGCCGAAGTTTCCCGCCACGAGGGAGCCACCGACGACGAACCCGCCCAGCAAGAGCCCGGCCTGCAGCCGTGGCCGTCCCAGTTTCAACCCGTGCCAGGCGTAAAGCGCGCTTCCCAGGATGCTCGCGCCGCACAACACCGCGATGACCAGCGCCGCCGCCCACTGCCCCGCGCCGAGCCGCTGGGCCAGCGGCAGCGGCGCGACCTCGACCGTCGACAGCAGATGCCCGATCGTGAATTGGCAGGCGAGCCACGGCAGGGCTGTCCGCATCGGCACGGCAGGCCGGTCCGCGGACGCGGGTTCGCGCGGCACCGAGCGTCGCGGCACGAGCGTCGCCGACAGCAGGTAGACGACAGCCATCACGACCAGGGGAAGGATCGAGCCCGCCATGGTCAGCACCGCGACCAGCGCGGGCCCGAGAATGAGGACGCCGTCCAGGATCATCGCGTCGACAGCGATGGCCCTGGGCAGCAGGTCGTCCGAGATGGTGCCCGCCAGCAACGTGCGGAACCCGCCGGAAAGCCCGCCGGAGATCGCGCCGGGCAACACGACCAGCGTCAGCAACGTCGGGCCCGAGGCGCCCGCGGACGCCGCGGCGGCCAGTCCGCCGAGTCCCGTTGCGGCACACACGAGCAGCAGGACCAGGCCTTTTGCCGGACCTACCCGATCGAGCAGGCGGCCGGACGGAACCGCGCAGACCAGCTCGGCGACGACGTAAACCGACATCATGATCCCGCCAAGGCGGTACGACCCGGTGGCCGCGGTGGTCAGCACGGTGAACGCCAGCGGCGCCATCGCGGCGGGGAGTCTCGCCAGCTGGACACCGGCCGACCAGCGCCAGTAGTCGCGGTGGCGGAGAAGCTTTTCGGTCATGGCTGAACTGTGTGTGCTCACCGGATTCGGCCATACTGATTCGGTCACACCCGAATCGTGAGGGGCCTGATGATCGAGCTCGTGTTGAGCCCGGCGGGAGTGCGGTTCGCGATCTCGCCGCTGGACGAAGCGCTCGGAGCGATGCAGACGATCCTTGGCCTGCGCGGACACCCGAGTCACCTGCCGTGGCTGGAGAACGTCCCGCGTGAGCTGGCCGTCCCCGAACTCGCCGCGGTCATGAGCGCGCGGCACTACATCACCGACTTCCTCAGCCCGCCGCCCGACGGCCCCCTGACCACCCCCGAAGCCCAGCTCGCCGAGATCCGCCGGACATCGCCGAGCCAGGTCGCCGCCGAACTGGCGATGGTCGACGCCGACCTCAGCGCGCTGCCTTCGGACCCCGCGGCAGCCCGTGATCTACTTTCCGATCAGCTCGAACTGACCTGGACGGAACTGCTGGAGCCGCACTGGCCACGAATACATCAGCTGCTCGCCGCCGACATCGAGTACCGCTCGCGACGGCTGGCGGAAGGCGGGGTCGCACTCGCGCTGGCCGGTCTCCACCCGAAGGTCCGGCTCGTCGACGACGTGCTGATGATCGACATCAAGGCCCGCAGCCGGATCCGGCTCGACCGGCGCGGGTTACTGCTGATCCCTGGCGTTTTCGCGTGGCCGAACGTCGGTGTCATCACTGTGCGGCCGTGGCAGCCGGCCGTGCTCTACCCGGCGCGAGGGGTCGCGTCGCTTTGGAGCGCGGCCGCCCGGCCTCCCGCGGCGTTGGCCGGCATCCTGGGACGGACCAAAGCCGCACTCCTGGTGGCCCTGGATGATCCGGCGAGCACCTCGGCGCTGGCGACCCGGCTGGACCTGAGCAACGGAACCGTTTCCGAGCATCTCACGGCGTTGCGGGCCGCCGGCCTGCTCACCACGAACCGGCGCGGGTACGCAGTGCTGTACCGCCGCACGGAACTTGGCGACGCATTATTACGCCCGTAGACTGGGATCCTGCCTCGTCAAAGGGAGCTCAGCATGCGAATTGTCCACTTCGGACACTCTTGCGTATTACTGGAGACCGACGGCGCCAGGATCCTGATCGACCCCGGCACGTTCTCCGCCGGCTTCGAAAGCGAGCGCGAGCTGGACGCCGTGCTGGTCACCCACCAGCACCTCGACCACCTCGACGTCGACAAGCTGCCCGCGCTGCTCGAAGCGAACCCGAACGCGCAGCTGATCGTCGATCCCGGCACCGCGGACGTAGTCGAGAAGCTCGGCGTGCAGTTCCGGGTGGCGCATCCCGGCGACGAGTTCGAGTTCAGCGGTGCCGCTATCAACGTCGTCGGCGGGACCCACGCGATCATCCACCCGGATATCCCGACGATTCCGAACATCGGGTACATCGTGGATCATGGCACGTTTTACCACCCCGGGGACTCGTTCTTCGTGCCGGAGCAGAAGATCGACACGCTCGGGCTGCCCACGGCCGCGCCTTGGCTGAAACTGAGCGAGGCTGTCGACTTCCTGCGCGCGGTGTCGCCTCGGCTGGCCACGCCCATTCATGAGGCCATGCTGGCGAAGTCCGCGATGTACTACGGGTTGTTCACGCGCCTGGCGCCGGAGGGCACCGAGGTGAAAGTCCTCCCAGTGGGAGAATTCGCGAAGTTGTAGCGTGCCGACCCAGCGCACCTCATGTCCTAAGTAGACACCGCCCTCAACGCACCATACGTCGTCCCGAAGGCGCGGTTTTCCAGGGACACATCCACAGCGTCCAGCAACGCTTGGCGGAGGCCGGGTCGGGCGAGGTCTGCGGCGTCGGCGCCGATGCGGACCAGGCCACCTCGACGCGCAGCCCGCGCGGCGGCCAGGACGAGCGCGAAGCAGCGGATGGTCTCAGTGCGCTGGCGCGAAGTACCGAACTCCTGCACCCGGGCCCGCCGCACCTCCCCAGTCCGCAGGTCGCGGATCGCGAGAAGGTCCGCACACAGTGAGAAATCGTGTTCCCGCAAGGCATCCAGGGTACCGCGCGAGGCGCGCCACCGCGGCGGCGCGAACCCGTCCGGACGCAAGCCCGCGTGATCCATGGCCGCCGTGGCCGCGATCAAGCGCAGCCGTGCCTCATGCGCGGGCAGCGAAGCGAACTCGGCCTTCTTGCCGAGGCTCACCGCCCGGTGGTTGGGCGTGATCTGGTGGTCGTACCCGTGCAGCAGCACGGAATCGCCGCGTTCGACCCGCCCGCGAACCCACTCCGTCACCGCACGGTCACCAGGGCGCGGGGCGTACAGGACTGACATCGGGACCTTGCGGCGGTCGAGCTCGGCCGCGAGGTCGGCACAGCGGTGCAGCGTCCGGGGGCTGATGCCGGACAGTGAAACCAGCAGCTGAGCGTCCACGGTCACCATTAGGCCCGCTCACGATGACCGCTACCTGGAGTCGAGGTTACCGTTCAAAAGCTTCTCGACGACATCTTTGAGGCGAAGCCGCAGGTCGGGATCCTGCACGAGCCCGTCGGACACCATGTCGCGCTGGATCGGGATCCGCGCGACAGCTTCCTCGACGATCACCGTGCCCGCGTAGCGAAGCACGATCCGCAGTGAGCTATGCGCGTCGGAGGCGCCTGTCGGCGAAGCCGTCGAGGCGGCGTTGATCCAGGCGACTCGCTTGCGGTCCATTTCGCCGCCACCGACCGTCCAGTCCAGCAGGTTCTTGAACGAGCCCGGCAGCCCGCCCGCGTATTCCGGCGTGCTGAACAGCACTGCGTCGGCGGCACCGATCGCGGCGCGCAGTTCCGCGACGGCCGGATGGAGCGGTTCGCGGTCGTCGTCCGGGTTGAAATGCGGGAGGCCACCGAGCCCGTCGTAGGTGACCGATGGGCCGAACATCGCGGCGGTCCGCAGCACGGCCGCGTTGGTCGAGCCCGCCCGCACGCTTCCGCTGATCAGCAGCAGGCTCACGCGGGCCAGTCCGCCAGCGAGCGACCGGTGATGCGCTCGTACGCGTCGACATAGCGCGACCGGGTCGCCGCGATGACGTCTGCGGGCAGCGCGGGTGGCTGGGTGTTGGACGCGCGGTCCCAGCCCGACGCCGGGCTGGTGAGCCAGTCACGCACGTACTGCTTGTCGAACGACGGCTGCGAGCGCCCTGGCTGGTAAGTGTCGGCGGGCCAGTAGCGAGACGAGTCCGGCGTCAGGACCTCGTCACCGAGCACCAGCTGCCCAGTGGCGTCGACACCGAACTCGAACTTGGTGTCGGCGAGCAGGATGCCCTGCTTGGCGGCATGTTCCGCGCCGCGACGGTAGATCTCCAGCGTGGCGTCGCGGACCTCTTCGGCACGCTCGCGGCCGATCTTGGCGACGACGTCGTCGAAGCCGATGTTCTCGTCGTGATCACCAAGGTCGGCCTTGCTGGCCGGGGTGAACAGCGGCGTCTCGAACCGCGACGCCTCCAGCAGGCCGGCCGGCAGCGGGATCCCGCAGACCTCGCCGGTGCGCTGGTAGTCGGAGAACCCGGAGCCGACGAGGTAACCTCGCGCGACGGCCTCGACCGGCAGCATCTCCAGCCGCCGCACCAGCAGCGCACGACCGCGGACCTCGGCGGGAATGCGCGGGTCGTCATAGGCGACGAGGTGGTTCGGCAGGGCGTCGGCGAGCAACTCGAACCAGAACACGCTCATCGCTGTCAGCACGCGGCCCTTGTCCGGGATCGGCGTGTCGAGGATGAAGTCGAAGGCCGAGATGCGGTCCGAGGTGACGAGCAGCAGGTGCTCGTCACCGACGGCATACAGCTCACGAACCTTGCCTGCGGCGATCTTCGGATAATCAGCGAGCGTGGTCACCCCTGAACAATAGAGAGCGTGGTCAGGGCCGGTGCGGATGGCCGGGGCATGATGTGACGTGATGACCTACGACTGGATCTCCTTCACCACCGACTACGGCTTGGCCGACGGGTTCGTGGCTGCCTGCCGCGGGGTGATCGCGCGAATCGCACCACAGGTCCAGGTCATCGACGTCACACATGCCGTGCCGCCGCAACGTGTCCGGCAAGGGGCGACCGCACTCGCGCAGACCGTGCCATACCTGCCGGAATCGGTCCACGTGGCCGTGGTCGACCCGGGTGTGGGAACGGCTCGCCGGGGCGTGGTCGTGGTGGCCAGTCGCGGGCTGCTGGTCGGTCCGGACAACGGCGTCCTGCTGCCAGCGGCCGACGAGCTGGGCGGGGTGATCGGCGCGTTCGAACTCGTGAATCCGGAGTATCGGCTGTCCAAGGTGTCGGCGACCTTCCACGGCCGGGACGTCTTCGCACCCGCGGCCGCGCATCTCGCGCTCGGTGTGCCGCCGGCGGAGTTCGGACCGCCGGTCAGTGATCTGGTGCGACTGCCGGACCCGATGGTCTCGGTGTCACACGGGAAGCTGGTGACAGAAGTGCTTGGGGTGGACCACTTCGGCAATATCCAGCTGGCCGCGAACCTCGGCGATCTGGCGGCGGCGTCGATCAGTGAACAGGCAATTGTCCACTGTGGACAAAGTGTGCTCGAAGTCACGCTGGGACAGACTTTTGCCGACGTCCCAACGGGTACGGCCGTGCTCTACAGCGACTCCGCCGGACAACTGGCGCTCGCGATCAACTTTGGCTCGGCCGCGGCTGCGCTGGGTCAGTCCAGCCAGGAATGCACGATCACTTCGTCGCCGACGGCCAGCTGACCCGGCTTCGTGACGGCCGCCTTCATGCCGAAGGCGACACCATCCGGTTCACGGCGATAGTCCGCGAGCGTGCGAATCGGCTCCGGGCCGCTTCGCACGCCGGTTTCCTGATCGACCAGCGTCACCGAGCAGCGGATGCACGGCTTGGCGTAACCGAGGTCGACGCTGCCGGAGGTCATCGCGCGCACGCGGTCTTCGGTGTGCGGTTCGACCCAGCCGGACACCACGATGTTGGGCCGGAACCGTTCCATCGGCACGGGTTCCCCGCCACGGGAGGCTATCCGCTCGTTCAAAGTGTCCAAAGAGGAGTCCGACACGACGAGCATCGCCGTGCTGTCGGCGAATCCGGCGGTGCCCGGCGTCACGCCGGTGGACACCCGGGCATGATCGGGCGGCACGCCGACGAACATCGAGGGCGCGCCCAGCGCCGTCGAGAACCAGTCCTGCGCCTCGGGACCTTGGTTGACGCCCTTGCCCTGCCAGATGGTCGTCGCGACCTCGTGCCGTTGCCCGTCGGGCACGAGATTGAGCACGACGTCTTCGACACCAGGCGCGGACAATGCCATCCGGCGTCCGTCGTCGAGCACGACCGGCCGGATCGCGGCCATGATCGGGAACCGGCGCTGACTGCGGAAGTTTCCGTCGGGCGCGACGACCATGAACGCGCGGTCGTGCCGCAACCCCGCCGGGCCCACGTCCGCCACCTCGACGGACGTCCCGCCACACGCCTTGACCGGGTAGTACCCCAGCCAGCTCACCCTCGCCATGCCGCGACACTACCCAAACAGTGGCGCTCAGAGGACTTGCGAGAGGAAGCGTTGCAGGCGGAAGCTTTGGGGGGCGTCGAAGAGGGCCTCGGGGGTGCCGGTTTCGACGACCTTGCCGTGGTCCATGAACGCGACGTCGTCCGCGACACCGCGCGCGAAGCCCATCTCGTGGGTCACGACGATGAGCGTCAGCCCACGTTCGGCGAGGCCCGCCATCAGGTTCAGCACGCCCTTGACCAGCTCGGGATCGAGTGCGCTGGTGGCCTCGTCGAACAGCATGACCTCGGGGTCCATCGCCAGCGCCCGCGCGATGGCGACCCGCTGCTGCTGCCCGCCGGACAGCGCCGACGGCCGGTACGGCGCCTTGTCCGCCAGCCCGACCTCGGCGAGGCGAGCCCGCGCGATCTCGGCCGCCTCCTCCTTGCTGATGCCCTTCACGCTGCGCAGGGGCAGCGTGATGTTGTCCAGCACGGACCGGTGCCCGAACAGGTTGAAGTGCTGGAACACCATGCCGACGCGCTGGCGCAGGCGGTCCGCGTCGGCGTTGATGACGCTCTCGCCGTCGAGCAGCAGGTCGCCGGAGTCGGGCTCCTGCAGCCGGTTCACGCAGCGCAGCAACGTCGACTTGCCGGAGCCGGACGGCCCGATCACACAGGTCGTGCGGCCCTTCTCCACCTTCAGGTCCACGCCGCGCAGCACCTCGAGGGTGCCGAACGAGACGTGGATGTCCCGCAGTTCCACGCTCGACGAGCGCACCGGAGTCGAGACGGTCATGGCGTTACCTTTCCGGCCGCGGTCAACTCGTCCAGCTCATCGACTTCGAGCTGGACTTTTCGCCCGGTCCGCAGCCGTTTGTCGATGTAGTTGACCAAGTGCGTCAGCGGCACGGTGATCACCAGGTAGACGAACCCCGCCGCGACCAGCGGCGAGAGGTTCCCGGTGTTCGCCGCCAGGTCCTGCCCGATCCGGAACAGCTCACGCTGTGAGGAGAGCAGGCCGAGGAAGTACACCAGGCTGGAGTCCTTGATCAGCGCGATGAACTGGTTCACCAGCGCCGGCAGCACGCGCCGCACCCCCTGCGGGATGACGACCAGTAGCATCGCCCTGCTGTAGCTCATCCCCAGCGCACGGGCGGCCTCCAACTGTCCTTTTTCGACGCTCTGGATACCCGACCGGAAGATCTCGCCGATATAGGCCGACGCGATCAGGCTCAGCGCCAGAATGCCCAGCGGATACGGGTTCGTGCCCACGATCGGCCGCAGGATCTGGCTGAAGCCCTGGCCGATGAGCAGGATGGTCAGGATCGCCGGGAGTCCGCGGAAGATGTCGGTGTACACCTTCGCGGGCCAACGGAACCACGGTTTCGTGGACAGTCCCATGACGGCCACGATCATGCCGAGCACAGTCCCGATCAACGCCGAGGAGACGGCCAGGATCAGCGTGTTCAGCAGGCCGGTACCGAGCAGGTCCGGGAAGACCTGCCAGATGTACTCCCAGTTGAGAAATGTGTTGAGAAAGTCGTCCATCTATTTGGCGCCGGCCTTGAATTCCGCGGCTGCGGGAGCGTTCGGGATGAACTGGTTGTGCAGCCTTTCCCAGGTACCGTCCGCGATCGCCTTCTTGAGCCCGTCGTTGACCTTGGTGATCAGCGCGGTATTGCCCTTCTTGAACGCGAAGCCGTGCGGGGTGTCCGTGGTGAAAGCCTTGGCCACCTTCAGTTTCGCCTCGGGGTTCGACTTGATGTAAGCCTCGGCGGTGTCCTGGTCGAACACTGTCGCCGCGATGGCGTCGGTCTTCAACGAGCTCAACGACGCGGCGTCGTTGGGGAAGCGCACCAGCTCCGCCGTCGGCACGGTCGCGGCTACCCAGGTCTCCGAAGCGGTGCCCTGGACCACGCCGACCCGCTTACCCGCCAACGAGTTCTCGTCAACGATCGGCGAGCTCTCCTTCACCTGGATGGCGAGCGACTGGTAGTTGTAGGCGGCCGAGAAGTCGACCGTCTTCTTGCGCTCCGCGGTCTGCGCGATGGCGCAGCTCGCGATGTCCGACTGACCGCCCGCGACATTGCCCAGCAGAGCCGAAAAGTCCATCGCGACGAACTCGACCTTGAAGTTTTCCTTGGCCGCGATGTCCCGCAGCAGTTCGTTGTCGAAACCGGTGTACTGGCCGTCTTTCTGGAAGGCGTTCGGCGGCGAGTCGCTGAGGGTGACAACGCGTACTGTCTCGCCGCTGTCTCCGCTACCGCTACCGCAGGCCGTGGCCACGACCAGCACAGCGGCGGCGACCGTCGCGAGCAGAGTCCTCTTCATTTTTCCCCTTTTAGCCCTTGAATTCGGCAGGAACCGGCGCTGTCGGCAGGAACTGCTGTTGCAGTTTCACCCAGGTGCCGTCCGCGATGACCTGCTTGAGTCCCTCGTTGACTTTGCCGAGCAGCACGGTGTTGCCCTTCTTGACGGCGAAACCATGCGGTACGTCGGTGGTGAACGACTTGACGACCTTCAGTTCCGGGTCGTCGGCGGCGTTCTTTTCGGCGATGGCCTGGTCGAGGATGTACGCGTCGACCGCGCCGGACTTCAACGCGGCCAGCGCGGGCGCGTATCCGGGGAACCGGACCGCCTGCGCGGTGGGCACTGCCGAGGTGAGCCATTTGTCGCCGACTGTCGCCTGGATGACCGCGACTCGTTTGCCCGCAAGCGAATTCTCGTCGGTGATCGGCGAGGCCCCCTTGCTCTGAATGCTCATGACCTCGTAGTTGTAAGCGTTCGAGAAGTCTACTGTCTTTTTGCGCTCTTCGGTCTGCGCGATGGCGGAACTCGCGAGATCGAACTGGCCACCGGCGACCTGGCCGAGCAGCGAAGAGAAGTCCGTCGCGGCGAATTCGAGCTTCAGGTTCTGTTTCGCGGCAATCGCCTTGAGGACCTCGTTGTCGAAACCGGTGTAGTTGCCGTTCTCGACGTAGATGTTCGGCGGGGCGTCGCTGAGCGTGCCGACGCGGAGGGCGGCGCTGCCGCTGTCGCCACCGCCGCAAGCGGTGAGCGCGGCAAGCAGTCCGGCTGCCAGGGTGGCGAGGAATGCCTTTCTCATGGTCAGACTCCCGGGTTCTGCACGGGAAGGCCGGGGCCGCCCTGCTCTAGTTCCTTCGGCAACGGCTCGGTCCGGTAGAACTGGGCGTGCAGCCTGGCGACGGTGCCGTCGGCGATCGCCTTGGTCAGGCCATCGTTGAGCTTGTTCAGCAGGTCCTTGTTGTCCTTGCGGACGGCGAACGCCGACGGGGTGTCCTTGGTCTCGACGGTGTAGCCGAAGTCCAGTGACACCGCGGGGTTCTGGTCGAGGTACTTCTGGCCGATGTCCTTCGGGACCACCCAGCCGTCGAGCGTACCGTTCTTGAGTTGCGCGAATCCGGCGTTGTAGTCAGGGAAACGCACGACTTCGGCGCCTGCGACCTTGCCCGCGAAGTCGTCCTGAACCGAAGCCTGCACGACACCGAGGCGTTTGCCGGAGAATGCGGCGACCGACGTGAGACCTGCGTCCTTCTTGGTGATGATGGTGGTGAAGCCGGTGCTGTAGCCGTTGCTGAAGGCGACGGTCTTCTTGCGCGCTTCGGTGCTGGAGATCGTGGAGCTGCCGATGTCGAACTTGCCGCTCGAAACAGCGGCGAGCAGCCCGGCGAACTCGGTGCCGACGAACTCGACCGCAAAACCCTCGCGCTTCGCGATGTCGCGAAGTAGCTCGTTGTCGAAGCCGGTGAACGTGCCGTTTTCGAGGTAGATCGCCGGTGGGGCGTCGCTCAGGGTGCCCACGCGCAGGACGTTGGCGGCAGCGGCGTCACCGGAAGAACCGCAGGCGGCCAGCGCGACGGTGGCCGCACTCGCGGCGAAGACGGCAAGGATTTTCGACAGCGTGGATCTCATCGCTACTTCCGTGATTTCAGGCGCGTCGGCGCGAAACAGGCGCGCCAGGTCACGGGTGGCGACCGGACGCGCTCAGGACTCGAGCGACGACATTAGACATTTCGCCCGTTCGAGTAACGCCGTCTCACAGCGTGAAACACCCACTGCCACGCTCTTACAAAATGGGAGCCGGGGAGTAGTGCGCCGCGTTCGGGAAGCGCTCGAGAACACCTTCGACGCGCTTCACGATGGCGTCGACCTGGCGGGGAGCGACACCGGTGAACGAGAGCCGGTCCGCGAACAGCTTGTCCAGCTCACCGCGGTCCAGCGGGATCCGAGCGTCAGCGGCGAGCCTGTCGAGCAGGTCGTTGACGACAAGCCCTTCCCGCATCTCCAGCGCGACGGCGACCGAGTGCTCCTTGATCGCCTCGTGCGCGGTTTCCCGGCCGACCCCACCACGCACGGACGCCATGAGTACCTTCGTCGTCGCGAGGAACGGCAGGTAGCGGTCCAGTTCGCGGGCGACGACCGCGGGGAACGCGCCGAACTCGGCGAGCACGGTCAGGAACGTCTCCAGCAGGCCGTCGAGCGCGAAGAACGAGTCCGGCAGCGCGACCCGGCGGACGACGGAATCCGAAACGTCGCCCTCGTTCCACTGGTCACCGGCGAGCTCGCCGATCATCGACAGGTACCCGCGCAGCACCACCGCGAGCCCGTTGACGCGCTCGCAGGATCGCGTGTTCATCTTGTGCGGCATCGCGGACGTGCCGACCTGGCCGGCTTTGAAGCCCTCGGTGACCAGTTCGTTCCCGGCCATCAGCCGGATCGTCTTGGCCAGGCTCGACGGCGCCGCCGCCAGCTGCACTACCGCGGACAGCACGTCGAAGTCCAGCGAGCGCGGGTAAACCTGGCCGACACTGGTGAAAACGTGGTCGAAGCCGAGGTGCGTGGCGACACTCGCTTCCAGTTTGTCCAAAGTGGACTCGTCGCCCAGCAGGTCCAGCATGTCCTGCGCGGTCCCGACCGGGCCCTTGATGCCCCGCAGCGGGTACCGCTCGATGAGATTGTCCAGTCGCTCGAACGCCACCATCAGCTCGTCGGCGGCCGTCGCGAAGCGCTTGCCCAACGTCGTCGCCTGCGCGGCGACGTTGTGCGACCGCCCGGCCATCACGAGGTCGGTGTGCTCCAGCGCGAGCGACGCGAGCCTGGTCAGCACCGCGGCGACCCGGCCGCGCATAAGCTCCAGCGAGCGCCGGATCTGCAGCTGCTCGACGTTCTCCGTGAGGTCGCGGGACGTCATGCCCTTGTGGATGTGCTCGTGGCCGGCGAGGGCGTTGAATTCCTCGATCCTGGCCTTGACGTCGTGCCGCGTGACCCGTTCACGTTCGGCTATCGACCCGAGATCGACGTTGGCCAGTACGCGCTCGTAGTCCTCGATGACCCCGTCCGGCACATCCACACCGAGCGACTTCTGCGCCCGGAGCACGGCGAGCCACAGTTCGCGCTCGAGCCGCACCTTGTGTTCGGGCGACCACAGTTCCACCAGCTCAGGGGTGGCGTAGCGGCTGGCGAGTACGTTCGGAATGCGGGGCTTGTCCACACCCCAAGGTTAACCGGCGGCCCGTGCCGGCCGTGGGGCGGTGGCCGGACGGCGGAGCGCCGAGGTGCTGGTCAGCTCAGCGCGGCCAGCAACATCCTGGTCGCCGCGGCCCTCGGTTCGGGGTCGACGGCAATCAGCGCGTTGACCACGGCACCGTCGACCAGCGCGATCAGGCGTTCCAGCTCGGCGGGGTCCACCGGAGTCCCGGACCGCGCGAAGATCTCGGTGAGCAGCTCGTTGAGCTGGGCGGACAGCGTGCGCATCAGCGGACGGAGGTACGGCCGCCGTCCGGTGGCGACCAGCCGCTCGTACCGCAGCAGCACCGCCTCGGCGTCGGCCTCGCGATCCTCGCGCGCCGGGCCGAGCAGCATGTCGAGTACCAGGTCGACCTGCGCCTGCGCCCCCCGGCTCCGGATGGCGAGCTCATCGAGCCGACGCCTGCCGTCGGCGAGCTCGGAGTGCGAATGGCGCTCGACAGCGGCCGTGACCAGCTGTTCGAGCGAGTCGAAGTAATACGTCGTCGACGCCAGTGGAAGATCGGCCCGCTCGGCGACAGCGCGATGACGGACGGCGTCGAACCCGCCTTCGGCGAGGAGCTCGGCGGCCGCCTCCACGAGCGCGGCACGCCGCCGCTCACCCTTGGGTGTACTCGCACCTGCTGTCATGCCTGCTTATCTTGCCAGGCGGCCAGGTCAGAATCGCGCGGCTACCGCCTGTGCAACGCGATCGATGTCCTCGGCGAACGGCGCCACCGTCGCGCCGCCCTGCGGGATGCTCAGCAGCCAGATCGTGCCGCCACCGGCCGCGGGCTGCTCGGCGATCTTCGTGCCGGGGGGCTGCTGGGCGAGCGTCAGCGCCATCCCGGGCGGAGCCAGCGTGATCGACACAAAACCGCCGGAGACCGGGAACCCAGCGGACCGCGAGCCCGTCGGACACAAGTGGCTCGGCGAAGCGCCGTCCACGGACACGGTGACCGGGAGCTCGCCAGCGAGGGCTGTGGCGAGCTCCCGGTCCACCTTTTCGCACCCGGAGGCGCTTTCGGCCCGAGGGCCGTCCTTCCCCGTCTCGTCTCCCCCCTGCATGGGGGACTGAGGAGGGAAGCTTTTGTCCCCTGCGCTCGGGGGACGTTCTTGCGTACCAAATGGTTGCCCGGCTACACCCGATTGGGCGGAAACCTGGGCGTCACCGGCCGATGAAGCGGCAGTCGGGCCCGGCCCGTTCGGGTTGGACACCGTCACGAAAACGCCGAACCCGCCGAGCACGACGACTACGAAACTGCAGGTCACGGCGATCGCGGAGCGACGTCGAGCCTGTGCCCGCTTCGAGGCGGCGATCACCTGGGACGCGCTGAAGGTCGCGGGAGGCGGCTCGCCGGGAGCGTCGGCGAACATCGTCTCGAGTTCACGGTCATCCATGTGCGTCCACCTCCTTGTCTCCCAGCACTTGCCGCAGTTTCGCGAGCCCGCGTGCGGTCTGGCTCTTGATGTTTCCTTCACTGCAGCCCAGCGTTTTCGCCGCGCCGCTGACATCCATGCCCTCGAAGTAGCGGAGGACCAGCACCGCCCGCTGGCGCGGTGGGACCAGCCGCAACGCCTCGATCAGGTCCTGCCTGTTGCCGACCTGCTCGGCGATTCCCGGGCCGTCCTGCGGCGGCTCGGGCAGTTCGTCGGTGTGCCGTTCCCGGCGCCATGGCCGTCGCGATTCGTCGATCGACGCACGCACCAGCGTCTTGCGCAGGTACGCGTCCGTCGCCTCGGGGTCTCGGATCTTCTTCCACCTCCGATGCAGCGCCACAAAGGCCGTTTGGGCTAGATCGTCCGCTTTGTACCAATCGCCGCAGAGCATGTACGCGGTTCGACGCGCGGAGTCACGCTTGGCAGCGAAATACTCCGCGAAGTCCTGCTCGTCGCGCTGGTCCACGCGGTCGGTTCTCCGCTCTTTCGCGTTCGACGGGGTAGACGGAAGTGAAGACGTCCACGGTTGCACGCCTCGGCCAATGATTCCACCCAGCGCCATCGCCACCCCAGAACGTTTGCAAGGCGAAGTATTTATGTGGTGTGCTCAAGCGTGACTTTTATCGCCGAGAAGATCGACTTCCGCTCCGACACCGTTACCCGGCCGGACGAGACGATGCGGCGGGCGATGGCGTCCGCCGAAGTCGCCGACAACGTCATCGATGTCGACCCGACCATGCGCGCACTCGAAGAGAGAGCCGCAAAGCTTCTCGGCATGCCCGCGGCGCTCTGGACTCCCAGCGGCACCATGGCGAACCTCATCGCGCTGAGCATCCATCTGGAGCGCGGCGACAGGTTCCTCGCCCCGCGCGGCGCCCACGTCCTCACCAACGAACTCGGCTCCGCCGCCTGGCTCGCGGGAGGGATGCCGGAAGCGCTCGAACACGACGCCGGACCCGGCAGGCCCACCCCGGAGGCTCTCGACTCGGCGATCGGCGCGCCCGGCGGCCTGTACTACTCGCTGCGCACCACGTTGCTGTGCCTGGAAAACACTCATAACGCCGCCGGCGGCGCGGTGACACCTCCGCATGAACACGCCCAACTGCTCGCCACCGCGAAACAGGCCGGCCTGAAGGTGCACCTCGACGGCGCCCGGTTGTGGAACGCGGCCGTCGCGCTCGGCGTGCCGCCCGCCGCGCTGACCGTCGGTGTCGACTCGGTTTCGGCGTGTTTCAGCAAGGGGCTCGGCGCGCCCGTCGGCTCTGTTGTCGCCGGCAGCGCGACGTTCGTCGAAAAGGCGAGGCGGATGCGCCAGATGCTCGGCGGCGGTGTCCGGCAGGGTGGTGTGCTGGCCGCGGCGTGCATGGTCGGGCTGGACCGGATCGGCGACCTCGAAGCGACCCACGAAGACGCGCGGCGCCTTGCCACCGGGCTCCACGAACTCGGCTGGGACGTCAAGAGCCCGCAGACGAATATCGTGCTGGCCGGGGTGCCGGACGTGCCCGCGACGCTGAGGAAGCTGGCTTCGCTCGGCATCCAGGCGGGGCCCATGTCCGGCAAGATCCGCTTTGTGACCCACCGGGACCTGGCGTCGAGTGCCGTCGAGGAATCGTTGCGGCGTATCAAAACCGGACACGCCGAATGAATTGGGCCGCCCGTCGCCCACCACCACCCTCAACGGAGACGCGGCGCGCCACCAATTGGATTGTGTTTGACTACGGCGAAGTCATCAGCACGCGAACTCAAGCACTGCCGTCGCTCGCGGCGGTGATGGGTGTCGGCACCGAGGTTTTCGAGGCACAGTACTGGGCCTTGCGCGATCCGTACGACCGCGGGCTTTCGGATTTCGACTACTGGAAGTCGATCGCCGACGCCCTCGGGGTTCCGCTGGATCAGTCCACTTCGGACAGACTCACGTCGATGGACATCGACGGCTGGTTGAACACCGATCCGGCGACGGTGGAAATGCTCGCTTCACTCGACGAAGCCGGTGCCGCGCTGGCGCTGCTTTCCAACGCGCCTACGTCGTTCGCCCGGGTCGCGGAGCGCCAAAATTGGGCAAAGCACTTCCGTGCCACGGTCTTTTCCGGCGATCTCGGCCACGCGAAACCGGACGCGGAGATCTTCGCCGCGTTGCTGGCGAAACTCGACGCGAAACCGGGCGACTGCCTGTTCTTCGACGACAGGCAGGTCAACGTCGACGGCGCACTGGCCGCCGGACTGCACAGCCGACGCTGGCTCGGCGCCGGACAGACCCCGCTCGGTGACCTCTGAGCGGGGCCGCCAAAGCCTAGTGGCGGATGCGCTTCGGGTCGCTCTTTCCTTTGATGGCACCGTAAGCGGCCGTGCCCAGGAACAGCACACCACCGATGACGGCCAGCCAGAACAGCCCCTTGATCACGAAACCGAGCACGGTGAACGCCAGCCAAATGACGATCAGCGCGCCGACGATCTTCCAGAACATGACACCCTCCGGTTCGTCCCGAGCCCCTGTGGCCCCGCTATAGACAGCCTCCCACGGGTGAGCTCGAAACTCTTGTGTTCTGCTCAACGTTCAGGGTTAAGTCGGGGTTCCCCCTGAGGGGAGCCACTCGCCCAGTCTGCGGACACCTTCTTCCAGGTCCGAGGCCGCGCCGGCGAACGAAATTCTGGCGAACTTGCCGCCGTCCACCGGGTCGAAGTCGATACCGGGTGCGATGGCCACCCCGGTGTCGGCGAGCAGGCGCTGGCACCAGCTGAGACTGTCGTTGGTGTACGCGGAAACGTCGAAATAGGCGTAGAACGCGCCGTCGATCGGGGCGATCCTGTCCAGCCCGATGCGCTTGAGGCCGTCGACCAGCAGGTCCCGGTTCGAGCGGTAGTGCGCGACATGCCCGTCGAGCTCGGCGTAGGACTCGGGCTCGAACGCGGCGACCGCGGCGTACTGCGCGATAGCCGGCGGGCAGATGGCGAAGTTGCCACTGAGCACCTCGACCGCCCGGTGCAGGCGCCGCGGCACCAGCATCCAGCCGAGCCGCCAGCCCGTCATCGCGAAATACTTGGAGAAACTCCCCAGTACCAGCGACTCACGGCCGCTCTGCCACGAACTCCCGACCGCGCCTTCGTACACGATGCCGTGGTAGATCTCGTCGCTGATCAGCTGCACCCCGCGCGACGAGCACCAGCCGTCGATCGCGGCCAGCTCACCGGGCGGGAGCACGGTGCCCGTCGGGTTGCTGGGACTGGCGACGATCAGGCCCTTGATCGGGCCGAGTTCGTCGAGCAGCGCGGTGGTCGGCTGGAAGCGGGTGCGCTCGTCGGTCGCGAACTCGACGACCTCGCAGCCGAGCGCGGTCAGCAGGTTGCGGTACGCGGGGTAGCCGGGACGGGCCATCGCGACCCGGTCCCCCGCCTCGAACGCGGACAGGAACGACAACAGAAAGCCGCCGGACGACCCCGTCGTGACGACGACGTCCTCGGGGCTGACGTCCAGTGCGTACCGGCGGCCGTAATGCCCGGCGATGGCCTCCCGCAGCTCGGGGATACCGAGCTGGACGGTGTACCCGAGGTTCTGCTCCCGCAGCGCCCGATGTGCCGCCTCCCGCACCGCCTCCGGCGCCCCCGCCGTCGGCTGACCAGCCGCAAGCACCACCACGTCACCGTGACTGCGCTCCCGCGCCTGTGCCGCGGCGAGCACCTCCATGACGTGGAACGGCGCGACGTCGGCCCTCGCCGCGGGCCCAGGAAAAACAGCGGTGTCGACCATGCCCGCCAGGCTAGGCGAGCGTGTGCAACCCACGCGCACCCGAGTGCAATCTGCGCGCACTCAAGCGCGATCTGTGCACGCTCGAACGCGTTCTGTGCACGGTAACCGAATGCATGTCTAGCGGAACTCGTGCACGACCTCGATCAGCCCGGCCAGATGGTCATTGAACTCGGCCAACTCTTCGGCAGGAACCCACAACTCCAGGATCGTCTTCCCGCCCGCCTGCTGAATCGGGTAGCGGCGAAGGAACTCCGACTCGACGCGGAACCGGGTCACGTACCCGACCCCGTGCTGCGGAACGTTCCAATCGCGGGCGATCTTGACGGCGTAGTCCTCGTTCAGCACCGATAGATCGGCTGCTCAGGCAACCGCGGCGGCCACGCTTGCCACCCCGACTGCCGAACGAGGCCGAGCTCGTCCGGGCCGGTTGGTCGCCACAGCACCGTCGTCTCCGTGTTCCGGTCGCCCGTCACGACTCACCCCGTCTGTCCGATCGCCTGACGCGATCACCGACGGTGCACGCTACTGACCTCGCGCCGACGACCGCGACCGGATTTCCAGGGTCGGGTGTACAGAAGACACTCACGCGCGCACAGACTGCACTTGCGGTTAGTAGCCTTGGTAGCCGCCGCCACCAGCCATGGCCTTCAGGCCGGGGTGACCGGCGAAGCCGCCGTAGCGGTCGAAGGTGTAGCGGACGCCGGCGATGATGCTGTCGACGGGGTCGTAGATGTTGTCGTGGCCGGGCAGCTTGTGAGCATTAAAAGTCGAGTCGATGCACTGCATCAATCCCTTTGACGGATGGCCCGCGGCGGCGTTGGAGTTACCGGTCAGGAAGATGTGGTCGTCTTCCCTGGCTGTCCAGGTGCCCAGTTCGGTCGTCACGCACCAGACGTCGGCGCGACCGGCGTCCTCCTTGGTCAGGAAGGCACCGGTGACGACCGGGGTGTTCGAGCGGACGGCCATCTCCGGGCTCCAGGCATCACGCTGCGCCGATCGTTCGATGTTCAGCACCCGCGGACGCGAACCGGCCAGGTAGACGGCGAGAGCGATGGCCCCCAGCACTGTGCCGGGCGCCTGATAGATGATCACCTGGGGCTTGGTGTAGCCCGGCCGCATCGACCGGGTGCCTTCCGCGTCCGTGATCGCTTCGAGCCAGGCGGCCCGCTGCTCGGTCGACATAGCGAGCACCTGCGTCACGGCGGCCGACTTGGGATGCCCCGCCCGCGCTAGCAGATCCTGGGCGTAGTCATGGTCCAGCCGGAACTGATGTCGTGGACCGCACCCGCCACGGTCGTCGACGTAGTCCGCGTGCGGAACGCCGTCGAGCAGCTCACGAATCTTTTCGACCATCGGCGACTTGGACTGCGCAATGGAGACGGTCGGCCGGTGCCGCCGGCTTTCCACGTGACCGTCACCGGCGATCCAGCCGAGGATGGCCGCTTCCCGCACCGTGATATCGATTCCCGGCTTGGTCTTCGCAGGCGCGGCCAGCATGAGCCGGTCGCGGCTGCGGACGTCCTCGGTCGTGACGAACGCTGGCTGCGTCGAGTGGACGTGCTGCTGTTTCGGAGGCACGACACCGTGCATCTTGCGACGATGTACCGCGACGCCGTTTTCCGGCTCGGAAGCCGCTCTGGGCTCCCAAGCGCATTCAGGGCAGGTCGCCGGCAGGTCTGTTCGCCGGAGGCTGACGCGCGGCAGGGTGAGCCAGCGGTGGTTCGGCGTGGTGGTGGCGTGCCAGCGCGAGTTGCCCAAGCGAACAAGCGGCGCGTCTTCGTGGTGCACCACCCGCGAGATGCGGGTCCACGCGGAGGAACCGTCGGCCTGGTTATAGCCGATCGTTTCGTCGCCGACGCGAACCTCGTCGTGCTTCAGCCAGCCGCGCCGGGTGAGGATCGTGGTATCGATCGGCACGCAGTCCCAATTGTTTATGGCGTTGGGGTTGCCGCCGGACTCCTTTTCGATGATCGTCCAGATCTTGCTGATATCCGCGTCGGTGACGGGCACACCCGCGGCCTGCAGGATCTTGATCGCCTCTTGGATCCACTGCTGCACGTTGCCCGGCGGGGTGGTCGACGGCGGGCCGCCGCTCGGGCCGAGGCCACCGCCACCCCCGCCGCCGCCACCGCCACCGGACGACATGCCGCCGTTGGAGTGGACACCGCCGGTGCGCTGCGGCAGGGTGCCGTCCTTGCCCGGCAGTGGCACGGTGGAATATCCGCCCTCAACCTGGGTCTTCATCAGCTCTTGGGACTTCTTGATCAGGTCGTCGGCCTGCTTGAGCAGGTTGTCGATATCCGTCCTGGCCTGCGATGCGACTTTCTCGTCGGCCGCCTTGGCCGCGGAAATGATTTCCGCGGACGAAGGCGAAGGGGCCGGTTTGTCGTCTTTCGCGGCTTGGGCGGCCTGCGCGTCGGCGTTGTCCGCGGCGCTGGTCGCCTTCGTGTTGTTGTCGGTGATCGTCTTCTCGGCCGCGGAGACGGCCGTCTGGATCTTGCCCTTGATGTCGGCGAGTTGTCCCTGCAGGACGCCGAGATCGGTGCTGACGTCTTGGAGGTGCTTCTGCACTTTGTCGCCGGCGTCGGTGATCTGCTTGACGTAGCCGAAAAACGCGTCCGCCGCGGGTCCACTCCAGACACCGCCCTGCAGCGCGTCCGTCGACTGCTTCAGTGAAGCGCCGTGATCACCGGCATTGGTCGCGGCTTCGTGGAACTGGTCGGCCGCTTTCTGGATCGCGGCCGGATTGACCTTTTCGACCTGTTTGGACTGTTCCAGCACCGCGGGCCAGGACGGTGGCAGGCCAACCCGATCTCCGCTCACGACGTCGGCCGATCCTGGTGCAGGGTCACGTTGTCCTTGGCGATCTGATCGGCTTCTTCAATCAGTCCCGCGGCCTTGCGAAGCACGAAACCCGTCGCCTCCATCAGCTTGCCGCCCGCGTCGAACTCGTTGTGCACGCCGTCTTTGAAGGTGCCGACGGCGCTGTGGACGTCACCGGAGCCGCCCATCGCGCCGAACGGGCTTTCCTTTTCGTCGTCGACGCCGGTCACCTTGCCCTTGGACTTTTCGAACTCGTCCTTGAGCCGCTCCACCTGACCGGCGGCGATCCCCATCGAGTGCGGGTCGTACACGGGCACGGCTTTCATCCCCTTCGCACCAAGCTTGTGTCGCCTGGTCAGACGTTGTCATGACCGAGACGGTTCCCGCGCACACTCTAAGACTTCGGCCATGCGCGGCGGGCCGGTTCCGGCAACTATCACCCGACCCGGCCCTATACCTCGTCGAGCATTTCCCAGACGCGTTGCGCGAGGAGCTGGTTGTCGGCGGGGGTGACGGTGGCCCAGTCGCGGCCGTCGCTGTTGCGACCGAGCTGGAAGAGATAGCGCCCGGCGTCGGTGTCGTAGAAGGCGATGACACGCTCGGCGCGGCGCATCTGGCCATCGCGGCCGACCCGTTCGACGCCGAACTGGCCGCGGGCTTCCTGGCCGAGCAGCATGCCGGCGAGTTCCTGGGCCTGCCAGAGCGGCACACCGCGGTCTTCGAGCGCGGTGACCATGGCTTTCGCGTCGCCCTGGGCTTCGGCGTCGGCGTCGCGCAGGATCTGGTGGGGCAGGCTGATCGACTGCCCGACGCCGGGCGTGAGATCGCCGGCGACCGAGACGGCGGCCTCGGCGAGCAGTGTGTCCCTGGCCGGGATCAGCCACACCTCACCGGCGTCGACGACACCGAGGACGGCCTGGCTCCCGACGCTCACCGCGAGACCTTTGATCTCGCGGTCGGTCCAGATCCAGACGTCGATGGTGACCTTGGCGTGCGCGAACAGGTTGAGCACGTCGACCAGCTCGCCCGACGCCTTCCGTCCCCTGGCCAGTCCGCGCAGCCGAAGCGACTCCCACGCCTGCTCGATCAGGTCGGCGCGTTCGGTGTGGGTCATGCCAGGGCTCGGCACTTCGAGCGCGGAGTGCCGTGGCGGAAGCCGCTCGGCTTCCCAGAGCATGTCGAATTCCAACGCTGACAGGACAATGCTGCCGTTCGACGATCCCATCGGCACTGTTGCCGTACCCCTCAGCGCGTTTCGTCGGCGCCGTTGTCGCCGATCACGTCCGGCGAAACCATTCGCGGGTCGGCGAACAGGTCCTTGTCGTCGACACCGAAGCGCCGCACGTGCTCGGCGTCGTCCTCGTCCTGCGGGTTTTGGGGCGCGGCACGTTCCATGAAGCTCGCGCTGCCCTTTTCCTTGCGGGGACTGAGTTTTTCGGAGTTGCGCTGGGCCGCGGCCTCCTCTTCGGGCAGCTCCCCCATCGGCAGCTGGCCGAGTTGTTTGCCACTGCTGACCACGCCACGGCCGACACCCCGTCCCTGGCGCTCGCGCTCGCCGCTGGTGGCGCCACCAACGGCACCCGCGCCCAACGCCGTCGCGCCCGCGCCCAGATCGCCCGCGCCGATTCCGGGTTTCGGCAGCGGGGGGAACGGGCGGCCGACCTCGGCGGGTGCTGTCGGCGCCTGCGGTCCGGCGCCGACGAGCTTGCCCTTGCCCAGCGACTGGTCGCCGCCGCCGGTGACGACGCCCGCGCCGCCAGGGAATCCGGTGCGCGAACCCTCGGCGCCGCTACCGAAGCGGCCCGCGGGGTTCTCCGAGCCGGTGGAACCCGATCCGGGCGCCTGGCCGCCGAGCACGCTGCCGACCGAAGGACCGGAGACACCGGGCATTCCCGGCAAGGCCGATGTTCCTGGTGCGCCAGGGGTTCCCGGACTTCCTGGCGCGATCGGACGTCCTGGCTCCAGGTAGCCGGGGTTGCGGGGCGGGACGGCGACGGAACCACTCGTGCCACTCGGCGCGTGGGGCATCGAACCCGACGGGGTGGTCGACTCCGAAGGCGGCGGAGGCGGCGGCGCGGAGGCTCCACCACCGCTGCGGGACGGCGCCTGGATGCCCATAGCCGGGGTTGGCACGTCGTACTGCGGAACGGCGACATTCGGCTTTGCCGCCGGTTGCGAAACGGGTCCGGTCGCCGGGCCACCGGCCGCCGCGGCACGAGTGTCACCAGGCGTTTCGCCCTTGTCGCCGCCCGGGGTGAGGTCCACGGCGGACCCGGCGAGCTGGAGGGCGCTGGGTCCGGGGTCGCTCGAGTTGAGCATCAAACCCTCCGGCGCGGCCATGGACTCGACCGAAGACAGGTTCTCGCTGCTCTGCACGGCGTACGCGTTGAGCGCTTCGACGGCCTGGGCCCGTGCGTTCTGCGCCGCGACCACCTCACGGACATGGTCGGTCTCGAACCCGATGAGGCTCAACGCCTTGTCGCCGAGCGTGAGGCCGCCCGCGCCCTTACGGACGGTGCCCGCGTCGGGCAGTTTGTACAGCGTGCGGTTGAAGGCCTCGCCCTGAGCGAAAATCATTTCCGCGGAGTGGTCGACCTTGTCCACGGCGTCACGGGAAAACCCGGCCTGGTCGGTGAACACCTGCCCGGCCTGGCCACCGGCTTGGCTCTGCCATTCGACACCCATTTTGGACAGCTCGCGCCGCAGCGTCACGTCGGTCTCGGCGAGCGCGCCGGAAACCGACCGCAGCGCCTCGACCGCGGTGCCGATGCTGCCGATGCCGTCACCGCTCTTGAACTTCTCGATCTCGGTCGCGATACCGGTGTCGGTGTAGCCGTCGAACCGGTGGTTGCGGATCTTCTCCACCATCGCCGAAACGTCCACGAGCTCCACCAATCCCTTTATCCGTGTGCTTTCAACGTCTGCAGTGCGAGGTCCGCGGCACGCCCGGACAGGTCGCAGAGCTGCTGCTGGCTGAACGCGCCCGGTGTCACCGGGAACGCCTGCACCGTCATGGTCTGCCCGGCGGCGACCCCGACCAAGGTCTGGCAGTCGCTCGGATCGCTGCTGCTGCGGAAGTACGTCAACGCCGGGAATCCGCCGACGGCGGCGGGCTCCGTGGTCATACTGTTCTTACGCCGATCGCCGGTGAGCCAGGCGTCGAGATCGGCATTCGTGACGGCCGTGATGCCGTAGGAGTAGTACGGCTTCGTCAGGTCGACGTCGAACGAGCAACTCGGCCCGTCCGCGAATTCCTTGGCCTGCCTCGGTTTGCTGTTCACCTTGAGCTGATCGAGCTGGTCGGAGGTCAGCAGTGTGCACGGGTCGACGCCGGTCAGCACGAGCTCGCTCGGTCGCCCCGGCAGCCCTGCCGCCTTCGCGCTCTGCGACGCGGACGATTCGGCTGTGGGCACCACGTACGCCTGCCCTTCGTCGGTCGAAGTACAGCTCGTCAGCACGGCCGTCGCCAGCACCGCGCCGGCCACACACCTAACCAGGATGGACACCACGGTCCCCGAGTTGCGCCGCTTTGTCGGCGTCACCGGCCGCATAGCGCTCCGCGGCCGTGCGGAGCTGCTCGACGAGGGTTCGCAGGCCTTCGATG
Source organism: Actinomycetota bacterium (assembly GCA_032230695.1). GTDB lineage: Bacteria > Actinomycetota > Actinomycetes > Mycobacteriales > Pseudonocardiaceae > Amycolatopsis. The sequence continues at coordinate 33,912 of JAVXWP010000014.1, read as the reverse complement.
TAATCGCGCACGCGGTTGGCATACGACTGCTCGCCATCGGAGATCAGCTCGTTCCAGGAGTCGACGCTGGCCGTGCTGATGGTGTCCGAGGACGGCGTGTCGATGTGCAGCTCGCCGAGCCGGATCCGCAGTTTGTCCTGCAGGGCGTTGACCTGCTCCTCGACCACGCTGGCGACGTCGAGAAGCTTCGACGGGTCGACCTTGACGTCGGCCACCCCGGGCGCGGTCGGCACCGTCGACGTGAGCTGGGCTTGGGCGGTTGTTGCCATCTGCGCGCACCCCTCCTACGGACGGTAGTCATTCGAAGGCTACCAACCCGTGTGTCACGGCGACTTGAGTTTGGCCGAACTACTTGGCGACCGGGGTGGCGATTTCCCCACGGGCCGCGCGCTGGGCGATGTCTGTCCGGTGGTGCGAACCGGCCAAGTGGACCTTCTCGACCCGGGCGTACGCCTGCTTGCGCGCGGCCTTGAGCGTGTCGCCGACACCGACGACGGAGAGCACACGGCCGCCGGAGGAGACGATGGCGCCGTCGTCACGACGCCGGGTGCCGGCGTGCAGCACGCCTTCGGCCTCACCACCGGCGATGACGTCACCCGTGTGGGGCTTGCCGGGGTAGCCGTCGGCGGCGATGACCACGGTGACCGCGGAGCCATGGTCCCATTCGAGCGGCGGGTGCTCGGCGAGCGTGCCGGTGGCCGTCGCGTAGAGCAGCCCGGCGAGCGGCGTGCGCAGGAGCGCCAGGACGACCTGGGTTTCCGGGTCGCCGAAGCGGCAGTTGAACTCGATGACCTGCGGGCCGTCGGCGGTGAGGATGAGGCCGGCGTAGAGCAGTCCGGAGAAGGAGGAGTCGCGTGCGACGAGCTCGTCGACGACCGGCTGCACGACGTTCGCGACGACCTCTTTGACGAAGCCCTTCGGTGTCCACGGCAGCGGCGCGTAGGCGCCCATGCCGCCGGTGTTCGGGCCCGCGTCGCCGTCGCCGACGCGCTTGAAGTCCTGCGCGGGGAGCAGCGGGACGACGGTGTGGCCGTCGACGAAGCAGAAGAGGGAGGCCTCGGGGCCGTCCAGGAAGGTCTCGAGCAGCACCGGGTGGCCACCGTCGAGCAGCATCAGGGCGTGCTTGCGGGCGACGTCGATGTCCGTGGTGACGACCACGCCTTTGCCGGCGGCCAGACCGTCGTCCTTCACGACCCACGTGGGGCCGAAGCGGGCGAGGGCCGCGTCGAGATGCGCCGGGTTGTCGACGACCTCGGCGTGCGCGGTGGGCACGTTGGCCTTGGCCATGACGTCCTTGGCGAAGGCTTTGGAGCCTTCGATCCGGGCGGCCGCTGCCGACGGGCCGAAGCAGGCGATGTTCGCGGCGCGCACGGCGTCGGCGACCCCCGCGACCAGGGGGACCTCCGGCCCCACCACCACGAGGTCGGCCTTCCAGTCGGCCGCAAGCTTCGTCACCGAGTCGGGGTCGATCGCGTCGACGCCGAGCTGTTCGGACACCGCGGCTGTTCCCGCGTTTCCGGGCGCGCAGGCGAGCGCGGTGACCGCGGGATCCTCGGCGGCCGCAAGGACCAGGGCATGCTCACGGGCGCCGGACCCGATTACCAGTACGCGCACTTGAAAGAGCCTAGTCGCGCCCCCATCGCCACTCGTCACCCGGGGAATACGTCGACACATTCCCCAGGTAGTTGCACGCTCACCTAACTTCCGAATATGTCGACATATTCGGAAGTTTTGGGGCCACAGGGTACTGGTGGGGCTCCTGGGGCGCCTTGGCCCGAATATGCCGGCACGTTTTGTACCAAGCCAGAGCTTCCGAACATGTCGACATATTCGGGAGTGAAGGGCCGGCGTTACCCGAGGGCTTGGCGGGCGCCGGGGTGCAGGGGGACGGGGTCGGTCTGGGACGCGGTCGCCTTCTCGATCTGCTTGGCCGCGGGGTGAACCTTTTCGAGGTCGGCGCGCTTGTCGAAGATCATCTTGGTGATCGCGCAGGCGTTGCCGACCGGGAAGTCCTCGCGCACCAGCAGCACATTGGGCACCTCGATGGTCGGTGTGTCCGACGGCTGCCCGTAGGTCGCGGCTGGGATCGTGCCCGCGGTGTATACCGGGTTGACCTGCTTGAGCGCGTCGAGTTGCGGCGTGATGTCGAGGAGCTTCACCTGCCCCTTGAGCGAGGTGGTGATGTCGGTGATCTGCGCTGTCGGCAGCCCACCGGACCACACCAGCCCGTCGATGCTGCCCGTCTTCATCCCGTCGGACGTCTTCGCCAGGTCGAGCCGCTGCGCCTGGATGTCGGTGTCCGGGTTCAGGCCCGCGGCCTGCAACAGCCTGTTCGCGATGACCTCGGTGCCGGACTTCGGCGAGCCGGTGGAGATCCGCTTACCGCGCATGTCGGCGATGCTGTTGATGCCCGAGCCGGTGCGCACCAGCACCTGTGTGGAGTTCGGATAGATCCGGGCCAGCGCCTGGACCTTCTGCGGCTTGCCTTCGAAGCTGCCCTTGCCGTTGACTGCGTCGGCGGCCGAATCCGCCAGCGAGAACGCGACGTCGTAGTCCTTGTTGACCAGCTGCTGGATGTTCTGCACGGAAGCGCCGGTCTCGGCCGCTGTTGCCTTGAGCTTGCTGTTGTTGCTGATCAGTTGGGCGAGACCGCCGCCGAGCACGTAGTAGACGCCGCCGCTGTTGCCGGTGGCGATCGTGATCCGCCCGTCCGCCGCCTCACAGGCGGTCTGGCCTCCCCCTGCCGGTCCCGGATCCGCGGTCTGCTTGCCCCCGCACCCCGTGGCTGCGACGAGCATCGCCGCGGTCGCGAGCAAAGCCTTCGCACGCATAACTTTCTCCTTAGCTGACAACATGTTCTTTCGTCCGGAAAATGGCCTGCAACACCACACCGAGCACACAGAAGCCGGCGCCGATCGCGATCGGCGCCGGCTCCAGGTACAGCAGGCACAGCGCGGCCGGAACGAACACCGCGCGGATCCGCCAGCTGACCGGCCCGAACAGCCAGCCGCCGGTCACCACACCCAGCGCCGCGACGGCGAGCGCCGACACGGCGACCACCCAAACCACGTTCAGTGCCGGTGCCTGCAACAGCAGCGCGCTGCCGTTGTCGGTCAACACGAACGCGATCGGCACCAGGAACGCGGGCAGCGTGTACTTCCAGCACTGCCACATGGTTTTCATCACCGAACCGCCGGTGATCGCGGCGGCCGCGACCGCCGCCAGCGCTGTCGGCGGCGTGACCTCCGAAAGCACCGCGTAGTAGAAGATGAACATCGCGCGCTCGGCGTCGGCGACACCGACGTCGGCCAGCGCCGGGCCGATCACCACCCAGGCGATGATGAACGACGCCGTCACCGGCACGGCGAGGCCGAGGACACCCACGGCGACCGCCGAGAGGAACACTGTCAGGATCAGCACGATGGTCGCGTTGTCGGTGACCGCGCGAGCCGCCTCCACCAGCGCGTTGGCGAGTTCCTGGCCGAGGCCGGTCTTGGTGATCGTCGAGGTGATCACCCCGGCGGCCGCGCATACCGCGATCACCGGTAGCGCCCCGCGGACGCCGACCGAAAGCGCGTCGACGATGTCCTTGCCCCAGCCCAGAACCGCCGCGCGCCGACCTTCGCCGCCGTTGACCAGGCGGGCGATCAACGCGAACAGCGCGGCGACGGCGGTGGCGTAGACGACCGCGGCGAACGGCGGGATGTCCAGTGCCAGGAACACGATGATGATGATCAGCGACAGGAAGTGGTAACCGCCGCGCAGCACCAGTTTCCAGGCGTTCCCGGCGGTGACGTCGATGGCTTTCGCACCGAAGCGCCGGGCGTCGGCCTCGACGGCGAACACGATGCCGAGGTAGTAGAGCAGCGTCGGCACGGTCGCCCAGATGAGCACTGTCAGGTACGAGGTCTGCAGGTACTCGGCGATGATGAACGCGGCCGCGCCAAGCGTCGGCGGCGAAAGGATCGCGCCGATGCCGGACGCCGCGAGCAGGCCACCGGCGTTCTCCTTGGGGTAGCCGGCCTTGCGCAGGATCGGCCAGGTGATCGCGCCGAGACTGACCGCTGTCGCGGTTCCCGAGCCCGACACCGTGCCGAGCAGGAACCCCGACATCACCGTGGTGCGGCCGGGCGCGGTCCGCGATCGCTTGAACGCGGCGAACGAGATGTCCACGAAGAACTTGCCCGCGCCCGACGCGTTGAGCACGGCGCCGTAGATGGTGAACAGCACGATGTAGCTCGCGGCGACGTCCAGCGGGGTGCCGTAGAAGCCGGTGGCGTCGTTGTAGAGCGCGTTGATGATCTGACTGAAGTCGACGCCGGCGTGCGCGATTCCCCAGTTCTGGGGCAGGTAGCCGCCGTAGTACGCGTACAGGAGGAACACGACACAGACGATCGGCAGCACGACACCGGTAGTCCGCCGCGCCGCTTCGAGGATGAGCAGGAGCAGCAGTGCCCCGGCGATGATGTCCAATGTGGACAGCACGCCCTGCCTGTCGAGGAACTCGTTGTACCCGCCGCCGAATGGCAGCACCGGGTACAGCCCCACCAGCAGCGCCACGACGCTGAGTGCCCAGTCGAGTACGTTCGGGTCGTCCTTGTCCTCCGCCGTGGCCGCCTTGCGCACACGCGGGCGGTAGCAGAGGAAGACCATCGGCAGCGTGCAGCCGAGGAAGATCACCAGGTAGTACTGGTTCCCCTTGCTGAACGGCAGGAACACCTGCTTGAGCACCAGCAGGGCGACGACGAGGGAAACCAGGTAAACGAGCAGGTCCGGCCGCCGGGAGAGGCGCCGGGCCGGACGCTCCTCATCGTGCTCGGCGGCGATCTCCGCGGCTCGTGTTTCACCCACCGCGCCGACCGAGGTAGACATTGCCGACATCACCACTCTGGACGCTCGAACCGGACAAAGGCCTGCGGGTCGCACGCTACGGTGTTTCCGCTCACACGAGAAGAGGTGATCCATGCGTCGTTTACCAGCATGTGGGCGAACCGCCGTTTCACCGTCGCCTGGCGGACGTACCCGCGGGTCAGTGTTACGGCGTGGCCAAGCCATCCCTTTCCAGAGAGGTCGATCATGATGCGCACGCGAGTGGGCGTTCTCGCTCTAACGGGTCTCGCTTTGCTTAGCGCGGTGGGTCTGGCCGTCGGCCCGGCGAGTGCCACCGATGGGGGCACTACGGATGCGTCGAGCTACAGCCGGGGTGACGATGGACCGGTGATCGTCGGACACCGCGGCGCGCCGGGCTACCGGCCGGAACACACGCTGGCCTCCTACGAACTGGCCTTCCGCCAGGGCGTGGACTGGGTGGACGTCGACCTCGTCCCCACCAAGGACGGCCAGCTGGTCGCCAGGCACGAGCCCGAGATCGGCGGCACCTCGGACGTGTCGAAGCACCCCGAGTTCGCGAGCCGCAAGACGACGAAGATCGTCGACGGCACGCCATTGACCGGCTGGTTCACGGAGGACTTCACGCTGGCGGAGCTGAAGACGCTGCGGGCGACCGAGCGGATCCCCGACATCCGCCCGAACAACACCATCTACAACGGACACTTCGAGATCGTCACTTACCAGGAGGTGCTCGACCTGACGAAGCGTCTCGGCCGCGAACTGCACCGCACGCTGGGCACGTATCCCGAGGTCAAGCATTCGACATACTTTGCGTCGATCGGCAACCCGGTCGAGCCGAAGCTGGTCGACATCCTGAACCGCAACGGCCTGAACCGCTCGGGCGCACCGGTGATCATCCAGTCGTTCGAGGTGTCGAACCTGATCGCGCTGCACCGCCAGGTGAAGGTGCCGCTGCTGCAGCTGACCTCGGCGTCCGGTGCGCCAGCCGACTTCGTCGCCAAGGGTGACAAGCGGACCTACGCCGACCTCGTGACACCACAGGGCCTGCGCGAGATCGCGAAGTACGCGACGTACTTCGGCCCGGACAAGGCCCAGATCATCCCGCGTGACGCCGCCGGCAACCTCACCGCGCCGACGTCGCTCGTCCGGGACGCGCACGCGGCGAGCCTCAAGGTGCAGCCGTACACCTTCCGCAACGAGAACTCGTTCCTGCCGACGAACCTGCGCTCGTCGAGCGATCCCACGGAGTACGGCGACATCTTCAGCGAAGAGGCCGCGTTCCTGAAGGCCGGTGTCGACGGCTTCTTCGCCGACCAGCCGGACACGGCGCTGGAAGCCCTGCGCGAGCGGGCCAACGCCTAGGTTCCCAGTGAACATGAAGGGCCTCTTCCTTTCGATTTTTGACGGGAAGGGGCGCTTCATGGCGCTCGGGGCTTACCGATCCTTGACACCTTGCCCACGCCGGGGCTAACTTCTGCGGAATTCAATGGACTGTCCGCATACCTTTGAAGTGGGTGCCCATGGACGTTCGCGAGACCCCCGCCGCGTCATCCGACGACGACAGCGACCGGCTGCATCAGCTCGGCTACGCCCAAGAACTCAAGCGCACGATGTCGCAGTTCTCGAACTTCGCGGTGTCGTTCACCATCATCTCGATCCTGTCCGGCTGTCTGACGCTGTACGGCTTCGGCATGGCCACCGGCGGCCCCGCGGCGATGATCTGGGGCTGGCCGCTGGTCGGCATCTTCGTCGTGCTCGTGGGTCTGGGCATGGCGGAGGTCTGCTCCAGTTACCCGACCGCGGGCGGGCTCTACTACTGGGCGGCGAAACTGGCGCCGCAAAACGGGCCCGCGTGGTCGTGGTTCACCGGCTGGTTCAACCTGATCGGCCAGATCGCGGTCACCGCCGGGATCGACTTCGGCGCGGCGCTGTTCCTCAACGCCTTCCTCGATCTCCAGTTCGGCTTCGCGGCGACGCCGGGCCACACGATCTTGCTGCTCGCGATCATCCTGTTCGTCCACGGCGCGCTCAACACGTTCGGCGTGCGGATCGTGGCGTTGCTCAACAACATCAGCGTGTGGTGGCACCTGATCGGGGTCGCGGTGATCGTCGGTGTGCTGGTCTTCGTGCCCGCACAGCACCAGGACGCGTCGTTCGTCTTCGGGCACTTCGTGAACAACACCGGCTGGGGCTCGTCGGTGTATGTCTTCCTACTGGGGCTTCTGGTCGCGCAGTACACGTTGACCGGCTACGACGCCTCGGCGCACATGACCGAAGAGACTGTGAACGCGGCAAAGGCGGGCCCACGGGGGATCGTCACGTCGATCCTGGTTTCGCTGGTCGCCGGGTGGATCCTGCTGATCGGCCTGACCTTCGCGATCCAGGACTACGACGGTGCGCTCGCGTCGGACACCGGTGTGCCGCCCGCGCAGATCTTCATCGACGCCACCGGCGCCGCGACGGGCAAGTTCCTGCTGCTGATCTGCATCGGCGCGCAGCTGTTCTGCGGCATGGCGTCGGTGACGGCGAACTCGCGGATGATCTACGCGTTCGCTCGCGACGGCGCGATCCCCGGGTCGAAGTTCTGGCACAAGATCAACAAGCGCACGCAGACGCCGACGAACGCCGTCTGGCTCGCCACCGGAGGCGCGTTCCTGCTGGCGCTGCCGTACCTGTGGAGTAAAACCGCGTACGCCGCGGTGACGTCGATCGCCGTGGTCGGGCTGTATGTGGCCTACGTGATCCCGGTGTTCCTGCGGGTCCGCAAGGGCGACGCGTTCGAGCCCGGGCCGTGGAACCTCGGGAGGTGGGGCAAGCCGATCGGCATCATCGCAACGGCGTGGGTCGTGTTCATCTTCGTGCTGTTCATGCTCCCGCAGGTCTCGCCGATCACCACGGACTCGTTCAACTACACGCCGCTCGCGTTCCTCGTCGTGCTCGGTGGCGCGGGCCTGTGGTGGGTGCTGTCGGCGCGGAAGTGGTTCACCGGCCCGAAGGTACAGGGCTCCGCCGATGAACTCGCCGCCGTAGAACGAGAACTCAAGGAACTCGCCTAAACCCCCGAATATGTCGACAACTTATGCGACCCGCGGCCGGATAAGTTGTCGACATATTCGGAAGCTATTCAGGCGTGGATGGCGAGGCGGCGGCCGGAGATGAGGTCGACGGTGACCTGCAGGTAGTGGGCGTTGGGTGCGGCGTCCCAGCTGGCCAAGGGAAGGACGGCGAGCGCCGCGAGCTCGTCCGGGCAGACGATCTCGGTCACCCGGCCGATGACGCGCACGCTCCAGCCCGAGCCGAGGTCCTCGGTGAACCGCCCGGCCTCGAACGCGACGACCGTGTCGCGCACCGCCGCCGACAGCTTCCCTGACACGTTCGCCCGAAGGATGATCATCTCGCCGTGCAGCACGAAGGGCACCGGCTGGATGGCCGGCATCGCGCGCTCGGTATAGACGATCCGACCGAGGTTGATCCCGCTGAGCAGCTTGAGACATGCCTGGCGATCCAGAACCTCTGGCCCGATGGCATCGAACATCTCAGCTCCGCTCGCCAACACCGTGGTACTACCGTCAATATCCGGCTGTTGACCAAGTGCCACTAGGGCCGAAGGGCCCTACTCCCTGGTAAGCGGTCGCGGCCTGCGGCGTTCGGCGTACACGGCCGCCTCCGTGCGGCGCTGCAGGCCGAGCTTGTGCAGCACCGATGAGACGTAGTTCTTGACGGTCTTCTCGGCGAGGTACAGCTGCCGGGCGATCTCGCGGTTGGTCAGGCCCTTGGCGATCAGCTCCAGCACGCGCTGCTCCTGCGGGCTCAGCAACGCGTAGCGCGGGTCGGCGACACCGGTCTCCCCGCGGAGCCTGCTCATGACCGTGGCCGCCACCTGGGCATCCAGCATCGAGCCGCCGGACGCGACCGTCCGCACCGCGGAAACCAGGTCCATCCCCGAGATCTGCTTGAGCAGGTACCCCGCGGCCCCGGCCAAGATCGCGCCGAACAGCGCTTCGTCGTCGGAGTACGACGTCAGCATCAGGCAGGCCGGCGGCGGTTCGATGACCGACCGGATCTCCCGGCACACACTGACGCCGTCACCGTCGGGTAGCCGGACGTCGAGGATCGCGACCTGTGGCCGCACCGCGGGGATCCGCACCAGCGCCTCGGCCGCGGACCCGGCTTCACCCGCGATCTCGATGTCCCCGGCCCCTTCCAGCACCGTGCGCAGGCCCTGCCGGACCAGCTCATGGTCGTCGAGCAGGAATACCGAAACCGTCATCCTCGCTCCTCCCGCGGCAGAAGCACGTTCCACCGCAACTCGGCGCCGCCGTCCGGTGCCGAGTCGAAACTCATCGTTCCGCGCCAGCGCTTCGCACGGTCGGCAAGGTTGGCCAGCCCACTGCTGCGAGCGCGGTCCGGCGGCGGCCCGACACCGTCGTCGGACACCGTCAGGCCGAGCGAGGCACCTTCGCGATCCACCCGCACCTCGACCGAGACACGCTTCGCGCTGGAGTGCCTTGCCGCGTTGGACAGCGCCTCGCGCAGCGTCGCGAGCAGGTCCGGGCGGACGACGTCGGGCACCAGTGAATCGAGCGGCCCGTCGAACGAGACCCGCGGCTCGAAACCGAGCAACGCTGTCGCCTCCTGCACGCACCGCAGCATTTCGGTACGCAGGCTGGCCTGGCCGTCCGGCTCCTCGTGCAGGGAAAAGATCGTCCGCCGCACCTCTCGGATCGTTTCGTCGAGCTGCCGCACGAACCCGGCGACCCGGCCGCCAGCCTCCCCGCTGAGCAGCGGGCCCAGCCCTTCGAGTCCGAGCCCGATCGCGAACAGCCGCTGGATGACCAGGTCGTGCAGGTCACGCGCGATCCTGTCCCGGTCCTCGAACACCGCGAGCCGGCGCCGGTCGTCCCCCGCGCGGGCGAACTCCAGCGCGACAGCGGCATGCGCGGCGAACGTCTCGGCCATCTCCAACTCGTCCTGTGTGAACGCGGGATCGCCGTGGAATCGCGCGAGAACAAGCACGCCAAGCACCTCGTCGGCGAAGGCGAGTGGCACCGCGACCGAGGAATCCAGTTTTGTGACGTCCGCCGGGAATTCGTTTTCCGGATCTTTCGACCTGGCGACCACATGGCCGCCGTACTGACTGAAGATCGCGGACTTTCCGGTAGCGAAAACTTGTCCCGACCCGGTTTCGGCTATCGGGACTGACATCCCGTTCACCTTATCCCCGCCCATCCCCACCCCGTCGACGACGTCGAAAACGAGATTGGCCTCGTTGTCCTCGTCTGGCAGCGCGATAACGGCGATGGGCGCTCCCGCGATCATGCGGGCACGCTCAGCGACGAGCAGTAGCGCCGCCTTCGGATCGGTGCCGGAAAGCAAAGTGCTGGTGATGTCGTGGGAAGCCCGCAGCCACAATTCCCGTTGCCCCACGTCGTCGGTCACGGAGATACCTTACGACCTTCGGCGCGTTAACAGGTAAGAGGCAGCGAAACAAGGGTCCAATGATCTCTCGGGTCTTGGGCCGGAGTACCCACGCGCGAATGCCGATAACCAGTCACACTTTTCCATCCAGGACGCCACCCGGGCTCAAAAGAGGTGTGTGCTGATGATCAGCATGAGTCTCCGCAAGCACAAAATAGCGCCGCAACGCCTGGTAGCGACGGCCTACTGCTGCACGGCTTGGGACGGCCCGGGGACCGATCTCGCCGAATTGCGCGAGACCTGCCGTCAGTACGCCGAGTCGCACGAGTTACGAATTTCGGCTTGGGCCGCCGAGGTCACTCCGGACGACCTCAGCCTTCGCTATACCTCCTTGTTGCACTATGCGATCGAGTACGCGAATGAGCCCGAGACTGATTTGTTACTCATTGCCGAGTCCAAGACTCTGGTGCGCTCACAGGGCGCGGCCGCGTTCCTCGCGAAATCGCTCAGCCCGGAAGACTCCCGGATCGTAATCGTGGGTAATTAACAAGATCACCACGAGGATAGGCCGAAGGTGACATGGGTCTCGCCCCTGGTGGTGGCGCGACAGTCCAGCGGGCGGGGTGAAGACGGCTGGGTGAGGATCTTCGTGGAGGCAAACCATGGAGATCCTTACCCTGATGGGAGTGCTCGCGGGTTCGCTCGGGCTGACGGCGTTCGCGCGCCGGTTCAATCTGCCCGCGCCGCTGATCATCGTCGTGGTCGCGCTCGCGGTGAGCTTCATTCCGGGGATTCCCCGGCTCGAACTCGAACCCGAGCTCATCTTGACGCTGGTGCTGCCGCCGTTGCTGTACTCGACCTCCCTCGAGACCTCGGCAACGCATTTCAAGGTGAACCTGCGGCCGATCATCGCGCTCGGTGTGGTGCTGGTGCTGGTGACGGCGCTGGTCGTCGGCCTGGTCGTGCACTGGCTGCTACCGGACCTGCCGCTCGCTTCGGCCTTCGTCCTTGGCGCGGTGGTGGCCCCGCCGGACGCGGTGACAGCGGTCGCGATCGGTAGGCGGCTCGGATTACCCCGGCGGATGATGACGGTGCTGACCGGGGAAAGCCTGGTAAACGACGCCGCGGCGCTGACGCTGTACAAGATCGGGCTGGCGGCGGTGCTCGGCACCGCGGGGTCGATCGGGCACGGGTTTCTGGTGTTCGTGGTGGCCACGGTGCTGGGAATCGGGGTGGGGCTGCTCGCGGGCGTGTTGGTCGGGTTGATCCGCCGCAAGCTCGATGATCCGCTGATGGAGTCGACCTTCGGCATCGTCGTGCCGTTCGGGGTCTACGTGGTAGCGGAGCACCTGCACCCGTTCTCGTCCACCTTCAGCGGGTCCGGCGTGCTGGCGGTGGTCGCGGCGGGGCTGTACCTGGGGCGCAAGTCGTTGTACGCCGGGCCGGCGACCAGAGTGCAGGATTCCCAGGTTTGGGCCACGTTCGACGTGCTTCTCGAGGCACTCGTGTTCGCGCTGATGGGACTGCAGCTGCCGTTCGTGCTGGACGGCGCGCTTGCCGCGGGCGGGGACCACGGGACGCTTTTCCTGGTCGCGGTGGTCGTGCTGCTGGTGACGATGGGCGTGCGCATTCCCTATGTTTTCCTTTCCGCCTTCTTCCCCCAGACGTTGAGACTGTTCGGCAAGGAACAGACCAGACCGGCTTGGCGCCAGCTGGCGGTGGTGTCGTGGACGGGGATGCGTGGAGTGATCACCCTCGCGGCGGCGACCGGTGTCCCGGTGGGCACACCGGGCCGGGAGGAGATCCAGCTCTTCGCCTTCACCGTGGCGATCGGCACCTTGCTGATCCAGGGGCTGACGTTGCCACTGTTGATCAAGGCGGTCAAGGTGCAGGACCCGGACGAAGCCTCCCGTGACGAAGCCGACGAGCTTGCCGCACGCAAGGCCGCCATGGAGGCGGCGAAAAAGCGGCTGGACGAGATCTTTTCCACCACACTGTCCCCTTTGGACATATCAGAGGAGCGTCTCGAGAAGCTCAAGACCCGGTTGGGCGCACTCGTCGAGACCAGGTATCGCGGCGCGGTGGCGGCGATTTCGCTTTCTTCCGAGGAAAGATCGTCGAGCCCGCATGCCGCGTTCGCCAAAGCGCGGCGCGAACTACTGGTGACACAACGGCAAACCCTGCTGGCCGAGCACGCAGCCGGCAGGCTCGACGACGACGTGCTCCGCAAGGTGTTGCGGGAGTTGGATCTCGAGGAGCTGGCGTTGTCGGAAGCCTTGACGTCACGCCTTAGTTGAGGAAAAGCATTCACTCCTGCCAGTGGTGTCACCCGATCGTCGCAGTTCCGAAGTCACACCACGATCCTCCGTATGGGCGTTGCGGCGGCCGTGTTCGAAGGACAAACTCAGATGGTTCAACTGCTTCCCGTCGGGACCGTGCCCGCCGGCGAACTGTTCGAATCGGCCGTCGAACGTCCTTAGAGGACATTCAGCGGTTCAGTTCGCCGAGCAACTTCCAGGTACGCAGGCGTTCTTCCGAATTCCGGATACCTGCCTGTGTGACAACGACTTCCGTCGCACCGGCGTCGAAGTACCGCCGCACGGCCGTGGTGACCACTTCTTCGTCACCGATGACGGCCAGATCGAGTGCGCCGGACGCCCCTTCGGCCTCGATAATCCTTTGGTACGAAGGGATCGAGTTGTAGAAGTCCAGCTGTCCCGCGGCGATCTCACGCACGGCGTCGACATCGTTCGTGACCACGGCCGGGACCGCGGCGATGATCCTTGGCGCCGGCCTGCCTGCCGCCTCCGCCGCTTTCGTGATAACGGGGACGATGCCGTCCGAAATGGCCTTCGGCCCGGCCAGGTACGGGAGTGTGCCGTCGGCGAGTTCCCCGGTCACCCGCAACGCCTGCGGGCCCATCGCGGCGACGATCACCGAGACGGGCGCGGCGCCGGCGACCGCTGTCGGCAGCGTCGGATGCGCGTTGACGGTCTCGCCGTCGAAGTCCGCCTTTCCACCGTCGAGCAACGTCCGCAGCACGGTCAGGTACTCACGCAAATGCCGGATCGGCGGCGGATACGGCAGGCCGTAAGCAGATTCGAGCAGCGACTTGGCACCGAGCCCGATGCCGAGCGTGAATCGCCCTCCGGTGGCGGCCTGCGCGGTCTGCGCGAGGGCCGCCAAGAGAAGCGGATGCCGCGGGTGCATCGGCACCACCGAAGTCCCGACGTCGATGCCCGGCACCGCGCGCCCGGCGAGCGCGGCCATGGTGACGGCGTCATGGCTGAGCGTCTGGGAAAACCAGACGGACCTGATGCCGGCCTCCGCCGCCTGAGCGGTCTGCGCGATGATTTCGTCGACGATGTTGGCCGCGTGCCCGGTATCACCTGACGGGAGCGCCACTCCGATGGTCATGATCCAAAGCTAGCGAGCTCCTCGACCGTTATCCCGGACGCTCACATCGTGGGAGCTCGGGCAACCGCGGCGGAAAACCCGCACCCTGGTTGGCGACCCGCCTACCGAGCACAGGAGACCAGCCATGTCGCTGACCGACGTCATCGCAGGAACTCGCACCGCGCTGGACACCGATCCGCGGAAGGCGGCCGTGCAGTTCAGCGTGGCCAACGCCTTGGTACCGGGCACCGCGACCGTGGTCGACGTCCGGGTACGCGACCACCGGTTCACCGTCGACGAGCCGCCGACGCTCGGTGGCACGGACACCGCCGCGAACCCCGTCGAGGTCGCGCTTGCCGCGCTCGGCTCGTGCCAGGTGATCACGTACCAGTTCTGGGCGGCGAAGCTCGGCATCCAACTCGACTCGGTGCAGGTCACCGTGGTCGGCGACCTCGACCTGCACGGGTTCTTCGGGTTCTCGGCGAACACGCGGCCGGGTTTCGGCGGCGTCCGCGTCGAGGTCGAACTGAGCGGCCCCGACGGCGCCGAGCGCTACGAGGAGCTCAAGCGCGAGGTCGACGAGCACTGCCCGGTGCTCGATCTCTTCCGCAACGAGACCCCCGTCAAGACCTCGATCAAATAGCGCCTACCCGTGAAATGAATGGACCTTTCATCTCGATTTTTTGCGATGAAAGGTCCATTCATTTTGCTTAGATGAACTCGTGCCGCACGATGGTCTGCTCGCGGCCGGGGCCGACGCCGATGGCCGAGACCCGGGCGCCCGAGAGTTCCTCGATGCGCTCGACGTAGGCCCGCGCATTGGCGGGCAGCTCGTCGTAGGTGCGGCAGGCGGAGATGTCCTCGAACCAGCCCGGCATCTCTTCGTAGATCGGGACGGCGTGGTGGACGTCGGTCTGGGTCATCGGCATGTCGTCGGTGCGGAAGCCGTCGACCTCGTACGCGACGCAAATCGGCACCCTGTCGAGGCTGGACAGCACGTCGAGCTTGGTCAGGAAGTAGTCGGTGATGCCGTTGACGCGGGTGGCGTACCGCGCGATGACGGCGTCGAACCAGCCGGTGCGCCGGTTCCGGCCGGTGGTCACGCCGACCTCGCCGCCGGTCTTGCGCAGGTACTCGCCCGAGTCGTCGTGCAACTCGGTCGGGAACGGGCCGGAGCCGACGCGCGTGGTGTACGCCTTCAGGATGCCCAGCACGGTGGTGATGCGGCCGGGGCCGATGCCCGAGCCCGCGCTGGCGCCACCCGAGGTCGGGTTGGATGAGGTGACGAACGGGTATGTGCCGTGGTCGACGTCGAGCAGCGTGCCCTGCGAACCTTCGAGCAGCACGATCTCGCCGCGCTCGAGGGCCTGGTTGAGCTGCAGCCGGGTGTCGGCGATGCGGTGCGCGAACTTCTCGCCCGCCGCGAGCACCTCGTCGGCGACCTGCTCGGCTTCGAGTGCCTTGCGGTTGTAGACCTTGACCAGCACCTGGTTCTTGAACTCCAGCGCGGCTTCGACCTTCTGCCGGAAGATCTTCTCGTCGAGCAGGTCCTGCACGCGGACGCCGACGCGGGCGATCTTGTCCTGGTAGCACGGGCCGATGCCCCGGCCGGTGGTGCCGATCTTCTTCGCGCCGAGGTAACGCTCAGTGACCTTATCGATCTCGACGTGGTACGGCATGATCAAATGCGCGTCGGCGGAGATCAGCAGGCGACTGGTGTCGACGTCACGGGCTTCCAGCCCGGCGAGCTCGTCGAGCAGGACACCCGGGTCGATCACCACACCGTTGCCGATGACGTTGGTGACCCCGGGGGTCAGGATGCCGGAGGGGATGAGGTGCAGCGCGAAATTCTGGCCGTTCGGAAGAACCACGGTGTGGCCCGCGTTGTTGCCACCCTGATAGCGAACGATCCACTGGACACGGTCGCCGAGCAGGTCGGTGGCCTTGCCCTTACCTTCATCGCCCCATTGGGCACCGATCAGCACGATCGCCGGCATGTGACACTCCAGTGTATATCGGTTGTTCTTGGTTTTAAGTGTGCCCGGGTCAGGAACGTAGGTGTCCCGGAAGGACACTAATGGCGCTGGTAAATGCCGGTGCATGAGCGTAACGGAGGAAGCGGGCGTGCGTGGACTGGTGCTGGCTTGCGGGCCGGATTCACCGAATTTCCCGGATGTCGACGGGCTGCGCGTCGAGCACGTCCCGGCCACTCCCGGCAAGGCCGATGTGGACCCCTTGCTGGGCGAAAGCGACCATTTCATCGTAGCCGGAACGGACGCGGACCTCGCCGCGGTGGTGGTCCGACTGTTACGCAAAGAACAGTTGGCTGGCGTGTCGGTCGGCTTTGTGCCGAGCTCGCCGGATTCCGCGGTCGCGGCGCTTTGGCGGCTGCCGACACAGCCGTTGCGAGCCCTGGCGCTCGCCTTGAGGGGTGATGTGGACCCGGTTCCGCTGATCCGCGACGACTCCGGCGGCGTTTTGGTCGGTCGCGGCACATTTCGGACCGTGCGCGGGGTCGCGTACTGCGACGAGCAGCTCGCGCTGCGTGGCCCGGCGCGGTCGATCGAGGTCGAGCCGGACGAGTCCGGCGGTCCTGGCCTGTCGGTGCGAGTCGTCAAGGGTGCTTTCTTCAAGCGGTCGACGGACCACTACTCGCGCGCGTTCCAGCTGGGGTGTGTCCCGAACCGGCCGATCCTCGACGGCGTGCCGTACCCGCGCGCGGTGAGCAAGTGGACCTGGTACCGGCACACCGAGGATCTGCGGCTGGTTCGCGGCCTCGGATAGTCACGCTGCGTTAACCGACCATCGTCGGTTAATCACTCACACGTGTTGTGTTGGCCACTTTCGTGAGTCAAGGTCGTCGTGTCCCCGCCACTGACACGAAGGCAGCTGACATGCCAACGTTTCGCCACACCTTCGTCACCATCGGGATCGCCACGGTCCTGACAGCGAGCCTGGCCGGAGTCGCCGAGGCGACCCCACCAGGAATCCCCTCCGGCGCCACCGCAAAATCCGAACTCGCCACCCTGCGGGTCGCCGCGGACGGCTCACAAACGGGCTACAGCCGCGACTTGTTCCCGCACTGGATCGACCAGGGCAACAGCTGCAACACCCGCGAAGTCGTGCTCAAGCGCGACGGCACGAACGTCACGACCGGCTCCGACTGCGCACCGACGTCCGGCAGCTGGTTCAGCCCGTATGACGGTGCGACCTGGACCGCCGCCAGTGACGTGGACATCGACCATGTGGTGCCGCTCGCGGCCGCCTGGCGCACCGGAGCGTCGTCGTGGACGACGTCACAACGCCAGGCCTACGCGAACGACCTGAGCGACCCACAGCTCATCGCCGTCACCGACAATGTCAACCAGTCCAAGGGGGACAAGTCGCCGGACCAGTGGAAGCCGCCGACCGTCACCTACTGGTGCACCTACGCACGTATGTGGGTCGCGGTGAAGTACAAGTTCAAGCTCACCGTCAACTCCGCGGAGAAGACCTCGCTGACGGACATGCTCAACCGCTGTTAATTCGCACCGGGAAAAGCAATTGATCCACTAGGCTTTCCCGCGGGTCGGGGGACTCACGAGGGGACCCCTATGTCTGAACCACCCGCAACTCCACCTCCCGTCACTCCACCGCCGTCGCCGTTGGGCCCGAGCTATCAGGACGCCCCTCAGCCCGAGGCGGCGGCGGTTCCACCAGGAGTCAACGGATTCGCCGTGGCAGCCCTGGTTTTCGGGCTACTCGGCGGCGTTTTGGGCATCATCTTCGGCATCGCCGCGATCCGGCAGATCGGCCGTACCGGTCAGCGGGGCAAAGGACTGGCCGCGGCCGGCCTGGTGGCCGCTGTCGTCTGGGCGTTCGTCGGGTTCGAGAGCGCCCGCGACACCAGCCCCGACGAAGCCGCGCTGTTCGAAAGCATGGCCGGAAGCGGGCTGATCCCCGCGGCGTATCTGAACGTGAAGGACTGCTTCACCCCGCCGCCAGGAGACGCGCCGCGCGGGGTCGAGCTCAAGGACTGCGGCAACCTCCACACCGGCGAGGTATTCGCGAAGGTGCCGCTGACCGGGGCCGACTACCCGGGCAGCGACTACGCGAGGTCGTTCGGCGAGCAGCAATGCCCGCTGCTGCTGGAGAACTACCTGGACCTCGAAAAGGATTACCCGGGCCTGGAGGTTCGGTTCCTGTATCCCGACGAACAAGGTTGGCTGCGGCGCGAACGCGAGGTAACCTGCCTGCTGCTGAGCACGAATGGCGAGTTTTCGGGCCCGGTGAGTCAGCGCGGCGTCGCCTACCCCGAGCCGACCTGAGTCACGACCAGGCCGAGGATTTCGCGGGCGACGGCGTCGTTTTGCCGGAACGGGAGCGCGTTCGTCCGGGGTCTGGTGAAGGCTCCTGGCGAACGCGCGCTCGTATGCGGGCCGACGGCGAAGCGGGCGCGCTGGGGGCGGCCTTGGCCGTCGACGAGCCGGGAATCGGCAACACGGGTATGAATACGTCCTGATGGCAACTTCGCACCCGAAACCATGTCGGCCACGGTCTCCTCGGCCAGCGCGCCCGCGTCACGCATGGAGCGCAGAAGCCCGTCGGACACCCGGCGCACGCTGGGCTCCGGCAGCCGCGCCTCGATCAACGTCGACGCCTCCACCGTGCCCGGATAGCTCGCGCTGCTGCCGACGAACTGACCCTCTTCGGTTTCCACGCGCATATCCTCGCCAAGGAAGGAAACGACCCCAGCGTCCTGCAGGGCGAGCAGTTCCTGAAGCCGCCTCGGCGGCGGCCCGCTCGCGAAATAGCTGAAGAAGCCGAACCACCATCCGTCCACATCGGACAGCTGTGAGCGCGCGTCGAGCCTGCCGGTGGCCACCAGGGACGGGAACTGGCCGACGACCGACAACAGCGCCATGAACGCCCCGAGGTCGGCGCTGAACTCGACGTTCGCGCGGCGCGCCAAGTCGCCCTCGATGTACTCCCGCAAGTGTTTGCCGAACTCCTCGGCCGTGCCGAACCGCTCGCCCGCCAGTGGCCGATCCAACCGCCGCAGATCGAGTTTGTCTACTTCGGACGGTACTGCGCGATCGATCAGCGCGTGCATTTCCGCGGTGTCCCAGTCGATATCGGCGAAGGCGTCCGCGAACACCGCGAAATCGAGCAACACCCGCTCCGGATGCCCGGTGAACAGCTCGGTGTAGTAACCCCAGGCGATCTCTTTGGCCATCTGCGGCCATACGTCCTCGTAGAAATCCAGCTGGCCGGGCCGGTCGAGCAGCTTCTTGATCGCATAGGAGTCGAAGAACCTTGGCAGCTGCAACGCCTTTCCGCGCAACCGATAGCCGGTTTTGGCGTGGTACGGCACACCTCGCCGCGAGCCGACGTGCAGCACCGGCTCGGCGCCACTCGGGTGATACCGCAACGCGCCACCCGTCAGCTCCTCGAACCGGCCGCCGCGCCCCTCGGTGAGCAGTAGCATGAGATCGACAAAAGCCAGCCCGAATCCGCGCACCAGCACGGTTTCACCCGGTCGTACCGCCGAATAGTCGACGTCGGCGGTGTACCCGGCCGGATAGTAGGCGAGCTCGTACTCTTCGGCGAAGCGCACAAGTTCGTTCTCGCGTTCGTCGGGATCAGCATCAAGGTGACCGACAGTCAACAGCACAGCGTCCACCCGCAACGGCTGCGACTCCCCTTCGAGCCAGACGTCCTGCGGCTTGGCCCCCGTCATCGAAACAACCCGCGCGCGATGCTCCACCACCTCGATCCCGTCCGGCAGCCCGGCGAGGACGTGCCGGTAAACCCAGTCGAGATAAGCACTCTGCAACCGGCGGGTGGGAAACGACGTGGCCTCCAAGGAGTTCAGCTCGTCGTGGAGATCCTCGGCGACCTTGACGTCGAGCTTCCCGGCGCGTACCTGCGCGACCCACTCGGAGAGCGACGGCCCCGGCCACACCGGACCGGCCATCGTCACCGTTTCGTCGGTGAACATGGTGACGTCCTCCGGCATGGAGTTCATGCGCAGCAACGGCGACTGGTCGTAGCGCCACACCCGGCCGGGGCCCGGCGGGAACGGATCGATGAGGTGCACCCGCAGGCGGCGATCGCCCAGCAGCTCACCGGCGTTGGCCGAAATCCTTTCGAGCACGCAGATCCCCCGCGGGCCGGCACCCACGATCGCTAGTTCGAACGGCTGACTGTCGGCGGAGGCCACCTCTCGAAGTTACGCCGGGAGCGCGCTGGTCCACGGCCTTCTCACCCAGCGGACACCGTTGCCGCGATGCCACCCCGGGCGTAGTTCTCGAGAGGGGGAAACCACGGTTCGGAGACCAGCGCCCGCTTGAACTGGACAAACTGCAGATCCTGCTCGCACACCGGCCCAATGTGTCGTATCCCACATTCACCGCGGCCTTCCACTTCCCGGAGACCGTTCGAGATCAGGCAGTACGCCGTCGCCGATCCCGAAGTCGCGCGCCGCTGCTCGTGGAGCTCAGGGTGGCGGCTACCGCAGCTTGGACGCCCGCGCCATCGACACCAAGGGGTTCGGACTGCCAGCCTTCGAGAAAGAGTTGCAGACAGAAGCAAAACCCCGGCCAAAAGAACCTAGCGAATAACCAACCATCAGGAGACACTGACGTAGACGACTAACGCTTCGTGACTAGCTCGTGACCACTTACATCTAGGGTCACGAGTTTGTCGCATCTGTAGAGATCATTTTGGGGGCAGGGCATGACCGGCGCACCGCAACGGGTCACGTTTCGCGAGGTGTTCGGCGTCGCCGAATTCCGTGCGCTGTGGTTCGCGGAGTTGCTGTCGATCTTCGGCGACCAGCTCGCAAGGGTCGCGCTATCGGTACTGGTGTTCAACGAGACCAAGTCCGCCACGCTGACCGGCCTCACCTACGCGTTGACCTACGCTCCCTCGCTGCTCGGCGGGATCTTCCTGACGGGGCTGGCGGACCGCTTCCCCCGGCGGGACGTCATGGTGCTGGTGGACGTCTTGCGCGGGCTCATCATCGCGCTGGTGGCCGTCCCGGCCGCGCCGTTCTGGGTGGTGTGCGTCCTCGTCGGCTCGGTTTCGCTGCTCAATCCGCCGTTCAAGGCGTCCCAGCTGGCGCTGCTGCCGCAGGTGCTCGACGGCGAAAGATTCATCGTCGGCATGGCCATCCGGAACATGACCGTCCAATCGGCACAGCTGCTCGGCTTCGCCGGTGGTGGCTTGCTGATCGCGGCCGTGGACCCGCGGGTGGCGCTCATGCTGGACGCGGCGACCTTCGCGGCGTCGGCGTTGTTCGTGCGGTTCGGCCTTCATTCACGTCCGGCGGCGGCGAGCGGAGAGAAGCGGAAGTCGTTCTTCGCCTCGATCGGCCAGGGCGGACGGCTGGTGTTCGCCAGTTCCGGACTGCGCACGCTGGTGCTTTTCACCTGGCTGATGGGCCTGATCCCGGTCTACGAGGGCATCGCCGCGCCATACGCGGCCGCGTCGGGCGGTGGGCCGGAAGCCATCGGCCTGCTGCTGGCGGCCGACCCCCTCGGCAGCGTGATCGGCGCGTTCATCTACACCCGCTGGGTGCCCGCCGCCGTGCGGCCGAAACTTATCGGCTGGCTTTCCGGGCTGACCGCGGTGCCGTTGCTGCTGTGCTTCCTGCAGCCGGGGATGATCGTTTCGGTGGGACTGTTCATCCTGTCCGGAGCACTGGGGACGGTCGCACTGATGCAGGCGACGGCGTCATTGACCCTAGCGGTGCCGGACGAGAACCGGGCCCAGGCGATGGGACTGTCCAACACGGGATTGACCACCATGATGGGGCTGAGTCCACTGATCGGGGGAATCGTGGCGGACCAGGTGAGCGCGCAGACCACTGTGGGGATCTTCGGAGCGGCCGGATTGGCGCTGACCGTTCCGCTGGCGATCGCTTGGCACAGGAATCTTTCGGCCCAGCCCGGGCGGTGGAGCGGCATTGATGCCGCACGCGCAGAACACGCCTGACGTGCCCCGCGCGTGGGCTAACCTGCGCAGCCTTCTGGCGAGCGCCCTTCGATCACTGGTCCCTGCCGCGCATTCGCTGGCCACCCTTCCCTCGGCTTGTCAGAAGAAAATACACACCTAAGGCCCTTGCCGTCACCCTGCCAATAGGCTGAAACTGTGTGTGAGCATTAGCTTGCTAGGCGCAAGCACACAAGAGTCTGGGGGAAGAATGATCACATCGGGGGATCTTTCGGGGCGCGGATGGATGCAGAAGGTGACCGAATGGCCCTTGTGGAACCGGCCGCGCCGGTGGATCACGTTTTCCGCGGTTACTGTGAGTGTCACTTTTGTCGTTGCCGGCTCTGCCGCTCTGCTGGTTCCGATCACCCAGAAGCACGTGGAAGCGTTCCTCGTGCTGACCGCGCTAGCCGTCGTACAGACCGAGGTCAGCCGTCGGGTCGAACGCCAGCGCCGGATCCTGAGCACCGGCGGGCACATCAACATGACCTCGGTGTGGCTGCTCCCCGGTGGACTGCTTCTCCCACCCCAGCTCGCGACCCTGCTCGGCGCGATCCTGTACCTCTACCTCGCCTTCCGTAGCTGGTCAGGGACCCGGCCTGGCGAGACGCACCGCGTCATCGCGAACGCCGCGACGATGATCCTGTCGTCCTGCGCCGCCGGGTTCACCGCCCATGCGATCGCCTCCGACGGCGTCACTACGGTCTGCGCCGCCGCGATGGTGTTCTTCGTCACCAACTCGCTGCTCACCACCATCGGCCTGTACCTCGCCGAGCCCCGCACCGCCGAACTCAAGGCGTGCCTGGGCAGCATGGACGACAACCTGCTGGAGCTGTCCACACTGTGCGTCGGCGGCCTGGTCGTCGCGGTGCTCCCCTACCAGCCGCTGCTCTCCGGCCTGGTGATCCTGCCTCTGCTCGTCCTGCAACGCTCCGCACTGGTCAAGCAGCTTGAAGAGCTGGCCACGACTGACCAGAAGACCCAACTGCTCAACGCCGTCACCTGGCAGAACGCCGCCATCCGTGAGGTGTCCCGGGTGGAGCGTGAGGGCGGCAGCTTCGGCGCGCTGATGATCGACCTCGACTTCTTCAAGCGCATCAACGACAACTACGGCCACCTGGCCGGCGACGACGTCCTCAAGTCAGTGGCCGCGCTGGTCAAGTCCCAGACCAGGCAACACGACCTGGCCGGCCGCTTCGGCGGGGAAGAGTTCGTGGCACTGCTGACGTCCTCCACCAAGGACGAAGCCATTGTGACTGCCGAGCGGATCAGGCAGCTGATCAGCGAACTGGTCATCAACACCCGCAACAACGAGGGCGAGCCCGTCGTCATCGAGAACCAGACGGCGTCCATCGGTGTCGCGGAGTTCCCACGCGACGGTTCGACGCTCGACGAGGTGATGGCGTCCGCCGATGCCGCCGTTTACGCGGCTAAACGCAGCGGCCGCAACCGCGTGGTCGGTTCACCGGTACTCGACGCGGTGCTGGCGGCCTAGTGCCCTGCCGCCCCGGGGAAGGTCGACATATTTCCCCGGGGGGCGCGTCCTACGCCAGGCCGAGAGCGTCGATGGCGGCGTGGTCCGAGTCTTCGAGCAGCTGACGGCAGCGGTCGAACTCGTGGGTCTCACCGATCTTGCCGGCGGCCTTGGCAAGTACGGCGACAGCGCGCAGGAAGCCGCGGTTGGGCTCGTGCGCCCACGGCACCGGGCCGAAACCCTTCCAGCCGTTGCGTCGCAGTTGGTCCAGACCACGGTGGTAACCGGTGCGGGCATAGGCATACGCGGCGATGGTCTGGCCGGATTCGAGCGACTTCTCAGCCAGCGCAGCCCAGGCCCCGCTGAACTCGGGATACTCCGCGGCCACCGTGGCGGGATCGTTGCCGGCGTCCAAGGCTGCCTGCGCGACGGTGTTCTCGGGGAGCAGGGTGGGCTCGGGGCCCAGCAGGTTGGCATGCGTCATAGAACCATTGTGCTCTAGCAGCAGTTGCGCTGCATTCATGCACCCCGCGAACCCGCATCCGGCCGAAGGCCGCGCTATCGCGGCGGCAGGGCGCCATCAGCGGACGGTGAGGAAGCTCGTTCCCGGCATGGTCCGTTCCCGGTGCTCTAGAAGAACAAGGCCCCGAGAACCCCACCACCGGCCAGCACCAGGCAGCCGATCAAGACGGCCGCGACAAAGCGTTTCGACATCATGGGGCGCTACCTTGCCGTGGGGGCCGCAGCGAAGGCAAACTCGCCACCCCTACGGGTGAACCCTGTTTTTTGCGGCGTCCTCTATCCGGTCGTTATGTCGAGCGGCCATGATGTCGGACATGACCAAGGCAGTTGACGTGTCTGGGGCCGTCGAGCCAGACGTCATCCCCAAGAACCCCGTAGCCAAGACCAAGCTGTTCTTCCACCGGCATTGGAAGCGTGGCGCGCCTGGCCAGCCGACGCCGGACTGGGTGCTCAACTTCTGCTACGGCATGTGGCTGGTCGCCTTCGGCTTCAAGCTGCTCGGGTCGACGTGGGACATGTCGTGGCATTTCCAGTGGCTGCGTGACGACCTCGCGCCACCGCATCTGATCAACACCGTCGGCACCGGGATCATCGTGGTGCTGGTGGTGATCCACACCTACACCGGCTTGGGCTGTGACAAGCGCTCGCTGCGGATCATGCAGGCAGGCATGGGGATCTTCCTCGTCGCCGGCCCGCTCGACGTGATCAACCACCGCGTCAACGGCCTCGACCTGACAGCGTGGAGCCCCTCGCACCTGATGCTCTATGCCGGCACCGGGATCATGCTGGCCGGGGCGATCGACGGCTGGCTGAAGTTCTCGAAGCCTGGCCGCATGCGCACCGGCGTCCTGATCGGACTGTGGGCATTCTTCCTGGAGAACACCTTCTTCGCGAACGGCCAGCAGGAGTTCGGCATCCTCGGCCTCCGCTCGTGGCAGCGCGGCACGCCCGAAGCGGAGCCGTCGCTGCTGGCGTTCGCGGCCAAGCAGATCGGCCACCCCGTCGATCTGGCCGCCGTCACGCACTTCACCATGCCGATCCCGGCGTGGGTCTACCCGCTGTGGGGCATCGCGGTGATGGCACTGATCCTGGCGCTCGCGCGCCACACGCTCGGCAAGCCGTGGGCCGCGACGGCGGTGGCCGGGGCATACCTCACGTACCGCCTGATCATGTGGCCGATCTTGTTCGGGATCGACTTCCCGGTGCCGACAGTGCCGTTCTTCCTGCTCTTCGTCGGCTTGGCGGTGGATCTCGCCTTCCGGATCGGCCGCGGGCACAGGGCGTTCACCGCAGGCGTCGGCGCGCTGCTCGTCACCGCGTTCGGTTACGGGACGCTCTGGCTCCAGTCGCAGTTCCGGCCCTGGTTCCTCGGCGACGTGCAGACCGAGTCGGCGCCGCCGGTGGACTACTGGTCGGTGCCGATCGCGCTGGTCGGCGTCGCGGTGCTCTGGGGCGCCGCGGGCCCGGTCACCCGGGCGCTGACCGAGCGTGCCGCGAAGCGCCGGAAGCGCCGGGAGATCACGCCGGACGTAGTGATCTGAGCAGTCAAATGAGAATGGACCTTTCATCTCGCTCTGTAGAAAACACAGTTCGAGATGAAAGGTCCATTCATTTCCCGGGGTACCCAGGTCAGCGGACGCTCTGGCCCGCCGACTTGAGGGCCGTCGCGGCTTCGGTGACCCGGGCGGCCATACCGGCCTCCGCGGCCTTGAGGTAGCTGCGCGGGTCGTAGACCTTCTTGTTGCCGACCTCGCCGTCGATCTTCAAGACGCCATCGTAGTTCTTGAAGAAATGGTCGACGATCGGCCGGGTGAAGGCGTACTGGGTGTCGGTGTCGACGTTCATCTTGATGACGCCGTAGGTCAGCGCCGCGTGGATGTCCTCGACGTCGGACCCCGAACCGCCGTGGAAGACGAAGTCGAACGGCTTCGAGCCCTCGGCCAGGCCGAGCTGCTTGATCGCGACTTCCTGGCCGCCTTTGAGGACCTCCGGGCGGAGCTTGACGTTGCCCGGCTTGTAGACGCCGTGCACGTTGCCGAAGGTCGCGGCCAGCAGGTAGCGGCCCTTCTCGCCGGTGCCGAGCGCGTCGATGGTCTTCAGGAAGTCATCGTCGCTCGTGTAGAGCTTGTCGTTGATCTCATTGGCGACGCCGTCCTCTTCACCACCGACGACACCGATCTCGACCTCGAGGATGATGTTCGCGGCGGCGGCCTTTTCGAGCAGCTCCGCGGCGATCTTGAGGTTCTCGTCGAGCTCGATCGCCGAACCGTCCCACATGTGCGACTGGAACAGCGGGTTCTGGCCGTTCTTGACGCGCTCGGCCGAGATCTCCAGCAGCGGGCGGACGAAGCCGTCGAGCTTGTCCTTGGGGCAGTGGTCGGTGTGCAGCGCGACGTTGATCGAGTACTTGGCCGCGACGACCTGCGCGAACTCGGCCAGTGCGGTAGCGCCGGTGACCATGTTCTTCACCTTCGTGCCGGACGCGAACTCGGCACCGCCGGTGGAGAACTGGATGATCCCGTCGCTCTCCGCCTCGGCGAACCCACGCAGGGCGGCGTTCAGGGTTTCCGACGAGGTCACGTTGATGGCGGGGTAGGCGAACTCGTTCGCTTTGGCCCGGTCGAGCATCTCCGCGTAGACCTCGGGGGTGGCGATGGGCATCGTTTGTCCTCCTGGAAGCAGACTTGGCGCCTTCAGCCGAATCGTACGAGGTCGGCGGAACGGGCACACTGGTCGTATGCCTATATCCCGCCAGGACGGCCGGGATACAGAGCACTACCTCCAGAGTGCCCCCTCCGGCGGCGCTAGACGAGCTCCTTCGCCAGTTCGCGGAGCGCGGGCAGCGGGTCGTCGCCGAGAACCTGCAGGTTGACGTGGTCCGCACCGGCTTCGAGA
Source organism: Actinomycetota bacterium (assembly GCA_032230695.1). Lineage (GTDB taxonomy): Bacteria > Actinomycetota > Actinomycetes > Mycobacteriales > Pseudonocardiaceae > Amycolatopsis. The sequence goes on along the minus strand of JAVXWP010000014.1, from coordinate 7,382 downwards.
TGGGCGTTGACGCCGCGCGCGATCGTCGCCGCGTCGCCGTGCAGGACGAGCGCGTCGATCAGCTTGTCGCTGCCGCCGTCGGCGATGTCGGCCTCGGTGTAGCCGAGCCGCAGCCAGTTGCTGGTGTAGTTGGACAGGCCGAGGTACATCTGGACCGACGGGCGGGCGATGGCGCGGGCCTTCTCCGGGTCGGTCTCGAAGACGATGTGCTGTTCCGGCGCGAGCAGCGGGCCGGCACCGAGGATCTCGCGGGCCTGGCGGGTGTGCTCGGGCGTAACGAGGTACGGGTGCGCTCCGGCGGTGCGCTCTCCCGACAGCTTGAGCACCTTCGGCCCGAGCGCGGCGAGCACGACACCCTCGCGGGGCACGCCGGCGGCGTCGAGCTGGCCGAGGTATTCGACGATCTTGTCGTAGGGCTTCTGGTAGACGTCGGTGTGCTCGGGGTGGCCGATGCCGATGCCGAGCAGGAAGCGGTCCGGGTGCTTGGCCGCGATGCGGCGGTAGGACTCGCCGACGGTGGCGGCGTCGTCCTTCCAGATGTTCACGATGCCGGTCGCGGCGACCAGTGTGGTGGTGGAGTCGAGCAGGCGCTCCGCGTCGGCCAGGTCTCCCGATGGCGAGCCGCCGAGCCAAATCGCGCTGTAGCCAAGCGCTTCGATCTCCGCGGCGAACTCGCCGTTGAGCTGACCGAAGTGTCGCCAAATACCGATCTTGCCCAGTGTCACAGTCATAACAGGATCAACTTCTCGGGTGACCGATTTCATTCCACGCCACCGGGTGGGCCCGTCTACGTTCGGAGTATGGCGAAAATCGGAAGCAGTGATCTCGACGTCTACGGCCTGAACTTCGGTGGCAACGTCTTCGGCTGGACGGCCGACCAGGACCAGTCATTCGCCGTGCTGGACGCCTACACGGCGGCTGGCGGGAACTTCATCGACACGGCCGACGCGTACCAGGGGCTCGACCCGGACAAGCCCGGCGACGGGTCCGAGGCCATCCTCGGCAATTGGCTGGCGAAGCGTGGCCGTCGGGACGACATCGTGATCGCGACGAAGGTCGGCGCCCTCGCGTCGCGGCCTGGCCTCTCCGCGAAGAACATCGCTGCCGCCGCCGACGAGTCTCTCAAGCGCCTTCGGACCGACCACATCGACCTCTACTACGCCCACCGCGACGACACCGACACTCCGCTCGAAGAAACCCTCGGCGCGTTCGACGCGCTCATCCGCTCCGGCAAGGTGCGCTACATCGCGGCTTCGAACTACACCGCCGCACGCCTCACCGAGGCACTGTCCATTTCGGACCGTGAGGGCTTCGCGAAGTACGTGGCGCTTCAGCCGCACTACAACCTTCTCGAGCGTGAGTACGAGCAGGAACTGGCTCCGCTGATCGAGCGCGAAGGCCTCTCCACCCTGCCTTACTTCGGACTGGCAAAGGGATTCCTCGCGGGGAAGTACCGGTCGAAGGACGCTCCGTCCACCAGTCCGCGAGCGGCCCGAGCTGTCTCCTATTTGGACGATCGCGGCAAGCGAGTGCTCAGCGTCCTGGACGAGGTCGCGGCCGCGCACGGTGTTTCGGTCGCCGCGGTGTCGCTCGCTTGGCTCGCCGCGCAGCCGACCGTGGCAGCGCCGATCGCAAGTGCGCGCAACACCGAACAACTCGCCGAGCTGCTGCCGTTCGTCGACCTCAAGCTGACCGACGAGGAGTTGGCGCTACTTACCAGCCAGTAGCCTACCGGGAGTAAGTTGGGGTACGGTGCCTCCAAGTCGACACCAGGAGGCACCGTGGCCAGCAAGAACGTCAACGGCAAGGTCGTGCTCATCACCGGCGCCGCGCGAGGCATCGGCGCCGGGCTCGCCGAACGCCTGGCCGCGCGAGGTGCGAAGGTGGCACTCGTCGGCCTCGAAGCCGACGAGCAGCAGAAGGTCGCCGACAAGATCGGCGCCAACGCCCACTCCTGGGAAGCCGACGTCACCGATTGGGCCGCGCTCGAGAAGGCCACCGCGGGCATCGTCGAACGCTTCGGCGGTATCGACATCGTGATCGCAAACGCCGGAATCGCGACGGCCGGGTTCGTCCGCTCGGTGGACCCGGCCGCGTTCGAGAAGGTCATCGAGGTCGACCTGCTCGGCGTCTGGCGCACCTTCCGCGTCACGCTGCCGCACGTCATCGAGCGCAAGGGCTACCTGTTGGCGATCTCCTCGCTCGCCGCGATCACCCACGCACCGGGCATGGCGAACTACGCCGCCGCGAAGGCCGGCGTCGAGGCGTTCTCCAACAGCCTGCGCGCCGAAGTCGCACACCTCGGCGTCAAGGTCGGCGTCGCGCATCCGACGTGGATCCGCACCGATCTGGTCGAAAGCGCCGACGCGCACCCGGTGTTCGGCAAGCTCCGCGCGGGAATGCCGGGTCTGCTCGGAAAGACCTACCCGCTCAGCGTCGCGCTGGACGACATCGAGGCCGGGATCCTCAAGCGCGCCCGCACGATCCACGTCCCTCGCTGGGTCGGCGGACTGAAGCTGCTCCGCGCGTTTTTGCCGCCGATCATCGAAATCGGCTCGCGCAGCCGCGTCCCGGCCGCCGACAAGGCCGCACTGGAGGACATCAAGGAGCGTGGCGCTTACGAGTCGTCCGTGACCGGTCACGGTGGCAGGGCCGCCACAAAACGCTAGCGTTGGCGGCCCACCCGTCTCCCACCACCACCCTCAGCGGAGACGCTTCGTGCCCAGCCCATATTCGACAACAGGAGGCCCGATGTCCCGGCGGGACCAGATCCGCATGACCGACGACGAGATCCTGGCGTTTTTCGACGCCCAGAAGGTCATCAACGTGGCCACGATCGGCCCGAATGGCAGGCCGCACGTCGCCCCGCTCTGGTACTACCGCCAGGAAGGGACCCTCCAGACCTGGACGTACGGCTCGTCGCAGAAGATGGCCAATCTGCGGCGCCTGCCCGAGGCGACTGTGCTCATCGAGGACGGCGAGTCGTACGAGAACCTGCGGGGCGTTTCGTTCGAAGCCGACGTCGAGATCATCGAAGACACCGAGGTCGTGACGCAGATGGGCATCGCGCTCATGCAGCGCTACGCCGGCGCCAAGCCGGGCGACCCGGTTCCCGGCGAGCTCGCCGCGTTCATCGGCAAGCAGGCCCCGAAGCGGCTCGGGCTCGTTTTCAAGCCCACCAAAACGGTTACCTGGGACCACCGCAAACTCGGCGGGACCTACTAGGGCGTGTCAGTACATGCTACTAGAAAGTAGCCGTTACCGCTGGTAACATGTACCTAGGACAGGCCGCCCCGGAGTCGTGGAGGACCCAGCAAATGACCGACCGCGTGAAAGTCGTGATCGTGGGGACCGGGTTCGCCGGCCTCGGGCAAGCCATCCAGCTCGAAAAGGCCGGGATCCGGGACTACGTGATCCTGGAAAAGGCGGAGGAGGTCGGCGGGACCTGGCGGGACAACGCGTACCCCGGCTGCGCCTGCGATGTCCAGTCCCACCTGTACTCGTTCTCCTACGAACAGAACCCGGACTGGTCGCGGTCGTTCTCGCCCCAGCCCGAGATCTACTCCTACCTCAAGGGTGTCGCCGACAAGTACCGGCTGCGCGAGAAGATCCGCTTCGGCGTCGAAATCACCGGCGCGCACTGGGATTCCGACGCGCGCAGCTGGACGGTCGACACGAAGTCCGGTGACGAGTACGTCGCCCAGTTCCTGGTCTCCGGCGTCGGCGGCCTGCACATCCCGCAGATCCCGGTGCTGCCCGGTATCGAGAAGTTCAAGGGTCAGACCTGGCATTCCGCGCGGTGGAACCACGAGTACGACCTCAAGGGCAAGCGCGTCGCCGTGGTCGGCACCGGCGCGTCCGCGATCCAATTCGTCCCGCAGATCGCGCCGGACGTCGACGAACTGACACTTTTCCAGCGCACGCCACCGTGGATCATGCCGAAAACTGACCACGCGATGCCGAGCTGGTCGAAGACGTTGTTCAAGCGCGTTCCCGGTGTTCAGCGTTTGTACCGCGGCGCGATCTACCTGTTCCGCGAAATCCCCGCACTCGGCTTCAACGGGCATCCGGCGATCATGAAGGTGGGCGAGCGGGTCGCCAAGCGCCACATGGGCAAGCAGATCAAGGATTCCGTCCTGCGCCGCAAGGTCACCCCGGACTACCGGATGGGCTGCAAGCGGGTCCTGATCTCCAACGACTACTACCCGGCGCTCAACCGCGACAACGTCGACGTCAACACCGACGGCGTGCTGGAGGTCCGCGAGCACTCCGTCGTCGACAACGCCGGGGTGGAGCACGAGGTCGACGCGATCATCTACGGCACCGGTTTCCACGTAACGGACGCGCTCGAATACCTCGACATCACCGGCGTCGACGGCCGCAGCCTCGCCAAGGAGTGGGCCGCCGAGGGCATGCGGACCCACCTGGGGATCACGGTTTCGGGCTTCCCGAACCTGTTCTTCCTGCTCGGCCCGAACACCGCGCTTGGCCACAATTCGGTGGTGTTCATGATCGAGTCGCAGTCCAGGTACGTCATCGACGCGATCGAACTCGCCGATTCGCACGACGCCGCTGCGCTCGACGTCCGGCCGAGTGTGCAGGACAAGTTCCAGGACGAGATCCAGGACAAGCTGGTCAAGGGCGTGTGGACGCAGGGCGGCTGCAAGAGCTGGTACCTCGACGCCAAGGGCGTCAACCGCACGATCTGGCCGGGCTTCACCTGGCGGTACTGGCTCGACACGCGCAAGGTCAAGGCCAGCGACTACGAGCTGAGCGGGCGAGCTCGGTGACGGAGGAACCCGAGCAGATCGTCCTGCACGCACGCGACGTCAAGTTCGACTGGGCCTCGCTGCCGATGCACTGGGTCCCGGGGGAACCACAGGTCACGCACACGATGAACGTCCTGCACCTGGCACTGCCCGAAGGCGAGCGCTGGTTCGTCGAGCTGTTCAAGCAGGCCGTACCCCTGATCAAGGACGCTCGCCTGCGCGAGAACGTGCTCGGCTTCATCGGCCAGGAAGCCATGCACGCGGAGGCGCATAGCGGCGTCGCGGATCATCTCGAAGCCGGTGGCGTGCACGTCCAGCCGTTCATCGCGCAGATGGAGTGGCTGTTCCGGAAACTCCTCGGCGACCGCGATCTCGAGGGCAAGCCGCGCGAGGAGTGGCTCGTCGAGCGGCTCGCCGTGGTCGCCGCGATCGAGCACTACACGGCGTTTCTCGGTCAGTGGATCCTCGACTCCACGCCACTGGATGCCGCCGGCGCCAACGAAACCATGCTCGACTTGCTGCGCTGGCACGGCGCCGAGGAGGTCGAGCACCGGTCGGTCGCGTTCGACCTGTTCCAGCATCTCGACGGCCGGTACGCGCGCCGCGCCAGGACGATGATCGTCGTGACACCGGTGCTGGCCTGGGTTTTCCTGCGCGGGACCAGGTTCCTGATGGCGCAGGACCCGGCTACCGGCAAGAAGGCGAGCTGGCGGGCGTACCGGAAGGCGAGCAAGAGGGGCCTGCTGCCGACTGGACGCCAGCTGGCGCGAGAGGTCCGGCCGTACTTCAAAAGGGCGTATCACCCGATCCAGACGGGCAACACCGATCAGGCGGTCGCGTACCTGGCGAGTTCGCCCGCCGCGCTGGCGGCCGACGCGCCGCGGTGAGCCTCCCGCGTTTTCCGGCGCATCTGGGCGGGAAGCCGCGTGCTGACCGGCTGATGTCGACGCTGGTCGGTGTCGTCGCGCTGTACCGGCGATTCAGCGCGGTCAGCGGACGACGTCGGCCGCCTGTCGCCGAGGTCGATCGCGACCTCGTGCTGGTCGTCGACCAGGTGCGGGCCGAAGCTGACTGCGTGGTCAGTCTGCGATTGGTCCGGCCGGACGGTTCCGACCTGCCGAAGTGGCGCCCCGGCGCCCATCTCGACCTCGTGCTCCCCTCCGGCCGGGTTCGACAGTACTCGTTGTGTGGCAACGAAAATGACCGCTCGTACTACCGGGTGGCGGTACGCCGGATCGATCACGGAGACGGTGGCTCGCTGGAGGTCCACTCGGTGCTGCGACCTGGCTCGGTGGTGACCGTCCGCGGCCCGCGGAACGCCTTCCCGTTCGTGGTGGACGAGAAGTACCTGTTCGTCGCCGGGGGCATCGGGATCACGCCGATTCTGCCGATGGTCCGCCGCGCGGCTTCGCTGGGCGCGAACTGGCGGCTCGTCTACACCGGCCGCGACCTCGCGTCGATGCCGTTTCTCGCCGAACTCGCCGAGTTCGGCACCGATCGTGTCTGGATTCGCCCGGACACCGACTACGGCATTCCGACATCGGGCGCAGAACTCCTGGAAGGCGCGCCCGTGGGGGCGAACGTGTACGCCTGCGGGCCGCTGCCGATGCTCACCAGCGTACGAGTCGACGCTGTTCCACGGGCGAAAGCTGTGTTCTTCGAACGATTTTCGACGCCGTCGATCGTCGGCGGGACACCGTTCCGGGTCGAACTGCGCCGCACGGGGACGACGTTGGACGTCCCGGCCGACCGGTCCGCACTCGACGTCATCCGGGAAGTGCTGCCGGACACCGCGTACTCGTGCGGGCAAGGTTTCTGCGGCACCTGCGAGGTGCCCTCGATGACCGGCGAACGCGTGCGGATCTGCGTCGCGCGACCACCCGGCGGCACCGTCGTCCTGGACCTCTAACCGTCCGGAAGCCTCCAAGTGCAGTCCGTGCTGATTGCACTTAGCCCCCGTACGGGACGGTGAGGATTTCGAGGGCGTGACCGTCGGGGTCATCGAAGTAGACGCCTCGGCCGCCGTCGTTGGTGTTGATCTTGTCGGGTGAGTGGTGGCCGGGGTCGGCCCAGTACGGGAGGTCGCGTTCGCGGATGCGGGCGAAAATGGTGTCGAACTCGGCGTCGCCGACGAGGAAGGCGTAGTGCTGCGGAGTGATTTTTTCCCCGGTGGAGGCGAAATCGAGCGAGACGCCCTCGACCTGGGCCACCACGAACGGGCCATAGGTCGTCGGGGGCTCGAGACCGAGGATGTCGGTGAGGAATTCGGCGGAGACCCGGCTGTCCCGGGCGTGGACGATGGTGTGGTTCAGCTGAACTGTCATGCCATCCACGGTAAAACCTCCAGCTCGCTCCAGGTCAAGGTCGAGAGTTGACCCAAGCCCGAAAGCCACCATGGAACCTGCAGGGCCCCGGCTCCGGCGAGACCCTGCAGGTCGGGGGTGCTACTGAAAAGGTCAGACGACCCAAGCGCCTCTTACGGGCCTGAAGCCGCGCACAGTGCGCTCGGCGACAGCGCCCTCCAGGTAGTACGGGTCCTGGTTGATGATCTCGTAGAGCGCGGCCTCGTCCTCGGCCTGGTACAGCGACACGCCACCGGTCTCGTCGGTGTAG